>NZ_JBBEUE010000011.1:0-113547 GCF_037402435.1 Acinetobacter sp. NS-4 | reverse complement strand
TGACTGGACTGCTCCCAGTATCCTATTTTTCAAGTCAATTTCTTATCCGCGATTCGGGTTAAATTAATTCATTTAATATTATTTTCTCATTTCAATATCTTGTTTTATTACTTTATAAAATAAACTGCTCGATTAGTATTTTATCTTTATTGTTTTACTTATTTTATTATGACAGCGCTTACTAATTTAAATCCGCCTACGCAATTAAAACATCAGCTTTCACAAGAGTCTTCTATTTATCAAGTATGGGGACAAGGACCTTCCTCACGCTATGATGAGCTGGCGGAAAATTTCCGTCCAATTTTCAACAAAATCCGTACAAGCACGAATGCGCGTGAAAAAACGCATACGCTGCCATTTGAACAGTTGCAATGGCTGAAAGATGTTGGATTTACACGCCTACGCCTGCCTAAAAGTCATAACGGTTTTGATGCGACGATTCCAGAATTGTTCGCCCTACTCATTGAACTAGCACAAGCTGATGCCAACTTGCCGCAAGCACTCCGTGTGCATTTCGGCTTTACTGAAGATATCCTGCTGCTTGCAGATTCTGACTACAAACGCCTATGGCTAGAACGTATCGGTCAAGGTCAAACTGTCGGCAGCGCTTGGTCTGAAGGCGGCAAGGAATCTATCGGAAAATTCAGCACGCATCTTTCCAAAACTGCAGAAGGACGCGTGGTGCTGAACGGCAGAAAATATTACACCACAGGCAGCCTATATGCGGAATGGATTGACGTCGGCATTACGGATTTAGAAGGTAATTCAGCTTCAATCATCATCCCACGCCATGCAGAAGGCGTCGACGTGATTGATGACTGGAATGGCTTTGGCCAAGTCTTAACTGCTAGCGGCACAACTATTTTCAATAATGTTGAAGTAGATCCTGCGGATGTACTTCCCGATGATGATAGGTTTAAATATTCAGCAGGTTTTTACCAACTGATTCAGCTATCAATTATCACCGGTTTAACTCGTTCCGCTGCTTATGATGTGTCCAAAGCAGTAGAAAAACGCACTCGTAACTACAGTCATGCTAATTCAACGCATGTGCGCCATGACCCGCAAATCTTGCAAGTCGTAGGAAAAATCCGAGGCGCAGCCTACACCTCTGGCGCAATCATTGAGAAAAATGCGCAAGCTTTGCAGCGCGCCTATGAATCTGCTTTCCTTAATAATCTCGCTGAAGAAGCAGATCAAAATGCAATTGCAGAATTGGAAATCGCGCAATCTCAAACGATTATTTCTGATTTGGCCTTAAATGCATCAACGATTATCTTTGATGCACTTGGCGCTTCTGCAACAGATAAAGACTTGGCACTAGACCGCTACTGGCGAAACATCCGCACATTGGCTTCTCACAACCCGCGCATCTATAAAGACCGCATTGTGGGTGATTTCAGTGTGAATGGAACTTTGCCTCCTTACCAATGGCGTATCGGCCAAGTGTAGTCAGTACAAAATAATTCTGTTTTACTTTTCTCAGCATGCGCTTGGATTGATTTTCCAAGCGTTTTTTTTAATCTGTATTTTTATTGGGAAACATCATTGGATCTTATACGTATTTCTTTTCCCGTTATGCCGTTATGAAATTAATCGTGAATACACATTCTTGCATAAGCTGCGGCCAAATGCATTTTGCATAGATCCCAATTATTCACACAATTTTACGATACATTTATTGATCGAGATTGGATATCAATTTAAAGCATCCACACCTTGACTCAGCCTCTCTCCATGATCTAAAGAATTCCTTTAAATTGCCCGCACAAACAGCGAAAGAAGTAATACACTTCCGTTTAGATTGAATAATCAAATAGCCAAACACTCTGTTCATAATATATAGCCAATAAAAAAGGCATTGATCACAATGCCTTTTTTATTTTTCAGCTCATCAGAATGCAGTATAAATTTCACCTTTAAAGTGCTGCTTGATAAATTGGCGGGTTGAATCGCTGTTCAACGCTTTTGCGACTTTTTGGATTTCAGGTTTCTTTTGGTCGCCTGGGCGTACAACTAAATATTCAGCCCAGATGTTTTTACCGTCCTGACCGCTTTCAATATATAGCGATTTTTTAATATCCAGCTTCGCTTCCAGTACGTAGTTGCAGTTCAATGCAGCTAAATCTACCTGAGACAAAGTTCGCGGCAGCATTGCTGAATCCAACTCTTTAATTTTCAGTTTCTTTGGATTAGATGCAATATCACGGACTGACGGTAGTTTATCTGTTGGTACTGCCAGCTGTTTAAAGCCTGGCTTTAAAGTGATCAAATTCAGTTTAGCTAAAAGCAGCAGGCCACGCCCGCCATTGACTGGATCACTCGGAATCGCGATAGTTGCGCCATCTTTCAGCTGTTTTAAATTGGTAATTTTTGATGAATATAGCAAAAACGGTTCAATATGTACTGGCACTACAGGCACTAAATTCGATTTTGTTTTGGCATTAAAATCATTTAAAAACGGGCGGTACTGGAAATAATTGGCATCCAGTTTTTTCGATACCAGCTGGGTATTCGGCTGTACATAATCTGAATAGACTCTGATTTTCAGATCAACACCCTGCTTTGCCAGCTCAGGTTTAATGTGCTCTAAAATTACAGCATGTGGTGTTGCGCTGGCACCAATCGTGACCCTTTGATTTGCCCAAGCCCCTGCAGATACCGCAGCAATACTAATAACTGCTGCTAATTTTTTTAACGTATTCATCGTTGTTCCTTTAAGTTAAGTATTCAATGTGTTGTATTTGAATTTTTGGATGGCTTAAGTGTAGTTTTTGGAAAAATACAACACTGCTTTGTTGCCGATGAACTGCATGATTTGCACAATCACGATCAGCAGAATGACTGTCACCAGCATAATTTCGGTTTGGTAACGCTGATAGCCGTATCGAATGGCTAAGTCCCCTAAACCGCCGCCGCCAATTACACCAGATACCGCCGTATAGTCCACTAGCGCGATACTGGTCACCGTAACCGCAGCAATGATCGGCGCACGTGCCTCTGGCAGCAGAACACCCTTCACCATCTGCCAGTAGCTCGCCCCCATGGATTGCGCCGCTTCAATCACGCCTGTATCGACTTCATGCAGTGCTGTTTCAGTCAAGCGCGCAAAGAATGCAATACCTGCAACAATAATCGGTGGAATAACACCGGCAACATCAATAGTTGTACCTGTAATAATCGCAGTCAGAGGCATCAGCAAAATCATTAAAATAATGAACGGAATTGAGCGGATGATATTAATGAAGAACGACAGGATGGAATAAAGTACGGGATGCTTCTTAATCCGGCTGTTGGCAAACGAATAAATCGCCACACCTAAAGGCAGGCCCAGTAGCACAATAAACAGTAGTGAAAGCCCGAGCATCAGCAATGTCGCTTTAGTCGCATCCAACAGTTCTTGATAATCCAAATTTGCAATTAATTCGAGCATTTAGGCTGCCTCCGTTATGCGTGGCGCAGCGCCGTGAATGATTTCAATATGTGCACCCTGCTGTTCCATCTGCTCAAGGTAACAAGTGATACCCAGCCCGTGAAGTGACAGAATGGATTGGCTATACAGCGAAGTTTTGGTGCGTTCGACTTTGGAATGCAGAATTTGATAATTCACCTGATGCTTAATCGCCAACGTTTCAAACACTGGACGCTGCGCCAGCTCACCAATTGCAGTAACACGGATGATCTGTGAGTTTGGCAACAGATGTACTTCATCAATATCGGTATTTTCTAAGATCAAAGAGCGGGAAATCTCATGCGCAGGATGCAGCAGCACTTGATCCACTGGCCCCTGTTCTGCAATGTGACCTTTTTCCAGCACCACAACGTCATCGCAAATACGGCGGATCACGTCAATTTCATGTGTAATCAGCACGATGGTAATGCCTAAATCTCGGTTGATTTGCAGCAGCAAGTTTAAAATTTCATGTGTAGTAATCGGATCAAGTGCGCTGGTCGCTTCATCACACAGCAGAATTTTCGGTGAATTTGCCAAAGCTCGGGCAATGCCGACACGCTGTTTTTGACCACCTGAAAGCTGTTTCGGATATTTATGCAAATGCTCGGTTAAGCCAACTTGATGCGCCAATTCCTCTACACGCAGCTCTAGCTGTTTTTTGTTTAAGCTGCTGTCTAAACGTAACGGAAATGCAATGTTGTCAAATACTGTTTTGGTCTTCAGTAAATTGAAATGCTGAAAGATCATGGAAATCTGTTTTCGCAGTGCTTTCAGTTCACGCTCAGACGCATCCTGAATGGACTGGCCCAACACCTCCACTTGACCAGCATCGGCTTTCTCTAGCCCATTCATCAGCCTTAATAATGTTGATTTACCCGCACCGGAATAGCCGATGATTCCAACTATTTTCGATGCGTCAATCTGCAGGGAAATATTTTTTAATGCAAAGATTTTATTATTCTTTGCATTAAAATACTTATCAGCATTTGCAATATTAATCATGGCAGCAGTTCTATATTTCAATTCTGCAAAAATATACAAAAATGCTTGTTTAAAAAATAATTTAAATATTATTTTGATATGCAAAAAACAGAATTAATAAAGGCTGCATTGATTATTAATTTTGCGTATAAACAAATCCTTTCATCAGCTCCACGGGTGGCGCGGCAAATATTTGCCTTTTAAATAATATTCTCCAATCAGCTTATACTTCCAGCGCACAGGATCATGCAGCGTATGAATGCGCGCATTGCGCCAATGACGGTCTAAATTCAGCTCTGACAGCGCTGCGCGTGTTCCGGCCAATTCAAACAATTTATTCGACGCTAAAATTGCAATTTCTGCACTTAGCACTTTGGCCTCAGCCACCGCTAGAGTAGCCGCATTGGCATTGTCTTCGTTCAAATTTTCCAAGGCAGCATCGACATAATCACCGGCACGGTCCAGCAGCGCTTCTGCCGCATGCAATTTGATTTTCAGATCAGCTACTGCAGCTTGAGTGAATTGATCATCCACAGCATGTTCCTGATCAGCATCAATCCAAGGACGGGTATAATTCTTTACAAATTCAATTGTATCCTCAATGGCTGCATGGGCAATGCCGACATCAATTGATGAATGAATCAGCTGTGAAATCGTCCCGACGAGATTAATGCTTTCACCGCCTGCACCCGTTTGGATAACATATTCAGCATCCACTTGAATATTGTCCAAAATCACCGTACCGCTGGCCGTAGAGCGCTGGCCGAAGCCCGACCAGTCATTGATAATGTTCAGTCCCGCAGCATGATGCGGAATCAATGCAGTGAGTTCATTGCCGTCATCATCCAGTCCTACCGCATAAACCCAATGCGCCAAGATTGCACCTGTGGCATAAAATTTCTTGCCGTTTACCGCATAGCCTTGCTCGTTCGGTGTAATTCGGGTTTTCAAGTCAATTACAGTTCTACCACCGCGTTCAGACAGCGCATTGCCCAAACGCTGACCTTTCAGGATATTGCCGAAAATCAGCTGCTTCTGTGCTTCAGTGGCATCTAAGCGCACTTGTTCCAAAAACGAAAGATGATTTTCTGATATCTGTGTCAGTGCAGGATCGGCGCTGGCTAAGATGCGGATCACCTGTGACAGCGTGCGGTGCTTCACTTGCGCGCCGCCATACTGTTTAGGAATGTTGATGCCCCATAACCCGCTTTGTGAAAACTCAACAATTTCCTGCAGCGGCAGCAAGCGGTTGGCATCACGGTGTGATGCCTGCTGCTTAAAACGTTCAGCAAGCTTTTTTGCTGTTTCTATGGCTTCGGCATCATTTTGGATAATATGCACCAGCTGCTGCTGTACAAATACTGATTCAGGAATATCCTGATTATTTTCAATTTGAAGGTCTTGAAGTTTAATATTCATAATGGCTTAAAACTCTGCATCATTAAAATTAATTTATTCGTATTAAAATATCAGCAATTTATTTAATCATTTAGAATTTATAAATATTTACAAAACACGAAATAAAATAAGCCCTATTATATTTTTTAAAGATATAAATAGAATTAAAACCGCAATCATGCGGTTTTAATTCTCAGTTTTTCATTTAAAAAGACTTTAAGCTGCAATTTCCTGCTGTTTGGCTGCGGGACTATTGCCGATTTGCCATACATAAGGCAGCGGCGCTTTATTAATCTCCCAATCACCAATGACTTTTTGTTTATAAATCAGCGGATTGTGTGAAGACACCACGCGCGCATTGCGCCAGAAACGGTCGAGCTGCTTTTCGGTTGTACTGGCAGATGCGCCAAGCGCATTGAACAATTCTGTGGTCAAGTTTAATACCAGTTCAGAAATTACGACCTGCCCTTGAGAAGACTCAAGTTCAGCAAGGTCATTGGCCTTTTGATCCAGCAGCTGATCATTTTGGAAATGGCTCAAGTATGCGCCGTCCAAAGCTTCAGCTGCGTGCAGCGCAATGGATTCACTGGCATACGCTTGAGCAGATGCTTTGCCGATCACTTGCAGAATCTGCGCATCATCACGCACCAGCTCTGCATTGCCGTGGCTGTAAATACGGGTACGCTTGCGAACTTCATCACTGAAGGCTGCAACAGCGCTTTGCGCAATCCCTGCCAGCGTTGCCAAATGCACCACCTGGTAGAAAGCAGTTTGGTATTTAAAACGCTGATCAAAAGGCAAAATATATTCACGGCTGACCGGCACATTTTCAATCACCAGCGTTCCACTACCTGTGGTTTTTTGACCAAAACCATCCCAGTCATCACTGATTTTAATGCCAGATGCATGGGTCGAAACCGCTGCAATCACATGCTGATTGGTGGTTTCATCTAACGCAAATAAGTCAATCCAATCCGCGAAAATGGTGCCGGTCGAATAGTATTTGCGTCCATTCACCGTCAGCTGCCCCTGCGCATTTTCAGTCACGCGGGTCACGACATCACCTATCTCAACTTTGCCGATTTCCGTCCAAGCATTACCGACCAAATCACCTTCAACAAAACGCTGAAACCACAGGCTCTGATCTTCTGTTTTATGCGCATTCAAACGGTCTTCGACAAAAGCGAAATGACCGCGCAGCGCCTGAACGACATTTGAATCCGCTTTGGCCAATTCAATCAGCAGCTGGAACAGCTGTTTTTGAGATACGCTGTCACCTCCAAACGCTGTCGGCACACGCACTGCACCAAAGCCAGCTTCTTTCAGCCATTGAATCGGTTCCCGCGGCAGCTCGCGGTTTTTCTCACGCGCCAAAGCTCCTTCTGCAATACGCTGGAAGATCGGGCGGAATTTACCAGCCACCTGCTCATAGTTCGTGCCAAGAGATAAGTTCTGTTTATTTTGAATGGTCATAGTTTTTCCCTCTCAGCTCCACGCATGGCGCGGCAGCGGAATATCATTTAAATAGTAATTACCGACTAAATTAAGTTTCCAGCGCACGGGATCATGAAGTGTATGCGTGCGCGCGTTGCGCCAATGACGGTCTAAATTCAGTTCAGACAGCGTCGAACGTGTGCCTGACAGTTCGAACAGCTTATTGGCCGCCAGCAGCGCAATTTCCGTGGTCAGCACCTTGGATTCTGCGGTCAGCAGTGTGGCTTCCGACACTGTTTCTTCTGTGGCATTTTCCAGCGCGCGGTCAATCGCTTCGCCAGCTAAATCCAGTACAGCTTCAGCAGCGCGAAGCTTGATTTTCAGCTCTCCGATATTGGCGATGGTGTACGGGTCTTGATAAGCATTATCTAAGCCTGAATCAATCCATGGACGCGCATGCTGACGCACATAGTCAATGGTTTCCTGAATCGCGCCTCGGGCAATGCCAGCATCTACAGCAGACTGAATAAACTGGGAAATTGCGCCTGCAGCTGTCGGACGTTCAAAGGCTTGATGAATCGGCACTATGTACTTCAGATCTACCTGAACATTTTCTAAAAGCACTGAACCGCTAACTGTGGTGCGCTGGCCAAATCCGCTCCAGTCATTAATGATTGTAAGTCCAGGCGTATGCTGGGGCACCAGCGCGGCATAAGGCTTGCCATCACTGACGGCAACCACCGGCACCCAATGTGCCAGTAGTGCACCGGTGGCAAAAAACTTCTGCCCATTAATCACTGCATGATCGGATTTAAAATCAATCGTTGTGGTTAAATCCGCTACTGTTTTAGAGCCTTTTTCTGAAAATGCATTGCCGAACCGCTTGCCCTTTAACACCTGATCAAAGAAAAATTCCTGCTGTTCTGGACTGGCATCCAAACGGATGTGCTCTAGAAATGCCCAATGGTTTTGCGCAATCTGACCTAAAGATGAATCGGCGCTAGAAATAATTTTAACGACTTCGGCTAATGTCTTATAGCTGACACCTGCACCACCAAAAGCTTTCGGTATGGTAATGCCCCATAAGCCGGAAGCAGAATACTGCTGTACTTCCTGCAATGGCAGGCGACGTTCATGATCGCGTTTCGACGCTTCCTTAGCAAAATCAGCAGCTAAGCGCTGCGCTGTTTCAATGGCTTCTTTATCAGATCGTATTACATGAGCCGAAGAATCATGTTGATAAAAATCCCGAGGGACATTCTGTGCATCTGTCAATTTTATTTCGATTTTAGAAGTCATTATAAAATGCTCTCTTGTTTGTCATAAAAATAAGCTAGCATCATTTTCTGATTTTTTTTATACATTAATTAGAGAAAGAAATCTTTTTATTTAAAATAATTTCTATTAAATATTATTAGCTTTTCATTTATTTATATATGCCTTTAAATGCATATAATCTGCAGAAATTTATATTTAATAAACATATTAAATTCAGATTAAATTTCAGCTCTTGTTTCAGTTGAAGTTTTTGCACAGTGTATGAAATTCGAAATCTTAATAAAAGCTATCCGCTGAAAAATGGCGGCGCGGCACAGGTGCTGAAAGATATCAATCTCAGCATTGCAAAAGGCAAAATTACTGCGATTGTTGGCCCCAGTGGTTCAGGCAAATCCACACTGTCCAAATGCTTAAGCCTATTAGAACATCCGAGTTCAGGTGAGCTGATCTTAGACGGCACAGTGTTAAATAAGCTATCAGCTGAAGCACTCCGCCAGCAGCGCCAGAAGATTGGCCTTATTTTTCAGTCTTCAGCACTCCTCAAGCGCCGTACAGCAGCTGAAAATATTGCCCTGCCCCTAGAATTTCTTGGCGTGGTGGATCATCAAATCAAAGACCGGGTCGCTTACCTGCTGGAAAATGTGAAGCTATCTGACCGCGCCAACCATTATCCTGCGCAGCTTTCTGGTGGTCAGCAGCAGCGTGTCGGGATTGCCCGCGCCTTAGCACTGCAACCTAGTATCGTAATTGCAGATGAAGCCACTTCAGGCCTAGATCCTGATTCAACACAATCCATTTTAAAACTACTAACTGAACTGCGCGATGAACTCGGGCTGTCCGTAATTTTAATTACCCATGAAATGGACGTCGTACGTCAAATTGCAGACGATGTCGCAGTGCTCTCGCATGGTGAAATCGCGGAACAAGGCAGTGTCTTGGACCTGATTTTAAATCCTGAATCGGCCATCGGCGCTAAAATTTTGCCCTTGCATATTCCAGCAGTATTGCCGACTGACCATACCATATTTTCAGCGACCTACTCCTCAGCATTGGATACACCACTGAACTGGCTCAGCCAGCTGAGTATCTACGCAGGATATGGTCTGGATGTGCACACATCTACAGTTGAAGTGATCAGCAATGCCACTGTCGGCAAAATTATTTTCAGCCTGCCGGATGCGCTGTACAACAAACATAAAACACAGATAGAAAGCCAACTGGCCAAATGGAATGTGCAATTCAAAGTCATTCAATCTGCACCACCCTGTTCCCAGTATGCAGCCGCTTAAGGAATAAACATCATGTCGAAAGATATCGTACTGGATCAAAATACACCTTGGACAGAAATACCTGAAATGCTGCTGCCGGCTTATTTAGAAACATGGACCATGGTCGGCATCGTGATGACATTGGTCATTATTATCGGCGGCATTACCGGCATTGCTTTATTCAACAGCTCTGACCGCGGACTATTCGAAAACCGAAAGCTGTACGGCGCACTTAGTGCAATTGTCAATATTGGCCGGTCATTACCCTTTCTGGTGCTGATGGCTGCCATTATTCCGCTAACCAAATGGCTGACTGGAACAACTATTGGTATTGCTGCGGCTGTGGTTCCCATGACCATCGCTGGCATTCCATTTTTTGCCCGCTTGGTCGAAAATGCACTTAATGAACTGCCACCTGAGATCACTTCTGTCGGACGTGTATCTAGCGGCACTTCCCTGCAGATCATTCATCAGGTACAGCTGAAAGAATCGCTGCCTAGCCTGATTTCAGCCGCCACACTAAATCTGATTGCCATGATTGAATACTCTGCAATTGCCGGCACAATCGGCGCAGGCGGCATTGGCTATTTGGCGGTGCTTTACGGCTATCAGCGCTTTGACCATCACATCATGATCGCCACGATTATCACGCTGATCGCGACCATTCAAGCGGTGCAGTTTATCGGTAACCGCATCAGCACCTCCTTAAAACATGCTTAATTCAACATACGGACATTGTTATGACTTCCCCGCAGCACCCATTTGAACTGAAGAAAAAAACTAAATTGCCTTTGATCATCGGCGCGATTGTCGTGATCGCCGTCATTGCAGGCCTTGCCCTGTTTAAGCAAAATTCCTCTCATCAGGCATCCGCAGAAAGCAATGTGCTAAAAGTTCATTATGAACCGACCATGATCGGTGAAAAAAGCCTGATTGAATATGCCAGCAAACATATTGCGCCTGATTATGGAGTGACGCTGGAAGCCGTTGGTGTACAGGACCCAGTTCAGGCCAACCGCGCAGTCAATGATGGTGAATTTGCCGGCACCATCTATCAGCATCAATGGTGGCTGAAACAAGTCGCAGACGCCAATGGCTTTAAACTCCTGCCGACAGCTGAAGTCTTCCAATGGGCGTTCGGAATTTATTCAGACCGTTATAAGAACATTAATGAGCTGCCAAAAAATGCAGTATTTGCCATTCCTAGCGATTTAGCCAACCAAGGTCAAGCGCTATGGTTGTTACAGCGTGAAGGCCTGATTAAACTGAATCCTGCGATTGAACCACGTACAGCAAAAATTAAAGACATTCAGGAGAATCCCCACAGCTTTAAATTTACTGAAATTGAATTGATGTCTATGGCGCGCACTCTAGACTCTGTTGATGCGGCAATTGGCTATGTCGCTCAGTTTGATGCAGGTAAAATCCCGCGCAGCAAAGGCATTCTATTTCCAGCAGCACCGCGTACTTTCGCCAGCCGTTTAGTCATTGCTGAGGCAAAAAAGGATGATCCGCAAATTGTAAAACTGCAAAAGATCTTCGCTGACCCTCGCATCGCTGAATATCTGAAAACCACTGATGACTTAAATGTAAAAGGCATTTTAACCCCAGTATCAGAAGATTAATTATTACTTAATACATCTATGGCATATTTATATGCCATAAATATTCATTTTAAAGTCTTATATAAATAATCAGAATTAATTTATCACTTTATATTAATACTTAAAAACAAAATACAAACATATAATTACACAATACCTTTTAAATTAAATTTAAGCCATGATTAAACAACTGATTTTATCAATATCTATTCTTTCAATATTCAATCAAATTTCACATGCAGAAAATAATGAAAATGGTCTAGATGTAAGTGGAACTATTCGCTTCCAATATACACATAATGATTATTTAGAAAACAGTGGAAATAAAATTGATTTTAGCGATGCAGTTTTATGGTTAAATTATCAGAATAATGCCCTAAGTGGTCATTTAGATTATCGTGTATATGAAGCACATGATAAATTAGCTGGTATACATTTTCCTATAAATGCTTGGTTGGCCTATCAGTTCACACCTGAACATAAAGTAACTGCCGGCCTACAACCTGTACCAATTGGTTTAGACCGCTATTACGGTACGACTTACAATTTAACTCAACTTTATAATTTAGGTTTAGAAGACTTAAATAATATCGGCTTAACTTATCAATACACACCAAAATCATTTAATTTAACAGCAGGTTATTTCTTTAGTGATGCAGGGAGCTATACAGGTAAAAGTAAAAAATCATCGCACTATTCTAGTAATTTAACCGCAGAACCTGATTTTGCAGATGGCACACAAACAGAAGAAAAAAATCAGTTCACAATTAAATTAGATAAAGATTTTAATTACAATATTTCAGATACTAAAATTACAACAAAAGCTGGTGCATCATATTTACACAGTCAAATTGACAACTTAAAAACCAATGCTACAGGTGATCGAAATGTTTGGACCGTATTCCAGAAAACACAAGCTGGACCATTAGGTTTTAATATTATATATGGTGGACAAAATATTAAAAATAAAGATATAGATCATCCTAAATATTCAACTTTTGGTTTCTTTGATGGCTATTATAATGTTGCAAATAAGGCCAACTTTTTATCTACTGAAATAAACTACGCACTGCCCTTAAATTACAAAAACTTTAGCAGTCCAATATTATACTCAAATTACTCCAGATATTTTAAAGACAATAATGATTATTCTGACTCTGAACGCCTAATCAATGGTGTATATACAAAATACAAAGATAATCTTCAATTCTATTTAGAATATATTAATGCAAAAAATGATACTGCATTTGGTTCTAGTGATGGTTATGCCACAAGCAAAGATAACAACTGGAATAATATGTTATTCCTTTCACTAGGCTATTATTTCTAATAACTAAATACGTTATTTTCATAAACAACGATTATGATAAATATTGAAATTTTTATTATTAAAAGTTTCAATATTTTTTTATTAAAATTAATTAAATTTTTGACGTTATTACAGACCAATATGACTAAGCAAATTAGATTTAATGCCTTTGAAATGAATTGTATCGCCCATCAATCACCGGGGTTATGGCGTCATCCGCTAGACCGCTCTACCGAATACAAAGACTTAGAATATTGGACTGACTTAGCTCAAATCTTAGAACGCGGTAAATTTGATGGTATTTTTCTTGCAGATGTACTTGGTATTTACGATGTATATAACCAGTCTGCAGAACATGCGCTGACTGGTGCAGTTCAAGTACCAGTGAATGACCCTTTACAGATTGTTCCTGCCATGGCTGCTGTAACCAAGCACTTGGGCTTTGGTGTCACAACCTCTATTTCATTTGAGCATCCCTACCCATTTGCACGTCGCATGAGTACATTAGACCATTTAACAAAAGGTCGTGCGGGCTGGAACATCGTGACCTCATATTTAGAAAGTGGCTCTAAAAATTTAGGCTTAAAAAATCAGGTCAGTCATGATAACCGTTACGATATTGCCGATGAATACTTAGAAGTACTCTACAAGCTTTGGGAAGGTTCTTGGGAACAAGATGCAGTCCTTCGCGATAAAGAAAAAGGAATTTTCGCTGACCACACCAAAGTTCACCCTATTAATCATGAAGGTGAATATTTTACAGTTCCTGGTATTCATATTTGCGAGCCTTCTCCGCAGCGTACGCCTGTACTGTATCAAGCTGGGGCATCTAGTCGTGGGCAATCTTTTGCCAGTCAAAATGCAGAATGTGTTTTTATTTCTGCGCCAACAAAAGCAGGCGTAAAAAAACTAGTTCAAGGAATTCGCACTAAACTTGTAGAAGAGGGTAAAGATCCACATTCCATTTTAATTTACACTATGCTTTCTATTGTTGTAGATGAAACAGATGAAGAAGCGCAAGCTAAATTCAAAGAATATCAAAAATATGGAAGCTATCATGGTGGATTAACCTTAGCTTCTGGTTGGTCTGGTGTGGATTTTTCACAATTTAATGCGCAAGACCAAGTAGAATATATTCATACCAATGCAATTCAATCTATGCTCGATTCGTATGTTAAAGCAGATCCAGAACGTGTTTGGACAATTGAAGAAATTGCTAAATTTATCAGTGTTGGAGGTAATGGACCTGTATTAGTAGGCTCTCCTGCAACCATTGCTGACCGTCTGCAAGAGTGGGTAGAAGATACCGATATTGATGGTTTTAACCTCGCTTATATTTTGGCCCATAAAACATTTGAAGATGTTGTTGAGTATGTGGTTCCTGAACTTCAACGCCGTGGTGTTTATCAGACTGAATATGCAACAGGAACTTTACGCGAAAAACTTTTTGGACAAGGACCGCTGTTGCCTAAAAATCATAGAGGAGCCAGCTTCCGTTATAATACCCAAGAGAATAAAACAGAAATTACATCAAAAATAGCTTAACTTTTAAACCCAAAACTTACCACAGCCATCTTTCAGTTTCTCAAGGATTTTTGATGTAAACTGAAAGAAGCTCAAACCACTACGAGGAATAATATATTCAAAAATAATATAGTCTTGAAGGTCGGAATAGGGACTGTTCTAAATTTTGTGTAAGTACTTAATTTTCATTTATCCTTCATAGGATAATTACAAAAGGTACTTCACATGGATGAAGCAACAATCAGAAGTATGGCTGCTGAATTGGCTAAAGGTCTAAAAACACCAGAAGACTTAAACCAAATGACAGCAGTCTTTAAAAAAATTCATGATTGAAACTGCACTCAATACTGAACTTTCAGACCATCTCGGTTATGAAAAGCATCAGCCCAAGAAAGGCTCAAATAGCCGTAATGGGTTTAGTTCTAAAACCATTACAACTGAAGATGGACAACTCGCTTTAGATATTCCCCGTGATCGAGAAGGTTCATTTGAGCCACAAATTATCAAGAAGCACCAAACACGCATTACCAGTATGGATGACCAAATCCTCTCACTGTATGCAAAAGGAATGACTAATAGGGAAATTGTCGCATTCTTCAAAGAAATGTACTATGCCGATGTCTCAGCATCACTCATAAGCAAAGTTACCGATGCTGTGATTGAGCAAGTGACTGAGTGGAAAAATAGAGCCTTAGATAGTCTGTATCCTGTTGTCTATCTTGACTGTATTGTTGTAAAAGTCCGTCAGCACTCCAATGTGATTAACAAGTCCGTATACCTTGCTTTAGGCATCAATATGGATGGGCAAAAAGAATTACTGGGTATGTGGATTGCTCAGACAGAAGGTCCAAATTCTGGCTGTCAGTCATGACTGAACTTAAAAATCGAGGGGTGCAAGATATTCTTGTTGCCTGTGTAGATGGGCTAAAAGGCTTTCCTGACGCGATAGCTTCTGTTTACCCTCATACTGATATTCAACTGTGTATCGTGCATGTTGTACGCAATAGCCTGAGATTTGTTAAGCTGGAAAGACTACAAGGCTGTTACATCGGGTCTGAAAGCGATCTATCAGGCAAGTACAGAGGAAAATGCTTTAAAGTCCCTAGATATCTTCTGTGATCAATGGAATCACCAGTATCCAAAAATTGGAGAATCCTGGCGGGAAAATTGGAAAAATATCCGAACGATCTTTAGCTATCCAGCCGAAATACGTCATGCAATTTATACAACAAATGCGATTGAGTCGTTGAATAGCGTAATACGCCATTCAACGAAGAAGAGGAAAATTTTCTCATCTGATGACTCAGTGAAAAAGGTCATTTACTTAGCAACATCAAATGCTGCTAAAAAATGGACGATGCCAATTCAAAATTGGCGTTTAGCAATGAATTGGTTTACGATTCAGTTCGATGATCGATTAAAAGATCATTTATAAAAAATGAAACTTACACAAAATAATTTACAGGCTCGGCCGCGGTGTACTTTGCAAGCCAGTCCAAATGAGGTACGCCGTTATTCAGAACAACCAGCATATATGGCCTGTTCGTCGTTTATGTTCAACGTTAGATGTTCATCACAGTGGTTATTACGCGTGGTTACCCTTCTTTAATAGCAGTTGCCTGAACTTGCTCAGTGCTAACTCCAGATATAAAAAAACCGCCTAATGAGGCGGTTATCCCATTTCTTCAGCATGGTCGTAACGATCAACGCTCCAAGCCTTTGTAGCAAGACGACCTTTACGACCACCTGACCATGGACCACTAGCGATTTCAATCAACATTCGATACTCAATCAAATTAAAATCAAAACGCCAATGTTTAGTGCTTTTGAAATGAAAATATTCTTCGTACTTGATTTCCATGCGATCAAGGATTTCTTTAAATCGCTCGAATGCTTCTTAGTATTTTTCACCGGTTTTAGGTAGTGGTTTATTACGAGGTTTTTTCTTTATTGGGCCTTTAGCGGTTAAGGTTTTATAGAGTCTTTGATCCATAAACTTCAGCCATTAAAAAAACCTCCCGGGGGAGGTTATATTTCATTCTATTATTTCAATAATCAAGATTGTCCTGTCATCAATAATAAAACTCATATTAGGCATTACTGAATTTCTAGGCAGCTTCTTGTAAGGGCGAGTAGTTGACCGTAAAAAATTTCCTTCTGGATCATGATAGAAGAAATTCAAAAAACCCTCGCTAACATCCTCTTCAGCTATAAACTCTATTATTTCACCTGTATCTTGATCTTTAGCTATAATTTTCATTGTAGTGCCTTGTGTTGATTTAGCCCTATAATTTATCATTAAAACTTAATTCAACCCATCTTCATAACACCACTTCAAATCATCTAAAACAGTATCAACTTAATACTCCACAGCAATCACAAATGTATTCTCGCCCTCTAAATAAGTTTGAAAATTAAAAGCATGTTTGCGGAAGTATTCACCCAATTGTAAAATAGTACCCTTATCAATAGTATTTAGAGGTACTTTTAAACGAATTGGATTTTCCTTTCGTTTAGCAATAACTTCATGGAGTTTAATAAATAATTCCTCGTATTTGCTTGTGGTAATATTAGTCATTTTAGTCACCATTGATTACCCAAAATACAATTATAATTTAGATACACCCTCCTTAATGTAAGAATAATTTTATACTTTCAAGAAGTACTTGTTTCTTTCAAACAATCCCGACACACTTTGACTTCTTCATCATCAATTGTGTAATCGATTTCAGTCGCACCATGTAGGCCGAATAAACACATTAAGAATCGGAGCATTTGTTTCTCCTTAATCTGGTGCGCCCGATCAGATTCGAACTGATTATCTCCCAGTTATGAGCGGGATGCTTATACCACTTAAGCTTAAGGCCCATTGGCACGCCATGTAGGACTCGAACCTACAACCATTGGCATAGAAAACCCATGCTCTTTCCAATTGAGCTAATGGCGCAATGGTGGCGGTTATTAATTTAAAAACCACTAGAAATTAATAGGAACCGCCATAGATGCCCTGATATTGCTTACACATAACATTTCTCAGGGCATAAACAATCCCATCTGCATTATGAAGACTTAGTATCCCCCTTCATATAATGATAATTATTGTTTTTTGAATTCTTCTTCTTATCTTTAAGCTTTTTATAACAATATCCGGCTACCACACCTGTACCAATCAAAGTTAATAGTTTCATCTTTCACCTCAATCAATCAGAAATGCAAGCATATATAACTATCACCTCTATTCATTACACTCCAAGCACGTTTCGATAGTTTTTTGTATGGCAAGTAAATTTATGTGTATTAAATAAAAAACCCACCATCTGGCAAGCTTTTGTTGGTATAGAAAAAATTAGGTTAAACACTTCACCTCAAGCTGATAATCATCTTGAGTAACTCTAATTTTAAGCTTCTTATATTTTCGCTTACTAGGCTCCATAGCTGAACCGACTACTTCTTCAAAGAATTTGCGATCTTTCATCAGCTCACCATACGCCTTATAACCAATTAATATTTTTTCAGGTGTTTGATTTTTTGAGACCATATCACCAATAAGTTTATCTAGTTTTTTTACATTGATATTTGGCATTTGAATTGAACCCAAACATTAAAAAAACATCATACTTTAATTTTATGAATATCTCATATCAAAAAAGCCCACCTTTCGATGAGCTCTTAAATTTAATTCTTTGGCTTTCTTAATATGGCTTCGATCCGATCTTGGGCTTTGAATCGAATTTTATCGAATTCAAAAGTTTACCCATCTAGATCACCACCAATACAAATATTCATACTGCTGCCTTATAAATAAAGCCGCCATAAAAAAACCCAGTCTGGGTAGGCTGGGCTATAAACTTTGAATCTTTTTTCGTTGGTAGCGGGAGCTGGATTTGAACCAACGACCTTCGGGTTATGAGCCCGACGAGCTACCAGACTGCTCCATCCCGCATCAACGAGGTGACTTTATACGTCATAAGTAGCATCAAAGCAAACTTTATTAGAAATATAGTCACTTACAGAGGCAATTAGATTAATTAAACATCTTAACCCATACTCGGCTCAGTCTTAAACAACGGATGAGAAGTCCTATAAAGGCTCAATCTTCTTCTCTCATCTTCCAAAAAAGCCTTTGGCTCTTCTAGCCATGTTGATACTCGTGAATCAAAATCTGAATTACCTAACACCCAATCAGAAATTGAGCCATATATAAAAGTATTATCGGCAAATACCAATTTTGCTTTATTAGGGATGTTACTTATAAGCACTTTGTGTGTTGGTAATGAACCCAATACACTTATTTGAGTGTATCGGTATTTATAAAATTCTGACATAAAACAAATTACTGAGTTGGTAGCCCACTATACCATCTACAATATGAAAAAAGCCCACCATTTGGCGAGCTTCTTAATTAACTTAGTGCATCACATACAATTCGGTCATTATAACAGAAATACACCATATCTCGGCATGCCAGTCAAATACTAATCAATACGTAATCGCTTATCATGTCCGGCCAAATAAAACTTCCCAGCATAGATCATATTTCTTAAAACGTTCCGGCCCAGTTTAAATTCATCTTCCATTTTTCGATCTGACAAACCTCGTACATTTCTCTCAATAAATAACTGAACTGCCACCTTCGCTGAATCACAAATCAGTTTTGATTGTTTTACATCAATGATGAGCTTCCGCACTTGCTCAGCTTCAAAATCATTAATCTTGCAAATGATCTGGTCCTTACGCGCAGCCACCCCTTTATTATTTTCACAGATCAACCAGTAGATCTGATTAACGCCTAAACTATCTGGCTCATTACCCGACTTCATGCGACAAGTCTGGATATATGCACCGTACTGCTTCAGCCACTCTTCCGCTGTAAATTTTGACCACTCCATTACTTGAGTCTTAACCATCGCATTCATCCCTATTTCCCTTAAATCTCTCTAACGTCTATGCCGTGTACTGATTTCATTAAGTGTTTCTTGTTTCGATAACTTGGCAATTTTCTCGTTGCTGGTGACTTCACATCCTCAATGATTAGCTGCTCATCCTTCAGGTATGTGAAATCTGCAAAATACCTCAAAGCAGATTTGGCCCTCTTTTCACCTGCAATTTTTACTTTGGGTACCAACTCAAATTTGACCTGACACTTTAAATCTTGAATTTCACCTCTTTGCATTTACGCTGTAAGCTCGATATAGCGCCCATACTCTTTTTGGCTATCAAACTTCATTCCATCCTTCTCAATCTTCACAGCGTTAAATTTGTTGCGCTTGGTGGTAGTCTTTCAACCACTGCCATATAAGCCTGTCACCCTTCGTAAATAGGCTAGTTATGGAAAGGGTGATTTAACCCCAGTTCGTACACAAAATGGTGCCAAATGGCGTTTGACGGATATTCGTAATTTGATTGGTGTGTGATGATCATTGAAGAAGGCCACTTTAATAGTGGCTTTTTTATTGCCAACTCTGCTTACACGTATTTATTTTTATTGCTTACATAGTGCTTACATGGATTCAGATATTAAAAAACCACTTACGATTAATGCACGTAAGTGGTTGTTTTATATGGTGGGCCCAGACAGACTTGAACTGTCGACCAACGGATTATGAGTCCGCTGCTCTAACCAACTGAGCTATAGGCCCTTATAAGCTGAATTTGTTATATATCAACAAGTTCAAGCGAGGCAATACTAACGAAGATTTTTTCAAAAAACAAGCATTTTTGCTTTCACTTGCACAGTAACACAACAATTATTTAGCACGTTTTAAAAGGTTATTATTTTTTCATAGAACTCAGTTCCATCCTACCCTAAACAATCTACAAATTTACTGAGCTTGTGTATCTATAATAAATTCTAAAAACATTTATATGAAGATGCTATACCAATATTTCCCGCTAATAAATTGAGAACAACTCACAATTTTTAAGAAAGGTTAGTAAATGAAGAAAATTGAATGATGATCGTGTCGCTTTTAACAATTACCTTTTAACAGATTGTG
Organism: Acinetobacter sp. NS-4; assembly: GCF_037402435.1. NCBI lineage: Bacteria > Pseudomonadati > Pseudomonadota > Gammaproteobacteria > Moraxellales > Moraxellaceae > Acinetobacter > Acinetobacter sp. NS-4. The sequence goes on along the minus strand of NZ_JBBEUE010000011.1, from coordinate 93,301 downwards.
ATTGAGTATTCAGTTTTAAAAATAACCAAACTAAATCAAGTCATCCCTCTCATCACATTTTTGAAATTTAAATCATGGGAAAAAGATGGATAACTTATATCTAAAAACTCTTATTTAAATTTTTATATAAATTTTAAATAACGATTTAAAAAATCAAAATAGTAAAATTTTTTAAGCTTTGACTGGTGATCAAGACTCAAAACTGCGTTGCTTATGCTCTTCAATGCGAATTTCGATTAAAGACCACACAACCACGAGCATAAACAAACAAAACGCTAATAGAAAAGCCGAAACATACATCATTCTTTTCAATCCTCATTAAACATCTGCCCGGTCGGGTCATGTGTTTAAAAAAACTTTATCTTCGACAAAAGTCTAATAGGTATTTTTTAATCTGGATAGCCATTATTCAGTCTTAATTTATATTTCATGATATTTTTTAAGTCTTTATTCGAACTATTTTATATATAAAACCAATTAATGGCTGTATTTTTAAAAGCTATGTAAAATGTATTTATTTGATTATTTTTAACGCATCAGCACTTGACTATAAATACGAACAGGCAGAAATTAGCCCACTTTCATATTACCAAATATCCCTCATATCCATGTTAAAAAAATTTATTGGTGAATCTGCATTTAAACTTGCAGGATGGAATTATCACGTTGAACCAGATGTACTTGAAAATAAGCAGGTAATTGTTGGGTTTGAACATACTTCCATGATGGATGCCGTGCTTTCACTAGCTCTATTCCAGATTTATGATATAAAAATTCATACCCTGATTAAAAAAGAATTATTTAAAGGCCCGATGAAACCTTTATTAGAAGCCATTGGTGGGATTGCGGTCGATCGTAAATCCAATAAAGATATCGTGTCATTAATGGTTGAACATTTTCAGCAGAATGAAAAATTCAATCTGGTGATTGCCCCTGAAGCGACCCGGGCCAAAACAGGTGAAACCAGAAAACCCATCCGCACAGGTTTTTGGCATATAGCCAAAGCTGCAGGTGTACCTATCGTTTTAATGTATGCCAATTCACAAACTAAACAAGGTGGAATTTTAGGTAAAATTTATCCTACGGAAATTAATCATGACCTGGCTTTGTTAAAACAGCTTTACAAAGAAAAAGTAGGATTGGATATTATTATTCCCGAACCTAAAAATATTCCTGAAACCAAAAACTAAGTAGCATTTGTTTAAAAACTCAAAAGCTAGCCCTTTCTAAGAAAAAAGGGCTTATGGTAGAATTTAAAACATTCGATTAGGCATAAAGCCAATCTACAAGGAGCATAGTTCGCATGGCGGGTCATTCCAAGTGGGCCAATATCAAGCATCGTAAAGCAAAACAAGATGCTAGCCGTGGTAAAGTTTTTACCAAATACATTCGTGAGTTAACCACAGCTGCAAAACTTGGCGGTGGTGATGCCGCAAGCAACCCACGTTTACGTGCTGTAGTTGAAAAGGCACTCTCTGTAAACATGACACGTGACGTGATCAACCGTGCTATTCAGCGTGGTGCGGGTGGTGAAGACAACGACGACTTAAAAGAAGTCACTTACGAAGGTTATGGTGTTGGTGGTGTTGCCGTTATTGTTGAAACAATGACTGATAACTTAAACCGTACTGTTCCTGATGTACGTCACTGCTTCTCTAAAACTGATGGTAACTTAGGTACTAACGGTTCGGTTGCATTCTTATTTACTAAACGCGGTGAGATTAGCTTTGAAGATGTTTCTTTAGAAGATCAAATCATGGATGTCGCATTAGAAGCTGGTGCTGAAGACATCGAAGTAGATGAAGATGAAATTCTGGTCATTACTACTCCTGAAGCGTTCGGTGAAGTACAAGATGCTTTAGCTGCAGCAGGTTTAAAATCTGACAATGCTGAAGTGGTCATGAGTCCTTCTACTAAAGCTGAAATCACAGATATTGACCAAGCGAAAAAAATCATGAAAATGATTGATATGCTTGAAGATCTTGATGATGTTCAAAATGTTTACACCAATGTTGAATTCTCAGACGAAGTATTAGAACAGCTTGAAGGCTAATACTGACTGAATTTAAAAACGCACCTGAGGGTGCGTTTTTTTATAATGGCCCACCCATCCAGATATGAAAACTAAATAAAATGGGAATCAGTAAAATCGTAAAACCAATCAGTATTAGAAATGAAATAAAAATTCTTAAATACCATGCTTTCAATACAGATTTATTCTTAAAACGATCTTTTAGAATATAAAGAAAAGTTAAATATTGAGCAATCCACAGCAATATAGCGACTGTTCGACTCCCCCCAATACCCATGCATTTTCATGTTAAGCATATCAATCAGTAGCCATAACAACAGACTGACTAAACAAATGTAAATGATTTGGGCACATGGTAGTACCTTTTTAAACATCAAATTTACTATCAGACCCGATTGAGTAAGCCACTACAGTTCAACACCTTATATTCTTTAATCACAAAACTGGAATGCAATGCCACCACATGTTCAATTTTCCCGATGCGCTTTAACAGAATTTCACTATAATTTTCCATGTCTTTAGCCACCACTTCGACAATAAAGTCAGCAGATTGCCCCGTCACCAAAAAAGCATTAATCACTTCTGGAATACTTTCCAATTCTTCTAAAAATTTGGCAAAAGTATCGGTATCATGCTTATTTAAAGAAACCTGCAATAGCACATGCAAACTAAAACCCAACTTGGCATAGTTAATATCACGCTTTAAATGCGTCATGATATTTGCTTCAATCAAATGCTTAATACGTCGATGTACAGAACTGACCGAAAGATTAATACGCTCAGACAGCTCATTTAAGTTCACATCTTCATGACTCAATATTTCAAGGATCTGTTTGTCAAAACGGTCGAGCTCCATCATGGACTCCCTATTTTTCTGTTCTAAAATGATGAAAGCTAGCATCGCGGACACCGGACTTAATCACGATCGGGATAAATTTCTTGGGCTTTCTATTATTTGTCTCAACAGAATAAAATGAAAGAGCGGATGGCAACTTTTTTCATAAATTTACTTATTTGTAAAAATAATCACCAGAATTAATTTTTATTTAATCTTTTTTTCTCATTAAAAATACTTTTTTTAACTTTTTATTAGTCTTGTGTCTGTTATTCAAAGCACAAAGATGAGATGAGCGAAAAGTCTAGACACCACGCCAATCCACCCGTGCATTACGTTCGGTTTGATAGATGCGCAGCACATATTGTCCTAAGGGTAATGACGTTAAATACTCTTTGTATTGTCTAAATTCATCCGACAATGTTTCTTCGTACTCTTTTTCCCACGGCGTACCCGGAATTTCAAGAATGGGAGCAAGCATCGAACATACCGCAATATCGGCAAGGCCCAGACGTTCACCGACAAAATAACGCCCATGATTTTCAATCAATCTTTCATTTAAATTTTGAATTAAGCTCTCCATTTGCTGTTTAGACTCGGCCACCTTGTCTGCATTCAGTTGATAGCCTTTTGAAAGCAAAGCTTTAATAATTGGTTTGGAATATTTTTCAAACTGCCGTAAATAACCCTTTTCACCAATTAAAATATCTAAAGATTCTTCACTTTCTGACAAGGCGTGAGAAAGTCTCCAGCGGCGCACATGCCTGCCCAGTTCGGTAGCCAGATCATTGATTTCCAAAGCCAATTGACGTTGTTGCGGATCAGCACGCAATAAAGAATGTTCTGGGTAAACTTCATCCAGATATAAGGCAATTTCAGTCGAATCCGCGATCCAGAGGTCTTGATCACGTAAAATAGGCAATTTATTCTGCCCCGTTTTTAGCTGTGCGAAAGCACGATGTACACCCGGTACTAAATTTTGTGCGACATAATCCAATTCTTTATGATCAAGCAACCAGCGCGCCTTTTCACAAAAATGAGATAAAGGAAACTGGTATAAAATTCGCATAAAAGCTCCGCGTTTATTTTTTTAGTTCTGCCAAATCAAAACCATCTAATTCAGTCCGATACTTTAGTCACCCTGCTTCGGAATTACAATGTACTTTTTATTCAAATTAAATGGCTAAATATCGAATCGCCTGTGTCTTATTTTTATATGTTTTTTTGTCTTCATTATCTTTAAAGCTGATATATCTTCAGTAAAATCAAGGAAGATAAATTTAAAACCAGTGAAATAATGTTGATTTTTAAACACTTAATATATTCCAAATAAATAAAAATCTAGCAGTTTTTATCCTAAATCATATTTCTTCTAAGCTTTGCAAAAGCAATTGCTTATTTTCAAACTCAATTGCCTGTAGCGTTCTGACATCGATTTAAGGTGTCATTATGTCTCGTTTAATTTCTGAAAATGTTCATGTGATTGAGAACGATCTCGATGCATTTCATGCTGCTTATCATGTAGCAGATTTTGCTTTGGAAGGTCGCAATCAACGTGATCAACAGCGCTTGCTACCTTTTGCTGAAATTGATCTGTTCAGCCAGAAAGGCCTAGGTGGTCTTCGTATTCCTAAACAATACGGTGGTGCATTTGTTTCCAATAAAACCCTTGCTCATGTATTTCGCATCATCAACAAAGCAGATTCCAGTGTAGGACAAATTCCACAGAATCAAATTGCGCTGTTGAATATGATTCAAATTATGGGGACAGAGCAGCAGAAACAGTTTATTTATCAGGAAATTTTACAAGGCAAACGTCTGGCCAACGGTGGTCCGGAGCGCAATACCAAAGATACCAGGACCCTAGCAACCACCTTAAGCTTTGAAAATGGTCGCTATTTTGTCGATGGTGAAAAATTCTATTCTACTGGTAGTAGCTTTGCTCACTGGCTGGCGATTAAAGCTATTCATCCTGAAGGCCATGTGGTTTTAACCATTGTGAATCGTGAGGCTACCGGTGTTGACGTGGTTGATAACTGGAATGGTTTCGGTCAACGCACCACATCTAGTGGCACAGTCAGACTTCAACACGTTGAAGTTGATCCGCTACTGATTTTTGATGAACGTTTACTTGGAAATATTCCAAGCTATCGCGGTGCTTATTCACAATTATTACAGGTGGCAATTGATGTCGGCATAGCCGAAGCAGCTTTTGCCGATACCGTAAGCACGATTCATAAAGCGCGTCCGATTGTCGATGCACAAGTCGAAAAAGCCAGTTTTGAACATTACACCTTACAGGAAGTAGGGAAATCTTGCGTTCTTTTAGATGCAGCCATCTTACTGCTGGATGAAGCAGCTGAATATTTGGATGAGCTTGATCAACTGGAATCGGTGACAGATGAGCAGGCTGCAAAAGCCTCTATTTTAGTTGCTGAAGCCAAAGTCTATGCCAATGATGCAGCGCTACATATATCTGAAAAATTACTGGAACTCGGCGGTAGCCGTTCAAGTCTGAGTCAGCACAATCTGGATCAGCACTGGCGCAATGCCCGTGTACATACCCTGCATGATCCGGTGCGCTGGAAATTGCATGCGCTTGGGGATTATTACCTGAATCATAAACTCCCTGCCCGCCACGCCTGGATTTAAGGATATTCACCATGACTTCATATCAAAATCTTACTTCATTTAATTCCGAACAGCTGGCGCATGCACACATTATTCAGTCTGATGCAGAAGCGCTAGAAATTGCACGCAATTTAGCTGAACAATTCAAAGCTGGAGCCGTTCAGCGCGATGCCGAGCGTATCCTTCCATTTGAAGAAATTGAAGCCTATAGCCAGTCTGGACTCTGGGCCATTACCGTACCAAAACAGTATGGTGGTGCAGAGGTATCCAGCTATACCGTAGCTCAAGTAATTGCACTGATGAGTGGTGTAGATGGTTCAATTGGCCAGATTCCACAAAACCATTTCTATGGTCTGGAAATCCTGCGCAATAACGGCACAGAACAGCAAAAACAAAAACTCTATGCCGAAGTGTTAAAAGGTGCCCGTTTTGGCAATGCCTTGGCAGAATTCAAAACCAAAACTGCCGCACAACGCCAAACAGCTATCCGAAAAAATGCTGAAGGCTATGTAATTAATGGTGAAAAGTTCTATTGCACCGGCAGCCTGTTCGCACATCGGATTCCCACACTGGTGGTCGATGAACAGGATCAGCAGTTCCTGGCTTTTGTGCCGCGTGATAGCGAAGGTCTGACTTTGATTGATGACTGGAGCGGTTTTGGCCAACGCACTACAGGCAGTGGAACGGTAAAGTTTAATAGCGTGCAGGTATTAGAGGAAGATGTGGTTCGATTCGATACTGCCTATTCTCAGCCGACCATCTCGGGGCCTTTTGCGCAATTGATGCATGCCTCTATTGAAACCGGGATTGCCCGTGCGGCATTTGAAGAAACCTTGAACCGCATCCGTCTGGCACGACCATGGATTGATTCAGGCGTAGACAAAGCGACTGATGATCCGCTTACCCTATTTGAACTGGGCCGAATTGTGGCCGATGTCCGCGCCTCAGAAGTGTTACTCAAACAGGCAGCGCGTTCGATTGATGCCGCAAAGCCTGCACCTACAGCAGAAAATGTGGCTAAAGCTTCTTTAGATGTGGCTAAGGTTCGTGCACATAGTAGCGAAACAGCATTAAAGGCATCTTCAAAACTGATTGAACTGGCAGGCAGCCGTGGTAGCCAACGTGAAGACGGCCTAGATCGCTTCTGGCGTAATGCACGCGTACATACCCTACATGATGCTTCGCGCTGGAAATATTATTTCATTGCCAACCATATTTTAAATGGGGTATTGCCACCACGCCGGGGGACATTGTAATGACAAACTCATTACCTACTTCAGCAAAAAAAATCTTGTTGAATGCTTTTGACATGAACTGTGTCGGTCATATCAATCACGGTTTATGGACCCATCCGCGTGATCAGTCGCACCGTTTTAATGAGCTCAGCTACTGGACTGATCTGGCTCAAACGCTAGAAAAAGGCCTGTTTGATGGTCTGTTCATTGCCGACATTACCGGGGTGTATGATGTTTATCAAAACAATATTGACCTGACTTTAAAGGAATCGATTCAGTTACCGAGCCATGACCCTAGCACGCTGGTATCTGCCATGGCAGCCGTGACTCAAAATTTAGGCTTTGGCGTTACGGTCAATTTAAGCTATGAATCGCCGTATCAATTTGCCCGTCGCTTCGGCAGTCTGGATCATCTGACCCAAGGCCGGATTGGCTGGAATATCGTAACTGGTTATCTGGACAGTGCCCAACGTCTGATTGGTGAAAAAGGTTTAAAAGACCATGACCTGCGTTATGAACAGGCCGAGGAGTTTTTACAACTTTGCTATAAGTTCTGGGAAGGTTCCTGGGAAGATGATGCGATTTTAAAAGATAAGCTGAATCGTATTTTTACCGATCCAGCCAAAGTACATCCGGTTCAACATCAAGGCCAATTCTACCAAAGCCAAGGCGTGTTTCAGGTCTCTCCTTCTATCCAGCGTACTCCGGTTTTATTCCAGGCAGGTGCTTCACCGCGTGGTATGGCCTTCGCCACCCAACATGCTGAAGGCATGTTTATTGGCGGTGATCAACCTGCAAAAATCAAAAAACAGGTCGATCAGATCCGTCGTCAGGCAACTGAACAAGGGCGTGATCCTGAAGCGATCAAGATTTTTGTAGGCATTACAGTCGTTACCGCAGAAACGGATGAACTGGCTCAGCAAAAACTGGATGAATACCGCTCTTATGCAAGCCCCGAAGCAGGACTTGCGCATTTCTCAAGTTCTGTCGGGATTGACCTGTCTAAATTTGCCGATGATGAAGCAATTCCCTATCAAAAAACCAATAGCATTGCTTCGGTGAATAACAAGTTTAAAGAACAGCAGATCACACCGAACGACCTGAAAGCCCAGCATGTGCTTGGCGGACGTTATCCCCTGATTGTCGGTAGTGGTGCAACCGTGGCTGAAAAACTGATTCAACTGATTGATGAAACTGGCATTGATGGTTTCAACCTGACCCGCACCGTTGCTCCAGAATCACATCAGGATTTTATCCGTCTGGTTATTCCTGAATTACAACAACGCGGACGCTATAAGACTGCATATGAACAAGGCAGTTTTAGACACAAGCTGTTTCAGCAAGGCGACCGACTGTCTGCCTCACATCCTGTGCAACAGTTTCGATGTCAAAGCTCCGCCTCAACTTCGAATTCCAACTTAAAGCAAAAACAATCAGCATAAATTTTGAGGTGCAACATGGCACAAAGCGCTAAAACTAAATTCACCATTATTGGGGTGATTATTGCGGTAGTGGTTATCGGACTGGTGGTCTGGAATCAACAAAAGAAATCCGGTTCAGATGAACTGGTGATTGGCATTAGTCCATCCTTTGCCAAGCCTTTACAGGTCGCAGCTGATGAAGCCAAGCAGCAAGGTCTGAACGTGAAACTGGTGGAATTCTCTGACTGGAATACACCGAATATCACGCTTAATCATGGCGATATTGATGCCAATTTCTTTCAGCACCAGCCTTTTTTAGACAATGCTAAAAAAGAAACAGACTTTAAGATCAAGGCCTTCGCTAAAGGCGCAGCAACACATGTCGGTTTGTATTCAAAGAAAATCAAAAGTTTTGATGAGTTAAAAGATGGTGCGAAAGTTGTGGTTCCAAACGATCCAGTGAATCAGGGACGTGCACTATTACTTTTACAACAGGCAAAACTGGTGACCCTTAAAGATCCAAACAACCACTTGTCTGGCTTAAAAGACATTGCAGCTAATCCGAAAAACTTACAGTTCGTTGAAGTCGAAGGCCCTCAAACGGCTCGTGCCATTGACGATGTAGATCTGGCTTTTGGCTACCCGCACTATTTGCGCTTGGCAAAAACAGCAGATCCGGAACAAGCTTTGTTATTTGACTCTAACAAGGACAACCGTTATGCCATTTTGTTTGCGGTACGTGAGGACTATCAAGACAAGAATGACAAACTGAAGAAATTTGTCGAAATCTATCAGAACTCGCCGAAGGTAAAACAGGCTTTGGATGCAGATTTCGGTGCCAAACTCTGGTTCCCGGGCTGGAAATAAGGGTTTAAACAATGTCTCAAATTTCCAAGCTTAATATTAAAAATCTGCTGATTGGCCTCACTATAGTTGTAGTCATTGCAGGATTGTTTGCCTATCGTTATGAGCAAAACCAGCAACAGGATAATGTTCTGACGATTGGTATTAGCCCACCCTATGCAGAACTATTACAGACAGTTGCAAAAGAAGTAGAGAAAGATGGCATTCATGTCAAACTGGTTGAATTTTCAGATTGGCAGGCACCCAATGTGGCAGTACAAAACGGTGATATTGATGCCAACTTTTTTCAGCAAAGCGTGTTTTTAAAGAATGCGATTAAACAAACCAACTACGACTTACATGCTTTCGGCATAGGAAGTGGCAGCCATGTAGGTTTATATTCCAAGCAATATAAATCTTTAGATGCCTTGCCACAAAATGCACGTGTGGTTATTCCAAGTGACCCTGTTAACTCGGCTCGTGCATTGATTTTGTTGCATCGTTCAGGGCTGATCCAAATCAAAGACAGCAACAATGAACTGTCAACCCTGCAAGATATTGTGGCGAATCCGAAGCAACTCAAATTTTTAGAAGTTGAAGGTCCTCAAACAGCACTTGCATATGACGATGCGGATCTGATTTTTGGTTTCCCCCATTATTTAAATATGGCTAAAAAAGCCGATCCACACAGTGCTTTGTTTTTAGATCCAATTGATAAGAAATACGCCATCCTTTTTGTTACGCGTAAAGATTATCAAGACAAAAATCAAAAGTTAGAAAAATTCATTCACGCCTTTCAAAACTCATCACAAGTTCAAAATATTTTAGACAAAGATTTTGGTAAGAACATGTGGTTCCCGGGCTGGAAATAAGGAGAAAACGATGGTGAGTTTTGGTTCTCAGGTGGACTTCTCTGTCCCGCACATCAAAATCCGAAATCTGAACAAATATTATGATGTTCAGGGTAACTCGGTTCATGCCTTAAAAGACATTAATCTAGATATTCCTGAAGGTAAAATCTTTGGCATTATCGGGAAAAGTGGTGCCGGTAAATCTTCACTGATACGCACCTTAAATGGTTTGGAGCAAATCAGTGAAGGTCATATCCATATTCATCAGCAGGATCTGGCAGAATTGAAACATGCCGAACTGATCCAGTTGCGTCAGCGCATTGGCATGATTTTTCAGCACTTTAATTTAATGTCAGCGAAAACAGTTTGGGAAAATGTTGCCCTGCCACTCAAAGTCGCGAATTATAAAAAATCAGACATTGATGCACGTGTGAATGAAGTGCTGCAACTGGTCGGTTTAAGTGAAAAGGCACAGCACTATCCTTCGCAGTTATCTGGCGGCCAGAAACAGCGTGTCGGTATTGCCCGTGCTTTGGTGCATCATCCGGAAATTTTGCTATGTGATGAAGCGACTTCTGCCCTAGACCCGGAAAGTACTTCAGTGGTTTTGTCATTACTGAAAGAAATCAATCAGAAACTGGGTATTACCATTGTGCTGATCACCCATGAAATGCAGGTGATTCGTGAAATCTGCGATCAGGTGGTGGTCATTGAACATGGTGAAATTGTCGAATCTGGCGAAGTCTGGTCGGTGTTTTCCAATCCACAGCAAGAAATTACCCAAGAATTGCTAAATCTGGAACAGCTGGATTTACCTTTTGCCATCAGCCCGAATGTGATTTCTGAAAGTTCACATAGCATTTTAAAACTGCGCTATGCCTCCGATGTTCAACATTCACCTGATCTGAAACTTATTTTTGATCAGTTTGAAACGCCGGTACATTTATATCAGAGCCATGTTGATACTATCCAGAAGCATCTGGTCGGAAGTTTTATTGTAGCGGTGCCTGATCTGAATATTAACACCGGCTTACTTCAACAAAAATTAAAACAATACATTGCACAGATTGAGGTCATTGGCTATGCACGACCAGCTCATTGATTTATTACTGACCGGAACAATTGATACTTTGCTGATGGTCGGTGTGTCCGCTATTGTTGCCTTTATCATTGGCTTGCCTATCGCTGTGATTTTAGTCAGTACTGCCGAACACGGTATTTATCCCTCTAAAAGCATCAACCAGGGCTTGGGCTGGATCGTGAATATTACCCGTTCGGTCCCGTTTTTGATTTTAATGGTGGCTCTTATTCCACTCACCCGCTGGATTGTTGGCACCAGCTATGGTGTATGGGCAGCAGTTGTCCCCTTAACCTTGGCGGCCACCCCTTTCTTTGCCCGTATTGCCGAAGTCAGCTTACGCGAGGTCGATCAGGGTCTGATTGAAGCAGCACAAGCCATTGGCTGTAACCGCAAACAGATTATCTGGCATGTGCTGCTACCTGAAGCACTGCCCGGAATTGTGGCAGGCTTTACCGTGACTTTGGTGACTATGATCAACTCATCCGCCATTGCCGGTGCCATTGGCGCAGGCGGTTTGGGCGATATTGCCTATCGTTATGGTTATCAGCGTTTTGATATGCAAATCATGCTCGCCGTGATTGTGGTGCTGGTGATTCTTGTGATGCTGGTTCAGGCCGCGGGCGATTCAATCTCCAGCCAACTGGATAAACGTAAAATTTAAGCTGTCCGATTTTAGGAGTTTTCAACAAACCATCTAGCCATGACCTGACTTTGTCATGGCTTTCATGTAAAATCATCGGCAATTTTTATATAACACGTTGTGAGTCTTTTCATGGGTTTTAATTGCGGTATTGTCGGCTTGCCGAACGTTGGTAAATCTACACTTTTCAATGCATTGACTAAAGCTGCCATTGCTGCAGAAAACTTCCCGTTCTGTACCATCGAACCGAACACCGGTATCGTTCCTGTACCTGACCTACGCATGGACAAACTTGCGGAAATCGTTAAACCACAACGTGTGCTTGCAACCACCATGGAATTTGTGGATATTGCCGGTCTTGTGGCTGGTGCATCTAAAGGTGAAGGCCTGGGTAACCAGTTCCTTGCCAACATCCGTGAAACCGATGCCATTGCACACGTCGTGCGTTGTTTTGAAGATGAAAATGTCATTCACGTGAACGGTAAAATCGACCCGTTGGATGATATTGCAACCATCAATACTGAACTTGCCCTTGCTGATTTGGAAACTGTAACCAAAGCAGTAACACGTTTAGCAAAATCAGCTAAAAGTGGCGACAAAGAAGCCGTTGCTACTAAAGCTGTTTTAGACAAAATTTTGCCTTTGCTAGATGAAGGCAAACCTGCACGTGCAGCCGACCTTGATGATGATGAACGTAAACTGGTACGTGGTTTTGGTTTAATGACTTTAAAACCAACCATGTACATTGCCAACGTGGCTGAAGATGGTTTTGAAAATAACCCGCATCTAGAAGCGGTTAAAAAATTGGCTGCCGAAGAAAATGCGATTGTGGTTCCGCTTTGCAACCAGATTGAAGCTGAAATTTCATTGCTTGAAGATGAAGACCGTGCTGAATTCCTGGAAGCTATGGGTATGGAAGAACCAGGTCTGAATATCGTGATTCGTGCCGGTTACAGCTTGCTTGGCTTACAAACTTACTTCACCGCAGGTGTACAGGAAGTTCGTGCCTGGACTGTGAAAGTAGGTGCAACTGCACCACAAGCAGCCGGTGTGATTCACACTGACTTTGAAAAAGGCTTTATCCGTGCTGAATGTATTGCTTATGATGACTTCGTTCAATACAACGGCGAAGCTGGTGCGAAAGAAGCTGGTAAATGGCGTCTGGAAGGTAAAACTTACGTGGTTCAGGACGGTGACGTTCTGCACTTCCGTTTTAATGTTTAATTCGTGATTTAATAAAAAAGCCCCATTATTGGGGTTTTTTATTGTCTCAATCAGCCGAATGCTTATCTTTCAGTAAGATCGGTATAGCATGTGAATTGATCGTTAGATTTAATGTACTTTTTCAATAGCCAATATCAGTACCCGCTTCAGAACAAGCAGGCTAGATCATGGGTAAATCTTTAAATTATTACTAAAATTATTACTACTTGGTCTGACGATGGTTTGTCTGGAGAATTAGCCCTGTGTCCAATCATCAATGCGCATTAAAACAGCATAGACGATTTGCACATCGATATACTTGGTTATTTTTCTCATTAAACTTAGGCCTTAGGCTATTTTATCTGGCCTATTATTTCAGTTTCAGCAGCTCAAACTTAAAACCTGCTTAAAACCCAAAAAACACCAACAATTTCACTGTAACTTATTGCTTTTCAGCAACGATTCTACAACTCAATTGTGAATAAAATTTGCCTATTTTACATACAGGTACTGATGCCTGTTTTCAAAGAATAATAGCAATGAAAAAACTCAGCACAATTTTTACCGCAGCGATCTTCACAATGCTTAGTGCCACTGCATTTGCTTGCCCTAAAGGCATGACCATGACGGGTGGTACAGGTCCAAATCATAAAGGCGGCACATGTGTTACTACAAAAGAAGCCAAAAAACATGCTGCTACGCAGCATGAAAAAAGCAAAGCACATGCCGCAAAAGAACATAGCAATATGATCAAACCGGCAGAAAAAGATATGCACAAAGCCAACACTGAAATGAACAAAGCAAAAATGGATATGAACAAAGCCAATACCGAGATGAGCAAACCAAAACCATAATTGCTAAAAAAAGCCGGTTTAATAAACCGGCTTTTTTATATTGAAGCTTTTAAGCTAAGTAAAATTCACCATCTTGGCATCCATTTCAGCACGTTGTTTGCGTGCCTCAACTACCATTCTTTGCTTTAAATCTTTACGCAATCCCAACAAGAACACAAATTCTGCCAACACAAATAAAGGGCCGATCGCCAGACCAATCACATCATCAAAAAATGCCGGCTTTTTCTTTTCATAGTAGTGACCAACAAATTGAAACAGCCAGCCCACCACGAAAATGCCGATACTCAAGCTGAACCAGCTCGCCATTTGCATTTGTGCAATCTGGTAGGCTAATGGATAGATAAGCGCAAAAATGACCAGCATGACAATCCCGAAAATGCGGTCCAGAATGAAATAATAGATGCAACTTGCTATCATTAATAATAAGGCAAGGGTCAGTTCAAAGCCTGCAAACAGTATACCTGCGCGTGCAGTCAAACAGACGATGGAAAAAACAATCAGCGGAATGCCAATAAAATGGGTAAAAATATTCTTTTGATCGAGGTGATAAGCTGCATACTGGCTTAACAGCTGTTCTAATTTGGTCATGTTATTCTTCCTTGCTCCACTTATTGTTCTACTATATAAAAAAATCCAGGGACAAGTTGTCAGTTAGCCGACAACTCAAATAAAAAAAGGAATTAACGTGCTCGAGACCATTTATATCGATCATTTAGAACAAAATGTCTGGTTCACCCAATTGCCTGTACTGTTTAAGGACTTTATTGTGAACAGTGCTGTGCAGCTGCATTTCGACAAGGAACAAACCATCTTTCATGCTGGGGATTTATTTAATGGCATCTATGCCGTTCTAGAAGGTGCAGTTCGCTTAGGCTATATTGATATTCATGGCAAAGCCGCAGTTGCTGCCATTGTAGAACCGATTATGTGGTTTGGTGAAATATCTCTGGTCGATGCCAAGCCGCGTTCCCATGATGCCATTGCCACGCAAAAAAGCCTGATTCTGCATATACCGAGTACCGCGCTACAATTTCTGCTGCAACAACATCCAGTTTTTTGGTATCACATTGCGCAACTCACCAGTCAAAAACTACGCTTTGCTTTTTTAGAGCTAATTTCAATCCAAACCCAAAACATGACCCAGCGCTTGGCACAACGCTTGCTGTTTATTTTAAATGGATATGGCAATCATTTAAGCATTGAAAAAAACGTTATTCATTTATCGCAAGAACAGCTGGCGCAAATGCTGACCTGTTCCAGACAAACCATCAATCAGGAACTGCAAGCTTTAGAACAGCAAAATATTTTGCGTCTATCTTTTAAGAAAATTGAAATTTTAAACTTGGCGGAACTACATCGCATTGGCCATGCTTTTCCAGGCAACTGAAGTAAAAATACTGGTTGATCAACAGATTAAGTAAGGATTAAGCTTTAAATATTTACCGCCAACCAGAACAAATGAAGTGACTTGTCTGATCATTCGCAGGTTGAACAGATAAGATCTTATGAAAGTAACTGGCACACATTCACATCATCAAAACCATTGGTGCATGCTGCAACTTCATGTTCGCTCTCTGAGGAAGATTGAACAGCCTGTACTTGTGCTGATGCAGTCGCTAGCTGACTAAAAGCGCTGATTGCGATAGCCATACTTATTGAAAAAAACACTTTATTAAACATCTTTTTTACTCCTAATTAGCAACTAAGTAGAAATTATTTAGATTTTTATCAAAATAATAATAGATTAAATCGTTATTATTATACACAAATTATCATTTAACGATAATTTTATATATTTATCATATTATCGTTTTATTATCTTATTCATCCCTTAAAACTATAAGTAAAAGTATATTTTAAAAGTAGAGTACATAAAAAACGAGGCATAAGCCTCGTTTTGATTTCCATTTTAAGAGCCGATTTTTTTCGGATCAGTATTTCCAAGTACCGGGTTATCGATTGCATCTTTACATTGCTGCTTATCACGCTCGTAATCTGCCTGTTTCTGCGCCACTGAACTGGATTGATCCATGGTTTCACGTGCCCAAATTTCCAGACTGGTCAATGCCTTACGGCATAAAGCATATTTCCCTTCAGTTACGGAATCAGTCATTTTGACATTAATGCGCCAATCTGTACTCAGCTTGCGTGCCGGTTTACGGACCTGTTCTTCCAAGGCATCAACTTTTTTTGCATATACCAGACCATCCACCCGATTAATGAATTTCCACGCTTCATTGGCATAAGTGGTTGCATCATTGGTCAGTTTAGGTGCGGGTTTAATTTCAGCTTTTTCAGTTTTATTGCCATCATTTCCACAAGCCTGCAGCAAAACACTACTGCATAATAAAGAAACAATCAGCATTCCACGTGTCTTCAACATCAACATATCAGGCTCACCCAGATAAACAATTCGGCACTATGCTAGTGAATTCGAGTACAATACTCAATCATCATTTGACCCGTTGTTCAACTCTCCCGCAAAGGTGTGTCGTGTCTGAGCACAAAATTCCTCCAGTTCAAGCTGCTGGCTTTTGGCAAGGTGCTAAAGACAGCCAAGCCATTATTTTTACTTATCTTCCTGTTTCATTTGCTTTCGGTGTTTCGGCCAGCCAATTTGGCTTTAGCTCTTGGGAAGCGCTGTTTTTATCCTGTTCCATGTATGCCGGCGCCAGTCAGTTTTTAGTCGTAGCTTTACTGGGCAGTGGCACATCCATCTGGATGACTGCCCTCACCGTGATTGCTTTAGATATTCGGCACGTGCTTTACGGGCCAGCTTTACAAAATCTGATCCAGGACAAATTGAATTTAAAGAAAACTGCTGTCTGGGCTTGGGGCTTGACCGATGAAGTTTTTGCCGCGGGGATGATTAAACTTTCGCAACGCCGTCAGGAATGGTCAGAATCCTGGATGCTGGGCTTAAGCCTGTTTAGCTGGATGTCCTGGGCCTTAGGTTCGTTTTTAGGTGGCTTATTTGCCGATCAGGTCAGCGCCTTACCTCAATTTTTACAGGCCGCACTGGATTTCTTGCTGCCCGCGTTATTCCTGAGTTTCCTGCTTGCTGCCTTTGAGAAAAAACATAGCTTTATTGTCACGGTCTGTTTAGTGGTATCCGCTATTGCCTGCTATTTCATTAATTTATCGGCGGCCATTTTTATCGGGATTTTCTCTGGCATTCTGGCTGGCTTATTTAAACACTATGTTTTAAAACAATATGATGATGAATTTGGAGAGGTGCATGAATCTTGAAATTATTCTGGTCGGGATCATTGTCGGGATTGCCAATTTTGCCTCGCGTTTTGGGCCATTTTATCTCATTCAAAAAAGCCGTCAGAATTCACAAAAACGTGGTGCTGTCTGGATCAAGATTGCTTTAGGCAGTATCGGTATTGCTGCAATCAGTTCCATGCTGGTGGTTGCTACCCTACCGCCACTGATGGAAAGTCCGAATAAAAGTTTTGCCATGCTGGTCGGTTTTCTCACCCTGGCGGGTCTGTATTTTAAGTTTAAGAAAATTGTCCCGGCGACCTTAACCGCAGCGCTTGCGTACGGATTGGTTTATACTTATCTGCCGGTTTCCTTCTAAGTATTTTAAAAGTCTCTCCTTTTTAAAGGGGAGACTTAGAGTGAATTAAAAATAGAGATAACTTATAAATAAAATTGTTGGACAATATCATTAATTTATGTGAACGAAACCTTAACTCTTAAACCAGTTCTGCTATGCTAAAAGTCCATAAAATCAAGCATGGATGATTTACATGAGCGTGACCATTGGTACTCCACTTCAGCCTTCTGCGTTTAAAGTTTTATTGTTAGGTTCAGGAGAATTAGGTAAAGAAGTTGTGATTTCCTTACAACGCCTAGGTGTAGAAGTTCATGCTGCGGATCGTTATGATCATGCCCCTGCCATGCAAGTGGCCCATTATTCTTATACTTTAAACATGGCAGATGCCGAAGAACTCAAACAACTGATTGAAAAAATTAAACCCAATCTGATTGTTCCTGAAATTGAAGCTATTGCGACTCAAGTTTTAGTCGATATCGAACAACAAAATATTGCCACCGTGATTCCCTCTGCCAAAGCAGTCAACCTCACCATGAACCGTGAAGGCATTCGTCGTCTGGCTGCTGAAGAACTTGGCTTACCGACTTCTGCCTACCGCTTTGCCGACTCGCTAGAATCTTTCCGTGCTGCCTGTGATGACATTGGCTATCCAAACTTTGTTAAACCGGTAATGTCCTCTTCAGGTAAGGGCCAATCACGGGTTAAAAGTTTTGATGAAGTCGATGCTGCCTGGGAATATGCGCAAACTGGCGGCCGGGTTAATCAGGGTAAAGTCATTGTTGAATCGCAAATTGATTTCGACTTTGAAATTACCTTACTGACAGTACGTGCCAAAAATGCCGAAACAGGTGAAATTGAAACCCAGTACTGCGACGCGATCGGACATCGTCAAGATTCTGGCGATTATGTAGAAAGCTGGCAGCCGCAAGCCATGACTCCGGCGGCTTTAGAAGAAGCTAAACGCATTGCCCATAAAGTCACAACAGCTTTAGGGGGCTGCGGTATTTTCGGTGTGGAACTGTTTGTCAAAGGCGATAAAGTATGGTTTAGTGAAGTATCTCCACGTCCGCATGATACGGGGCTTGTCACCCTTGCATCGCAATTCCAGAGCGAATTTGAATTACATGCGCGTGCCATTTTGGGTCTGCCGGTGAATACATCCCGTCATAGTGTTGCAGCCAGTGCGGTCATTTATGCCGGCGTTGATGATACCAATTTGTCTTTTTCTGGCTTAAATCTTGCTTTAACAAATCCGAACACTGATTTACGCCTTTTTGGTAAACCCGAAGGTTTTAAACGTCGTCGCATGGGGGTTGCAACTGCACGTGCTGAAACCACAGATCAGGCGCGTGAACTTGCACTAGAGACTGCATCTCTAGTCAGTGTTAAACAAAACTAAACTTGCTATCTTATTAACGGACCACTGTTCATGATCAATACCTCTCCACTGCTGAATTACGTTAAAAGTAACCATGACATACAGGCGATCAATCAATGGCGCACCGATGTTGAAAATCAGCTTCAGGAAAGTTTTGAAAATGGACAGTCTATCCGAGAGATCATTTTGGCCCGATCCAACCTGATTGATGAAGCCCTAAAGTTTCTCTGGAAACATGCTGAACTTGATCAGACCGATCTGGGTCTGTTTGCTGTGGGTGGATATGGCCGCCGGGAAATGCTGCCTTATTCTGATGTGGATATCATGATTTTATCGGAAGATGAAATTAGCCCCGATCAGGAAAAACTGATTTCCACTTTTATCTCCTCACTTTGGGATGTTGGTAATTTCAAACCCGGCATTAGCGTACGTACCATTTTCGAATGTGTTGAACAGGCCACCAATGATTTAACCGTTGCGACCGCGCTGATTGAGTCGCGTTTGATTACGGGCAACCCAAATTTAGCCAAATGGCCACGCCGTATTGTTTCCCAAACCTGGACCGATAAAACCTTTTATGATGCCAAAATGGATGAGCAGGCAAAACGCTATGCTCAGCACAACAATACCGAAAGCAACCTGGAACCGGATATTAAAAATGCACCGGGCGGTCTGCGTGACATCAACCAGATTGGCTGGATTGCCAAACGGCACTTCAGGGTCAACCGTATTTATGACCTAGTTCATTTAGGCTTTATTTCAGATTTTGAACTGGGTGTATTAGAAGAAGCTGAAAGTTTTCTATGGGAGATTCGCCATCATTTGCACCGTTTGACCAAACGTGATGAAAACCGTTTATTGTTCGATTATCAACGTGATATCGCTGCCCTATTTGGTTATACACGTGAAGAAAATAAATCACCGAATTATCCGATCGAACAGTTCATGAAGCGTTATTATCGTAGCGCGCAACAAGTATCCACCTTAAATGAAATGTTGCTGGCTTATTTTAACGAGTCTGTCATCACACCACGTTTACCCAATTATGAGCGCAAGATTGAAGAAATTAATGCAAATTTCAAACTGGTTGATGGCAAACTTGCAGTTCAGCACCATAAAATCTTCTCGGAACGTCCAAGTGCAATTTTAGAACTGTTCTATTTATTGGCAAACCGTCCTGAAATTGAAGGCATCCGTGCCCGTACCTTACGCCTTTTGACTCTTGCAGCAAAACGTATTGACCAGAACTACCGTAATAATCCTGAACATCAAGCGCTATTCATGGCCATCATGCGTTCACCGCATCGCCTGTATAACACACTGGTGGCGATGAAACGTTATGGGGTATTGGGCAATTATATTCCGGCATTCGGTCAAATTATGGGACTGATGCAGTATGACCTGTTCCATATTTATACCGTAGATGCCCATACCTTATTGTTATTGCGTAATTTGAATCGCTTTAAGGAACCCGAGTTTGCCAAAGACTTCCCTGTGGTCAGTTCGGTGTTCCAGCGTCTTCGCCGTCGCGACATTGTTTATCTGGCTGCTTTATTCCATGACATTGCCAAAGGTCGTGGTGGTGACCATAGTGAGCTGGGTGCAGAAGATGCAATTGCATTCTGTCGAACCCACGGCTTTACCGAACGTGAATGTAATCTGGTGGCCTGGCTGATTCAAAATCATTTGCTGATGTCGATGACGGCACAGAAAAAAGATATTTCCGATCCAGATGTGGTGCAAGATTTTGCCCAAAAGCTGGGGGATATGGAGCATTTGGATTATCTGTATGTACTCACCGTTGCCGACATCAACGCGACCAATCCAAAACTATGGAATACCTGGCGCGCGTCCTTGATGCGTCAGTTGTATACTCATGCGCGTGATGTGATTCGTACCGGTCTTGGACATCCGGTGGATTATCAAATGCTGATTGAAGACACCAAATTTGCTGCCAGTGAAATGCTGGTCAATGACTTTGCGCTCGAAGAGGTAGAAAAAGTCTGGCAAGAGCTCGGTGATGAATACTTCATTAAAGAATCAGCCGATGAAATTGCCTGGCATACCCGTGCCATTTTGCAACATGGCAATAATCCGGAACCTCTGGTATTGATGCGTGCCCATCGTCAGTCAGCACAAGATGCGGTACAGATCTTTATTTACACTCAGGATCAACCCAATTTATTTGCCACTACCGTGGCGATTTTTGACCGGATGAATCTGGACGTGCAAGATGCACGGATTATTACTGCATCAACCGCCTTTAGCCTGGATACCTATGTGGTGCTTGACCGTTTTGGCACCTTGCTCACCGACCCGGAACGTGAAGAAACCGTGATTGAGGCTTTGGTTAAAGCTTTAAGCCAATCGGACAAATATCCTGGTCTGATGCAACGTCGTATTCCACGCCAATTACGCCATTTTGATATTGAAAATACCGTGGATATCACCCTGAATGCTGCACTTCAACAAAACATGGTTGAAATTTCAACGCTCGACCATCCGGGTTTACTTGCCAAAGTAGGTGGTTTATTTATGATGCAAGGTTTAGATATCCATTCTGCTAAAATTGCGACCTTGGGTGAACGTGCAGAAGATATTTTCTTTGTCACTAAAAAAGATGGCATCCCAATGTCCGATTCAGAAGCTAAAACTTTTGCTGCTCAATTGAAGTTAGCACTGGATGAAGCCTCAAATCTTGTCTCTGGCCAACATTAACTTAAATTTACGCGGTACCGATTTCATGAACTCTAGTTTGTCATTATTACATCCTTATCCTTTTGAAAAGTTAAATAAACTTTTTCTGGGGATTCAACCTGCAGATTTACCACTCATTCCATTATCGATTGGTGAGCCAAAGCATCCTGCACCAGAGTTTGTGAAACAGGCCATTATTGACAACTTCAAACATTTATCGACTTACCCGAACAGTAAAGGTTTGCCTGAACTACGTCAAAGCATTGCCAACTGGTTAACCCGTCGCTTCAAGCTGAATAGCATTAGCGCTGAAAACCATGTTCTGCCTGTATCCGGTACTCGCGAAGCCATCTTTTCTTTTGTTCAGGCTTTAATCAACCGCGAAGATGCCCCTTATGTGGTGATGCCGAATCCCTTCTATCAAATTTATGAAGGTGCAACCTTGCTTGCAGGCGCAAAACCGTACTTCATCAACTGCACCGAAGAAAACAATTATCTCGGTGATTTTGATGCCGTTCCTGCAAAAGTGTGGGAAAAAACCGCATTATTGTTTGTCTGCACGCCGGGTAATCCTACCGGTGCGGTATTGTCAAAAGAGCAGTTCAAAAAACTGATTGCACTTTCAGACCAATATAACTTTGTGATTGCTTCAGATGAATGTTATTCGGAACTCTGGTTTGACCAAGCGCCTGTAGGTTTGCTTGAAGTTTGCGCTGAAATTGGTCGTGATGACTATAAAAACTGTGTCGTGTTCCACTCCCTTTCCAAGCGTTCAAACTTGCCAGGCATGCGTTCAGGCTTTGTCGCAGGTGATGCTGCATTGCTTAAACCTTATTTGCAATATCGTACCTATCATGGTGCTGCCATGCCGGTTCAGCATCAACTGGCCTCTATTGCCGCTTGGGATGATGAAGCACATGTGGAAGAAAACCGTAAGCTGTACCGTGCCAAATTTGAATTATTCCAGAATGAGCTGGGTCATTTATTGCCACTGAAAAAACCGGATGCAGGCTTCTATTACTGGCTAAAAGTGGACAATGATGAAGCCTTTGCCAAAATACTGATGGAAAAAGCCCATATTAAAGTGTTACCAGGTCGTTATCTGTCACGTGATACTGAACAAGGCAATCCAGGTGAAAATCATGTCCGTATGGCATTGGTTGCCGATATCGCACAATGTGAACAAGCCATTCAGCGTTTGAAAGCCATTCTTTAATGGGTTAAATAAGCAATAAGATCAACTATTATCCACTGCTACAACAGTGGATAATTTTTTTGCACATCCACTTAAACCCAGCAGATAAAATGAGAAAAGGCGATCCATGGATCGCCCTATATGTTTTTTATTATCAAAATTACTTGGTCAAAGCCGCTTCAATATCCATTTCCAGATCTTCTGGCTTGGTGGTGGGTGCATAGCGATTAATGACTTCACCTTTTTTATTAATTAAAAACTTAGTGAAATTCCATTTAATGCCATTTCCCAAGACCCCTTTACTATTATTGGTTAAATAGCGAAAGATGATGTGTGCTTCAGGTCCTTTAACATCCACTTTGGCAAACATCGGGAAATTCACACCATAATTTTTTTGACAGAATGCACCAATCTGTTCATTCGAACCGGGATCTTGCCCACCAAACTGATTACAAGGAAAACCCAAAACTTCTAATCCCTGATCTTTGTATTTTTCATACAACTTTTCAAGACCTGCGAACTGGGGAGTAAAACCGCATTTACTTGCAGTATTTACGATCAATAAAACTTTGCCCTGATAATCGGCAAATGATTTATTTTTTCCATCTAACAACTCAGCCTCAAACTGATAAATGTTGGTCATGGATAGGTTTCCTCATCATTTTTTTCTTGTGTTTTTAATTCTAAAGAAGCTGAATTAACGCAATAGCGCAATCCTGTAGGTTGTGGGCCATCTTCAAAAACATGCCCTAAATGCGCGCCACAATGATGGCAAACAATTTCCGTTCTGACCATACCATGGGTCGAATCCTGATGTTCTTCAACAGCTGAACTATTTACAGGACGATAAAAACTTGGCCAGCCACTGCCGCTGTCATATTTGGTTTCGGAAGAGAATAATTCTTCGCCACAACAACGGCAAAGATAGGTTCCTGTTTGCTTAGTATTCCAGTACTTACCGGTAAATGCTGGCTCCGTCCCCTTTTGACGTGTAATACGGAATTCTTCAGGTGATAACTCTCTTTGCCATTCTCTGTCTGATTTACTGAGTTTTCCCATGATTACGCACCTTTCTATCTTGCTATTTAAAATAGGATAATCCTATATTTACGTGATTCATTTTAAAAATTCTAGTCTTTATTTAACATTTTACAAAAGACATATAATATCTAAAAAAGCAAAAAGTAAGCAAAAATAAAAAACAAAGTAAGCATTTTATTTATTAAATGCTTTTTTGTGAGCAAATTTAGTGGTAGGCTTAGTACCATTCTTGCTCAGGATTAAAAAATGTCGCAAAAAAAGAGCGTAATTTTTAAAAATCTACTACCTGTGATTAAACAGTATCAACAGCTAGGATTTACGCATGAAAAAATTGTTGCTTTACTAAGAGATGAACATAATCTCGATCTAGTCACAACTGAGACATTTAAAAGTTATTTATATCGTTATGCAAAAGTGACCTCCACTCTTTCCGAGAACATCAAAATGCCGAACACTTTCCAACCCCCTCGCGAAATTAAAAAATCGTCTAAGCTCGAGCATGTATGCTACGACATTCGCGGACCTGTGTTACGAGCGGCCAACGAAATGGAAGAGGCCGGGCATAAGATTATTAAACTGAATATCGGAAACCCCGCCCCATTTGGTTTCGAAGCGCCACAAGAAATTATTAATGATGTGGCTTTAAACCTGCCTAATGCTGTTGGTTACACCGACTCAAAAGGGATATTCCCTGCGCGCAAAGCCATTTGCCAGTATTATCAGCAAAAAGGCATTCTCAACATGCATGTCAACGATGTGTATGTGGGGAATGGTGTGTCTGAACTGATCGTGATGGCGATGCAAGGCTTGCTGGATGATGGTGACGAAATGCTGGTTCCAATGCCGGACTATCCATTATGGACAGCTGCAGTCAACCTGTCTGGCGGTACCGCAATTCACTATAAATGTGATGAAGAAAACTTCTGGTATCCGGATATTGCGGATATGGAAAGTAAAATCACGCCAAATACCCGCGGTATTGTGATTATCAATCCAAACAATCCGACCGGTGCGGTCTACCCACGCCATATATTGCAACAAATCGTTGATCTTGCAAAAAAATATGACCTGATTTTGTTTGCTGACGAAATTTACGACAAAATCATTTACGATGGCATTGAACATGTCGCGGTCGCCGCACTTGCAGGTGACCAGCTTTGTATTTCTTTTAATGGCTTGTCTAAAGCCTACCGTATTGCCGGCTTCCGTTCAGGCTGGATGGCCATTACCGGTGATAAATCACGTGCCATGGATTATATTGAAGGCTTAGACATGTTGGCATCTATGCGTTTATGTGCCAACCATCAGGCGCAATATGCCATTCAAACAGCCTTGGGCGGCTATCAGTCCATCAATGACCTGATTCGTCCGGGTGGCCGCTTATATGAACAACGCAATATTGCCTGGGAAATGTTAAATGACATTCCAGGGGTAAGTTGCGTAAAACCTGAAGGTGCCATGTATTGCTTCCCGCGTCTTGATCCTGAAATTTATCCAATTCAAGATGATGAAAAATTCATGCTCGATTTATTGCGTGCTGAAAAAGTGTTACTGGTGCAAGGAACCGGTTTCAACTGGCCAACTCCAGATCATTTCCGTGTGGTGTTCTTGCCTGCCGAAAATGAACTTCGTGAAGCGATTGGCCGCTTAGGTCGTTTCCTTTCCAAAATGCGCTGATTTTCTAGTTTCCCAGATAGATAAAAAAACCGCGTTATCAAACGCGGTTTTTTTATGGCTGTTTTTTAATCCTTCAGCGGATTACCAAACTGTTTTAAATATGCAATGCCCAATTGCCGAGAGCCTTGATTATTAATATGGTTCGTGTCTTTATTTCGATATAAAGGCACATTATTGATCATAATTTTACACTCTTGCTGATTACAGATGACCTTGGTCGGGTCAATGATTTTCAAGTCAGGGTATTGCTGTTTTGCCTCTGCAACAATTCGGTTAAATTGTAGTAGCTGTGCCTCATAATTCTTTCTTGAGACACTACATGGCGCATGGGTATGTAAAATTTCATTGCGAAGATTACAGTCTGCCGGCACCCCATCTCTATCTAACCGAGGGACATCATTCAGCAGAATAACCTGATCACTGGCCTGATAGGCCATTTTCAATGCTTTCATAAAACCCATTTTAAATATTTCTGCATTGGAATGATGAATACCATCTTCCAGCTTCACTTCATGACCAAAATACGGTACATATGAACCCGCTAAAATAATGGTTGGATAATGGGTTTTTGCAAGATGCGCAGTAATGGCCTCATTTCTTAATTTAAACTCGCTCAGCTCTTCCCAGCGATTAAAATTAGATTCAAAACGCCGTACTCCCGGCAGATAGAAAGTCGAACTTTGTGTGACATCATAGCCGCGCAAATTCGCATCTTTAGCCCATACATCCAGCATCGCGGTATAAGCATTGGCATGAGAATCACCGAGCAATAAAAAATCTATGTTGGCTTTGGCTTTGCCCAATACACAATCATCCTGATCCGGTAAAGCTTCCGGATCTTCAATATCCATACATTTATTTCGAATTACATGCGCAAATGAATTCAGTGCTTCTTGCTTGATATAAATAGACTGTGGAAACCTGTCTGGAAAACCTTTATTGATATTGATGGTCTTGGCAATGGCAATAAAACTCAGGGCTGGCACCAGAAAACCGATGATAATCACTTTATAATTCGCTGCCATGACAAAACGTTTGCTTGGTTTTTCAATAAGCTGATAAGTTAAAAATGCCAATATAATGGACAATACTACAATCACGGCCTGATTTTCTGCGGTTAAAGGCCGCATATAAATGCCGAATAACACGATAATTGGCCAATGCCATAGATACAAAGGATAAGAAATTCTTCCAATCCAGGTACTCAAACGATTGCTCAACAATAAATTACTTGAGGGTGAACATTGCCCTAAATAAATAATCAACGCTGTCGCTAGACACGGGATGAGGGCCATTGCTCCAGGAAATGGCGTCTGTTTGTTAAAATACACTGCTGCTGCAAACAATGTGATTAAAGCTAGCCAAACCAGAATTTGCAGTATCTTTTTTGGCAGTTTGAGCTGTGGCAGAAAGCCAATCAATGCACCAATAAGCAACTCAAAGGCACGAACCGGCATACTATAGTACGCCTTCTCTGCATTTTGAGTTAATTTGTGCTGGGCATAAAGCAATAAGGTTATGATTAATGTCGTGACGATCGCCCAGGTATATTTACGCGATGCTTTTCCTACAAACAGCAATAACAACAAGGGCCAGAAAATATAGAACTGCTCTTCTACCCCCAGCGACCATAAATGCAATAAAGGAATCCCTTCGGCAGTCTGGCTAAAGTAATCGCCCACTTCATTGCGCATATAGATATTTGCCATCAGCAAGGTGGCATACATGACACTATCAAAATATTGGGTCAGATCTCCAGGCAGCATGACCTGCCAGGCAATGATGCTCACAACGCTGAGTACGGTAAAATAAGCCGGTGCTAAACGTACCACACGCTTCTTGTAAAATCGTGCGATAGAAAATCGTTTGGACTGAATCTCGTGGGTTAAAATGATGGTAATTAAATAACCTGAAATCACGAAAAAGACATCGACACCAATATATCCTCCAGAAAAGAAAGACAATCCGATATGGTTAAAAATCACCAATAAAACAGCGATAGCCCTTAAGCCATCAATATCAGCGCGATATGAAAAATTCATAATTCAAACAAGTACAATAAAGTAGCGGCATTGTATGCCTTTATTGAAAAAATTCAATTTTCAAAATAAAGGGTTATATGTCCCACAATGCTATAAAAGTAGTCTTAAATATTACTTAATAACGCGTGTAGCCAAGTTTTTATAGTATTTCTTCGTACTGGTCCTATTCATTATTGGACACTCATGTTATTTATTGTGATGAATTAACGCGAAATAGCTGCGAGCACATGGATGTCCTCAAACAATATCAAGCTCAGTATTTTTCTATGTTTAAGCATGTGCTTAGGGATTGGTATTTTGCGCTTCTCTTATACCGCGCTATTACCCAGCACACGTGAAGCATTTGATTGGTCAACAGGTTTTGCCAGTCTTTTAGGCAGTGCCAATTTGCTGGGCTATTTAATGGGTGCTTTTGCAGCCATGCGACTGCCTCAAAACAAAAGCATGACCCAATATATTCAGATTGCCGCAATTGCCGGCATGTTCAGTTTAATGTGCTGTGCTTTCGCAAGTTTTCCGCAGGCCTGGTATATCGTGTGGCGTGTGATTTCGGGAATAAGTGGTGGCTTGTTGATGATTCTTTCGCCTAGTATCGTCGCGCAGTGCTGTGAGATTCAGGACCGTTTTAAAATCAATTTTATTGGCTTTAGCGGAATTGGCCTTGGAGTATTATTGGCTACACTGTTCCTGCCTTATCTGGACCAGATTTCCATACAGACAGCCTGGCTTATTTTATGTGGGTTCGCGCTGGTTATTTGTGGTGGCTTAAGTATTTTGCTGCAACAATTTAAGCATCATCTGTCTGCACAAACAGTTCAGACTCAATCTAAAACCCCACTGAATACGATCTTTTATAGCTTGCTGATTGTGTATGCCTGTAGTGCATTTGCCTATATTCCGCACTCATTGTTCTGGATTGACTACTTGAGCCATGAACTGGGACTGAACCTATTCTGGATCAACTTTAACTGGATTCTTTATGGCTTAGGCAGTGCTTTGGGAGCTTTTGCTGCTTACTCACTGGCAAGAAAATTTGGCAATTTTACTGCCCTGAAAATTCTTTATAGCCTGTACATCCTGGCAATTTTCATTGCCACTTTAAACACCAGTCCGCTGCTGACTTTTGCCTCGTCCTTTTTTACCGGCATGCTGAATCCGGCAGTGGTCTTTCTAACTTCTTATACCATCCTACAACTGTATGGTCTGGCGTATAAAAAGCTCTGGAGCATTGCCACACTCAGTTTTGCCTCTGTGCAGCTGATTGGCGGATTAAGTTTTAGTACCCTGCAACATTTCGGCGTGACTTATCATCAACAGTTTATCTTGGCTGCAGTGGTTCTATTATTGGGAACCTTGCAACTGGCCTGGAATACTCGCCCGGCTAAATTCAAGACCAGTGAGCAAACATAACCTGTTTTTATTCAGGAAGATGGCGCTAAATATGGATAAGGATTAATAGTACCTTGTCCTTTCATATAGATTCCATAATGTAAATGTGGCGGGGTATTTTTGGCATTACCGCTATTGCCTACATAACCAATCACTTGACCGGCTTCCACCCAATCTCCTGCCTGGATCTGGCCTGCATAATCATCTAAATGAGCATAATAATGCCGGCTTAAATCTGGCCCCATAATCCAGACCACTTTTCCGCCCATATGATTGCTTCCCATCTGCAATACAATGCCTTGAGTGGTGCTATGTACAGCTGTTCCACGTTTGGCAAAAATATCAATACCTTCATGCTTACGCCCTTCGCTACGCGCGGCTCCCCAGGTGTCCTGTATTTGTCGGGGTTTAATATTTTCCACTGGAATTGGTAGCTGTGTAGGCAAATCTGTTTTTTGTAATTGCATATATAAAATGGGATAACGCATGCCTGCTGCATCACCGGATGCTGGAGGCTGACAGCCGGAAATAAGCACAAAAGTTGCAATCAGGTTTATGCAGACTATCTTGCTAACCATGTTTCGATGCGGGAACATAAAGTTTAAATATTCATCCTATTTTTCAGATTTCATCATAGGGTTTCGCTCTTGGTTAATGAAATAAGTTTTCTGTAAGCATAAAAAAACCTGCGACATGCGCAGGTTTTTTCTAACACATTCTCAAGTCATATGACTTATTCCATGTTGTTAATGACCGCTTGACCAAATTCCGAACAACGCAACAAAGTCGCGTCCGGCATTAAGCGTTCAAAATCATACGTCACTGTTTTATTGGCAATCGCACCAGAAATACCCTTGATGATCAAGTCAGCAGCTTCAGTCCAGCCCATGTCACGCAGCATCATTTCAGCAGAAAGGATGATTGATCCCGGGTTTACTTTGTCTTGTCCTGCATATTTAGGCGCAGTACCGTGAGTGGCTTCGTACATCTGGATTGCACCACCGATGTTTGCACCAGGAGCAATCCCGATACCACCTACTTCAGCAGCAAGGGCATCAGAAATATAGTCGCCATTCAGATTCAGTGTTGCAATGACTGAATAATCAGCAGGACGCATCAGGATTTGTTGCAGAAACGCATCAGCAATGACATCTTTAATAATAATATCTTTACCATTTTTAGGATTTTTGATTTTAACCCATGGACCACCGTCCAGAAGTTCACCACCAAAACGCTCAAGCGCGATTTCATAGCCCCATTCTTTGAATGCACCTTCGGTGTACTTCATGATGTTGCCTTTGTGAACCAAAGTCACGCTTGGCTTGTCATTGTCGATCGCGAATTGAATGGCTTTACGAACCAGACGTTGCGTACCTTCTTTAGAGACCGGTTTAATACCGATCCCACAGTTCTCTTCAAAACGGATTTTAGTTACACCCATTTCTTCTTTCAGGAATTTGATAATTTTTTTAGCTTCTGGTGAATCTGCTTTCCATTCAATACCCGCATAGATATCTTCAGAGTTTTCACGGAAGATCGTCATGTCAGTCAATTCTGGGTGTTGAACTGGAGAAGGCACACCTTCAAACCAGCGCACTGGACGTACACATACGTATAGGTCTAATTCTTGACGCAATGCTACATTGAGAGAACGGATACCACCGCCAACGGGAGTAGTTAATGGACCTTTAATAGAAACAACGAACTCACGAAGTGCTTCAAAAGTTTCTTCCGGCATATAAGTACCGTAGATTTTATCTGCCTTTTCGCCGCAATATACTTCCATCCACTCGATCGAACGTTTGCCACCGTAAGCTTTTTGCACCGCAGCATCAACCACTGCTTTCATTGCTGGGGTAATATCCACCCCAATACCATCGCCTTCAATAAAAGGAATAATAGGATTGTTTGGAACATTGAGTGACAAATCTGCATTTACGGTAATTTTGCTACCATCTACAGGAACAACGATCTTCTTATAACCCATTGTATAGGTTCTCCCTTTGTAGCTCGCGCATATAAAAAATATTTGCCGATTAGGCAATACTTTCATCCTTTCTTAACGCATAATAGTTTAATTGAATTCCACTGTGTTTAAGATTTATACGGGAAATAACAACATTTCCCCATTGAATAAAACTTAACCTTTTTTAGTATTATGTAATTAAAGAAGTTATTTCCTATGAAAATCGTCATTCTCAACAAACCTTATGACGTCCTCTCCCAATTCCGTAAAGACGAAGCGCACATGACCATGGCGGACTTCGTAGATGACCCGACTTTGCGTTTGGCGGGTCGTCTTGATATGGACTCAGAAGGTTTAGTATTTTTAACCGACCACGGCGGTTTAAACCAATACATCACCAATCCGGCCAACAAGAAGTTTAAAACTTATGTTGTTCAAGTCGAAGGTGATGTTACTGAAGAAGCATTAGAACAACTTCGTAAAGGTGTTGAACTGAAAGATGGTATAACTCTTCCGGCCAAAGCCATTAAAGTGCAACAGCCAGAATGGTTATGGGATCGTGATCCACCGGTTCGTTTCCGTGCATCTGTGCCTACCTCTTGGGTTGAAATTTCAATCTGTGAGGGCCGTAACCGCCAGGTTCGCCGTATGACTGCTGCTGTAGGCTTTCCAACTTTACGTTTAATCCGTACCAAGATTGGCGCTATTGATTTAGTTCAACTGGGTCTTCAGCCTGGTGAAACAAAAGAAATTGAACCTTTATTATACCCAGACTTTAAAGATGTACCTGCCGAAGAGCCATACCGTTCACGTTCTTATGTGAAAAAACCGGGTGGTACAGGTGGCAAGCCAATGGTTCGCAAGAACAAAGATGGTTCTGTGAAAAAATCGGGGACTAAACGTATCTGGCAAATGGATGAAAGTGAGAAACCGCGTCGTAAGACCAACGGTACGACTCGTCCGAATGCCAAAGCACCACGTGGTCGTGGGCGTGGTCGCAGTTAATTATATTCTTTTACAAAAGGGTGCTCCATGCACCCTTTTTTTATAGCCAATCCCAAAATAGAAGTGTTTTATATGATGTAAACCGATTTAAAATTTGAATTGAAGTCAGCATGATGAAAACAACTATTCTTTCTATTTTAATCGCCAGTTTTTCGACTTTGAGTTTTGCTCAAAATCCTTTAAGTGTTCATGTGTTGAATCTGGATACCGGTTTACCTACTTCAAATGTATCCGTAGTACTGGAAGCACAACAAGGTGATAAATGGACCAAACTCAATGAAGCTAAAACGAATGCCGAAGGCCGGGTTACAGACTTATACCCCAAAGACACCAATCTTCAGAAAGGTGTTTATAAAGTCACCTTTAAAACCGGTGACTGGTTTAAAACAAAAAATCAGCGGACTTTCTTCCCTGAAGTGCCTGTGGTATTTGTGATTGATGGCAGTTTAGAGCATTACCATATTCCGCTTTTATTAAGTCCTTATGGATATTCAACTTATCGGGGGAATTAAATAGCTAAATATTTCTTATCGAATTTGTTATGCTATTGAAAAATATTT
The DNA here is from genome assembly GCF_037402435.1 of Acinetobacter sp. NS-4. NCBI lineage: Bacteria > Pseudomonadati > Pseudomonadota > Gammaproteobacteria > Moraxellales > Moraxellaceae > Acinetobacter > Acinetobacter sp. NS-4. The sequence goes on along the minus strand of NZ_JBBEUE010000011.1, from coordinate 61,160 downwards.
AGCAATAAGTTCAATTAAATGATGCAAGTAGCCTTTATTCAAACTAATCTCAATTTTCTCGAAAATTCAAATATAGAAATCACTAATATAACTTATTCTTCCTATTCTGTAATTGAGGATTCAAAAATTTCACTCAATATGGAGGTTCTAGAGAATTATGGGTCTAGTGAAATAGAAACCGTTCCTTATACAAAATTTATATGTATTTTTTCACTATTAGATTTTTATGTAGATAAAAGAATATCAGTATATATTAATAATCATGAATTAGATAAAGCATTAACATACAAAGAAAAGTATAAAAAACTAAAAAACAATCAAAGTACAGCAAGTGATAAAATACTGACTGAAATCTATCGTCTTGCAGTTTTTATAAGAAATAATATAACTCACAGAATAGAAAATGTTTTATTTTCAGAAACATCTATTAAAGTTACTTACAACCTTGAAATCTTAGAGATGCCTAAAAGTGTTCTAAACATATTTTATGGAATAATTAATATTTACTTACGACATAATCAACATATTAATCATGTATACATTTTAGGTATTCTCGGAAAACTTTTTAATGATTTAAAAAGAGGAATCACTAGTTTCAAAGACAATTACAATCAGCCTCTAGAAAACGTGAGTATTGACTATTTACTGGATGAAAACCGAAATATACACACAAATGTCAGATATAAAATAGAAGGTGATCAAATAACATTTACTAATCTATCTTTACGTTCTGATTATCGAGCTACAGACTTACCAATAATATTAGACAACATTGAATACCTCATTCCTCAAGAATCTTTAGATGAACAAAATTCAATATCTTTAGAAAAAATAAGAGATCATTGGAAATATTGTCTAAATTTACCTTCGTTAGAAACATTATATAGTAATTTAAAAACCGATGCCTAAGCATCGGTTTTACATAATTTTTATTAAATCATCAAATAAAACTTAGGTTATTTAGAACGAAATTTATTCTTAAAAAAATCGTACACAAGCTTAATGCTGACCACAGCAACAATTGTAAAAATACAAGCGAACAAAAGTGCTGCATCAAATAAATACTTCCCATCCAGAAAGTAAATATTGACCGGGTGAGCCAATACCATAGGCAATATTAATCCCCAGATCGGGATATCGAAATTATTGCTCTTTTTCATTTTTATACTTTTTAAAATGAGGCTTTAATAAAGCATAGAACAAAAAAAGAGGATGTAAACATCCTCTTTTATACAAAGTATTTAAAGGCGGATTAAATTGCCACTAACCACTTCTCAGCCTTAACTTGATCTTCAATTTTCAGTTCAACTTCAGTCAATTCAGAACCGCCTGCCTGAACTTCAAAAGTCATCAACTCATCACGGCGGAAAGCAAGCACAGTATAAGTACCCTCTTGTTTTGCATACTTCTCAACAAGTTTAGCTGTCGCTTTCAAGCCATCAATCGCGATAATGACATCATTGGCAGACAATCCTGCTTGAGCAGCTGCACCATCACGACGCGCAGTTTGAATAACCACGCCTTCAGGCTTATCTACAGCTTTTAAGCCAAATGGCAATGACTTGTCATTTTTAATGTCAAAACTTAGACCAAACTCAGGCAGTAATTGATCCAGCGGCAATTCATCTGTGGTATTGATCAAATGATTGATCTGTTCAAGCCAGTTATCACCGGTTAATTCATTACACAACTCGAAGATGGTACGCTCATTAACTTGAACACCATTTTGCGCATTTTTATACAATTTACGCATTAAGGCATCCAGGCTTGAACCTCGTAAACGTAAACCCAAGTCCAGACACAAAGCCACCAAACAACCCTTGTTGTAGTAGCTGGTCCCGGCGTTATTCGAGTTTTCATCCTGACGGTAGAATTTCACCCAAGCATCAAAACTTGAATCTGCAACAGTTTGAATCGCACGCCCCGGATTCTGTAAGTAACGATCAATCTGTGCCTTTAATAATTTCAGATATGATTCTTGAGAAATCACACCACTACGTAGCAAAATCAGGTCATCATAATACGAAGTGAAACCTTCAAAAATCCAAAGCAGCGAAGTGTAGCCTTCTTTGTTTAAATCATAATTGACGAAATTTTCAGGACGGATAAATTTCACCAACCATGAATGGAAATATTCATGACTACATAGCCCCAAGAAACGCTGATAATCTGCAGACGGTTCATCAGGTTCATCCGCTTTCGGCAAGTCATCACGCGGGGTAATTAAACTGGTACTGTTCGGATGCTCCAAACCGCCATAACTATTGCCTGTCGCCATGGTCATAAAGGTATAGTCGGAAAATGGCGCAGAACCAAACATTGAAATTTCAGTGCTACAGATTTTTTCGATGTCTTGCTGCATGCGCGCGGCATTCATGGCATGTTTGCCAGACAGCACAAATTCATGCGGAATACCATTGGCTTCAAAGCTAAAGCGCGTTTGCTCTGCCAATTCAAATGGTGAATCAATCAACTGGGCATAGTTTTCTGCTTTAAGCGTAAACCGACCTTTCACTAAACTTTTAGAAGCTAAGCCTGTAGCCAATTGGAAATGTTTCAGCTCATCTGGCAAGAATACTTCAACTTCAACCGCTTTATCTTCCTGCCCTTGCAGACCTAGGCATGCACAGGCCGGATTCACATACAGTCGGGTTTGATCGACATAGGCGCCACGTACCGATAAATCATAGGCATAAACATCATATTCCACCGTAATCAGTTCATGATCGGTGTTAAATAAGCGCCATTTATTTTTTTCAAATTTCTGGATTTGTAAAATACGGCCATCTTCATCATAAGCACGGACGGATTCAATATGCTTTGAAAATTCACGAATCAGGTAACTTCCCGGAATCCAGGTCGGCAATGACAATACTTGGGTTGGATCAGCGACAAAACGCAAAGTGACATGGAGCAGATGTTGACGATAATCGTCAAATTCGATTTGATAATGCAACATAATGGGCAATATAAAATTTTTAAAACCTAACTTAAGGTTAGCTTAGCATTTTTTTAGCCTGCAATGCTGAACTGTCGCAATTGTCTACAGTTTGGACTAGTCAGCACCAAAAAAAAGGCATAGCATGCCTAAGATTTTTTTGTATTTATGGCTAAGGGATTAGTCAATAAGGAACTTCATTGAAACACCTGATCTACCTCATCGCATCTTTAAGTTTATTGTGCTCCACGATAGTCAATGCTGCATTACTGAACCTTGTACCTGAAAGTGTTGAAGCCCCAGCTTGGACTATTCTAGATACCCAATCTGGACAAGTCATCGCCGAGCACAACAGCCATGAGCAACGTGCACCGGCATCCATGACCAAAATGATGGTCGCTTATATCGCACTGAAAGAAATTGAAGCGGGTCGTTTAAAGAAAGATGAGATCATCACGGCGACACCGGTGGTAAAAATGGTGCAGTGGGATGAATCACAGATGTATCTTAAACAAGGTGATCAGATTACTGTAGATCAGCTTCTGGCAGGTCTGGTGGTGATGTCAGCCAATGATGCGGCTGTGACTTTGGCAGAACGTATTTCAGGCAATGTTCCAGCTTTCATCGAACGCATGAATAAGGAAGCCAAAGCGTTGGGAATGAACGATACGCATTTTGCCAATGCACCTGGTGTGACCATGCCGGATCATTTTTCATCTGCACACGACATGGCGCTACTGGGTCAAGCACTGACTATTCAGACCCCTGAATATTTGCACTATTCAGTGATGCCAAGTTTTAGTTATAACAAACGTTTTCACCGTGCAACCAACCTGGCGCTCAAATTTGACCCGAGTGTGGATGGTTTAAAAACTGGTTTTACCAAAGCGGCGGGTTATAACCTGGCACTCACTGCACACCGTCCGACCGCTAATCCCACAATGCCTGAACGTCGTTTGATTGTGGTGGTTATGGGTACAAAAAATGCTTTAAAACGTGCTGAGGTTGCCCATACCCTTTTAGACATGGCCTATACCTACACTCGCAATGAAGTAGCAATTAAAGATAAACAGTTAATTGCTGAATTGCCGGTGATTAAATCTACTTTAAAAATGTTTAAACTGGAAACCCAAAAACCGCAAATTGTGACCACGTCTTTATACGATCAGCCCTATGCCATTGACTTGCAAGCCTATGACACAGCCAATCAACGTATTATGCTGAATACAGGCAATGGCACCATTCAGGCGATCGAACCCTTACAAGAAACCAAAACGCACTTAAATGTGAAAATCAATGAGCAATTGCTTTCTGCCCCGCTTGCCAAAGTCATGCAACTGGCCACTGTACAGGTTTATCAAAATAATCAGCTGATCCGAACCATTGCCATTGAAGATCATGTACAAATTGAAGAAGCCAATTTCTTGCAAAAAATTGCCATCTGGTTCAAGCAACTGTTTAGTTTATTTTCCGCTGAAAAAGCTGAAGTCAAAATGTATCCTCTAGGTTAATGGATAGACTTCAGCCAGGCGATCTAACTATCAAATTAATCAAATAATCATTTAGATAAAAGCAATGAATTGAAGATGGTATATATAGCCATCTTCTTTTTTTGGGCCGAAAATTCATGCTGGATATCATAGAAGCACAAATTCAATACCCCTCAAAACATGCTCAAATTGCCCCAAAGCTTCACTGTGTCATTCAACCATCATCAAATTGCTGGAGTATGACGGAGGGTGAATCAAGATGCGTTGTTTTATGATCAGAAATACAGTTTCAATGAAAAAATTGTATTGAAATTAGAAAAACCATCCCCACTATTAAAAAAACGCCATAAAAGTATGGAAAATGCAGATTTTTGCTAAATTTAGTCTACAAAATTCGCTTTTCACTTTATTATGTACCCTTAAAAAATTGAATGGATCAATAACATGACTGCTATTGCAAATGACCTCGTAGTTTCTTTCCACTACACGTTGACTAACGCAGAGGGAGAAACTCTCGACCAATCACAAGGTGAGCCACTTGCATATTTGCACGGTGCAGGCAACATCATCCCTGGTTTAGAAAACGCTTTAGTAGGCAAAACTGTTGGTGAAAAATTCACTGTAAACGTTCCTGCTGCTGAAGGTTATGGCGAATACAATCCTGACCTAGTACAAGAAGTTCCAGCTAAAATGTTCCAAGGTGTAGACAACATCCAACCTGGTATGCAGTTCCAAGCTCAAACTGACGATGGCGTTCAAATCGTTACTGTTAAAGCGGTTGAAGGCGAGAATATTGTTGTAGATGCAAACTTCCCACTTGCTGGTCAAGATTTAACTTTTGAAGTTGAAATCGTTGAAATTCGTGAAGCTTCTGCTGAAGAATTAGAACACGGTCACGTACACGGTGCAGGTGGTCATCACCACTAAGATCGACACCGGTCAGAAAAGGCAAAGTGTTTACTTTGCCTTTTTTATTGCCTTGAATTTTTGAGTGCAAATGGATTGGGCAAAGAAAATTCCGTTCATTACTTTTTTAAGTAACAGATTTATAACTGGCTGATGTGTTTTAAGCGCTGCATATCGAGAATTCGAATCTGGCTATAATTCCACTCGACAATGTGTTGTTGGATAAAATATTGCAGTTGCTTATTTAAAGTTTGCCGCGATACATTCAGTAATTCGGCAAAATCCTGCTGGCTCATTTTAAATTGAATGGTTGAATGGGTCTGACTTAGGGGCGTTGCCTGCTGTCCCAAGATGATTAAATGTCGCGCAATTTTTTGATTGATACTCGCGGTTTGTAAATAACGGTTTTTCTCCATCAAGCCATACATTCGTTCTCCCAGTAACTGAATAATCTGCCACATGGCTGGTGGCCGCTGCTGTAATTGCTCCAGAAAAACCTGACCTGAAATCACGGCGACTTCGACTTGCTCTACGGCATAAAAATCGAAATTTAGCGGTTTTTGCTGTAAAAATGGCACCAAGTTAAACACCGAATACATTTTCACATAGTCACTGACTTTAAACTCGCCCTCACTGAGCAACCAGCCAATCTGCATCCTTCCAGACAGCAACACATAAATATCATCCAGTTTTTGCTGATAACGCAAAATCTGTTGTTGTGGTAAAAAGCGCAGATATTTCACCTGCTGCAATAATGTTTGATGTGACTGTGCTGTGAATCCGGAAAAGACCGCATCCTCTGCAAAGATCTGCTGTAATTTGTCTGCGCGACTGAGCATGGAAATTTATCGATCTCATTCAAATAAAAAAACCTAGTAAACAAATACTAGGTTTTTTATATTTTTAGACCAACCAATTTTTAGCGCTATGTATATCTCGAATTCAGATCATTACGATTCTAGATAGCCAATTGGTTAATTTAGTCTTTAAGAGGCTTTTTCTAAAATTTGACCATTTTCGAAAGTAAAATTAGAAATGTCCTGTTTCACCACTTTCTTCAAGTTCACGCTTGGACGACCATCCACCCCAACCGGGATATCGCCTTCAATGGTGACACGGCGTACCACACGCAGGTCGTCGCCATAATCGTTGATGGCACGGTGCTGAGTTGCGCGATTATCCCAGATTGCCACATCCCCTACGCTCCAGCGCCAACGCACGATATTCTCTAAATTTACCGCATAGTCCTGGAAAAGTTCAAATAAGCGACGTGAATCTTGGCTGTTATAACCGACAAAGCGTTTGAAGAAGTGACCCAACAACAAGGTTTTCTCTCCGCTTTCAGGATGTACCCGCACCAATGGATGCTCTGTTTCATATTCGGTTGAATTGAATAGTGCACGATATTTTTCAGCATCAATGCGTGGGTTGGTCGTCACTTTAGAGGCATAGTCATAATCATTGCTATGCACAGCACGCAAGCTATCTGCCAAAATTTTCAGTTCTGCCGGTAAATCGTTATAAGCTGATGTGGTGTTTGCCCAAACGGTATCACCGCCTGCCGCCGGTGCAACGATGCTGCGTAAAATGGACGCCTTTGGATAGTCTTCAATAAAGCTGATGTCAGTATGCCAGGTATCGGCACGTCCGCCACGTGAATCCAGCTCAAGTACATGTGCTGTTCCGCTTTTTACCGGAACGGTTGGATGGTTCAAAGGCTTACCTAATAATGCCGCAAAACCCTCTTGCTCATCATCGGTTAAATGTTGCTGGTTTTTAAAGAAGATTGCCTTGTACTTGACCAAAGCATGGTTAATTTCATAGACCGTATCTTGATCTAGCGTTGAAGAGAGTTTGATCCCCTCAATTTCTGCACCAATACGGCCGGTAATCGGTTTGACCTGAATATGCTGATACTGGTCATTCGGATCGTATGATTTTGTCTGAGTTTGGCTCATGGCTATTCCTTATATTTCAATTGTTATTGCAAGGTTGTGTTGTTGAAATACAGTCTGCCCTTAAAGCGTGATAAACACTGTCAAACGTTTGACAGTGAACAGCACAATACGTGCTGAAGTTTTGAAATTTTCTGATTTAAGGTTTAAAGCTTAGATCTATCAACTGTGGAACCAAATGAATACTTAAACAATCACAAGCCATTAAAAAAAAATAAATAATTCTCGAATTTTAAAATTGAATTATTTTTGATCGAGTCAAAACATAAAGAATGTCACGTAATGAATGAATGGAACGTTTCTTTCACAATACCATGTATGCAGCACGCTGGATTTTAGCCCCGGTCTATTTTGGGCTTTCATTTGCACTGCTGCTGTTGGCGATTAAATTTTTTCAGGAAGTCTGGCATGTTTTGCGGCATATTTTGCAATATTCTGAAGCCGACTTAATTCTGGTGATTTTATCTTTGGTCGATATGACCATGGTGGGAGGTTTAATTGTGATGGTGATATTTTCCGGCTATGAAAACTTTGTTTCACAACTGAAAATTCAAAATGAAGATACCCACCTGAACTGGCTTGGAAAAATGGATGCCAACTCGCTTAAACTCAAGGTTGCTGCTTCGATTGTCGCCATCTCATCCATTCATTTACTACGCATTTTTATGGACGCTAAAAATATTCCGAATGACAAAATCATGTGGTACATCATTATGCATCTGACCTTTGTGTTCTCTGCATTTATGATGGGATATCTAGATAAGATCAGTAAACACTAATTGTCCCATTCAAATATTCAAAGCCCCTGAGTTGGGGCTTTTTCTCACCAAGACAATAAAGCTTGATTATAGATAATCACCTTCACGCTCGGGTTGATACAACACGCGTTCTATTTTAACTTTCATAATGTGACCATCTGGCTGCGGCCATTCTATTTCCTGACCTTCAGCCAATCCTAAAATGGCAGCACCGACAGGTGCAAGTACATTGACCTGCCCTTTTTCACCGAGAAAATCATGCGGATAAACCAGGGTAATGGTTGTGGGTTCACTTGCAGGCGCAATGATAATCGATACCCGTGCATTCATCGTCACCACGTTTGCCGGCATATCTTTTGGAGCAACCACTTCAGCACGTGCAAGCTCATCTTCCAGATGTTGCATCGTGGGTGTCAGTTTAGATTGATGCTCAAGCATGGTTTCTAAACGTTCAAGATCTTGTTGTGAAATAACAATTGTGGGTCTTTGCATATTAAAATTCCTCTTTTTCCACTTTTTTTTCATTCAGTAATAATAAGGCTAACTATTTAGTTGATTTATAATTTATTTCAAGTATACATATGTATATAAATAATTACTCAACAAGAATAATACGATGTCGCTTACTGAACTTCATTCAGCAGTGGAGCCTGGCTCTCACGATTTTATGCAGAATATTCGCAGTCATTTTCAAACTCCAGAACACCAACATGAATTTTATATTGCTTCTGCACTTAAAACCGTTAATTTTGATGGTACATTTGCCAGTTTTGAGCGACTGGATCAGCTATTTACAGCATTTAAAAAGCAAATAGGTACACAAACTGCAGATTTTGTTGAAGATCCGCTAAAACTGAAGACAGTCTACCTGATCGCCAGTTATATAGGGCAATTTATCAGCCAGAAATTGGGCTTTGATGAAAAATGGCAAAATTTTGAAGAATTACAAACCAATTTTATAAAATTTCGCGATCGTCCCAATAACTTTTTACATAGCTATGCGCTGAATTGCAATAATCAAATTATTTTACCGCTGCACTATGTGGCAAAACATTTTTGTGAAGATGATTTACCGCTCAGCATCAGCCAGGAAATTGAAGCAATTATTTTGAATTATCAAATTATATTTGCAGATGAACGCCATAAATTTACAGAACAAATGCACGATTTACAAAGCATGTATTTCAAAGCTTATCCACTCTTTTGCGGCTCTGCTTTTCAAAATCTGATCCAGATTTCTAACCTTGACCATAGCATTTCTAGTCTGGATCGTTTAGATGATCTGATGCGTGAAATTCGCCAGAATTATATGGTTTCAGTTGATAAATTCTTGGAAGATGATGCCAATTTTTTCTTTATTTTGTTTCTATCTGCTTATGTTGGACAAGTCATTGCTGAGCAAGCTGAAACTTCGCTACGCTGGTTCCGTCCTGAGCAAGTCAGCCAGATGCTGGGGCAGCAAATCTCGGATGCTTTAACTACCTGTCGGATTGCCCAGATTAATGCCTCAATTTTTTTTGTGACCCAGCATATTTGCCAGTTTTTATTTGAACCGGTCATTTCTGAATCAAGCAAACAATATGTTTTAAATGCCCTGCAAACCATCAAAGCCACCAGAAATCCTATTTATTTGGCGGAAGATACGCAAAAAACCAATAGCAATTTACATCAATCACCATTTTATGACGCTTTATATCGTGCAGGTCAGTTATGCCATTTTTTGTTGCTGCATATTCACGGAATGGTTCCCCGTACCTCTCCCGAGCAAAGCCTGACACCCACCAGTTTTCCACCGGGTCATACCTTTTTTAGCCATATGGAAGGACCGGATGGACCATTAAGGCAGCTGGATACCAACCCTGAAAAATACCCCTATAATGTGCTGGGTTATGAAATGTATGCTTGCCTACCGCATATACGTACTGATGCCATTTCCCTACATGTACGTAATTATGGCGAACAGCAGATGAATATTCATTTGGTCATACCCTTTTTTCAGATATTTGACTATCGTGGCTTTTGTATTTTGCAGCCTTATTTTCTGAGTAGTGATGCAATTACCAACAAAAATTTAACCGAGATTTATCGGGCAATGGGTGCATTTTATAAAGGTATTCAAGATAGCGAACAAAAACGCCCAGCCGCTTCCCAAATTTGGGCACAATATTACAAACCGAGTAAACTCCCTTATCCAAAAGCCATGCAACAGAACATTCCACAGCTGGTGTCATAAAAAAATGCAAAAAAAAGCCTCCATACAGGAGACTTTTTTAAGTAAGAAACTTATTTTGCGTAAACAGGGAATTTAGCGCATACAGTTTCAACTTTAGCTTTAACAGCGTTAATTACAGCTTCGTCACCTTTGGCATCCAGGATGTCAGCGATCCAGCCAGCAAGGTCACGTACTTCAGCTTCACCGAAACCACGAGTTGTAACAGCTGGAGTACCAATACGGATACCAGAAGTCACGAACGGAGAACGTGGATCGTTAGGTACAGAGTTTTTGTTCACAGTGATGTGAGCAGCACCTAACCAGGCATCAGCTTCTTTACCCGTGATGTCTTGTTTGATTAAAGACAACAAGAACAAGTGGTTTTTAGTGCCACCAGAAACCACGTCATAACCACGAGCAATTAATACTTCAGCCATTGCTTGAGCATTTTTAACGACTTGTTGTTGGTAAGTTTTGTATTCAGGTGCCATTGCTTCTTTAAAGCAGATTGCCTTAGCAGCTACAGCATGAACCAATGGACCACCTTGGTTACCTGGGAATACAGCTGATTGTAATTTTTTCTCGATTTCTTCGTTTGCTTTCGCAAGGATTAAACCAGAACGTGGACCACGCAGTGTTTTATGGGTAGTCGTTGTAGTTACGTCAGCAATTTGAACTGGGCTTGGGTAAACGCCAGCAGCAACCAAACCTGCTACGTGAGCCATATCTACAAATAGGTAAGCGCCAACTTTGTCCGCGATTTCACGGAAACGTTGCCAGTCTACAATTTGGCTGTATGCAGAGAAACCAGCAACGATCATGCGTGGTTTGTGCTCTACAGCTAAACGTTCAACTTCTTCGTAATCGATTTCACCAGTTTCCGGGTTTAAACCGTATTGAATAGCATTATAAGTTTTACCAGAGAAGCTTACTTTTGCACCGTGAGTCAAGTGACCACCGTGAGCCAAGCTCATACCCAAAACTGTGTCGCCTGGGTTAAGCAGCGCCAAGTAAACAGCTGAGTTAGCTTGTGAACCAGCATGTGGCTGAACGTTAGCGTAGTCAGCACCAAAGAGTTCTTTAGCACGGTCAATTGCCAATTGTTCGATTACGTCTACGTATTCGCAACCGCCGTAATAGCGTTTGCCTGGGTAGCCTTCTGCATATTTGTTAGTGAGTTTTGATCCTTGTGCTTCCATTACTGCTGGTGAGCAATAGTTTTCAGAAGCAATTAACTCGATGTGCGCTTCTTGGCGAGCATCTTCGTTAGCGATTGCCTGAGCGATTTCCGGATCAAATTCAGCAATAGAGATATTGGCAAACATTAGCGAGGTCCTATTAAATTAGGGCTTTTAAGCCGTGCTAAGATTGGCGCGTATTGTAGCATGAAGTTTATAAATATTGAGAATGAACTTTACTCAGTTTTAAATAAAAAATGCTCATGCCTTGAAAAAAGCATGAGCATTGATAGTCACATCAAGTTATTGAATTGGCATTAGAGATTTTACATCTGTGACAATATTGTCGACATTTGCACTCACGACTGTGCTGTGATCCCAACGATCGGCCACATTTGTAATAAATTTATCGTCAATATATTCAAATGTCGTTCCTTTAGATGCAAGCACAGCCTTTAACAATAAGGTTGCCCCTTCAGGTACAGTGGTGTCATTTGAACCCTGATAAATAATCACCCGCTGATTTAACTTAACACTGCCCGGTTGCGAATCACCGACCAGAAAATTGTTAATCACAGGCACAGTCATAAAGTTGTCTTGAGTACGACCATAATCGGCCAATGAATTATTATGAGTTGCTGCATATTGTCCCATCGCAGTACCCAAGGTATTTGCAACATCAGGGGCACATTCTGTTTCTGCAATTGGCGCAATCGCGGCTGATTGAGGTTTAAATACCTGATTGTAATTTACAGACACAGTATGTCCTTGCATACCCGCCACAATTAAAGCCGTAAACATATCTAACTTGGCATATACAGGGGTTTGTACATTTCCTGGCAGTCCTTTGACTGAGTTTTCACCTCCTGTCAAAATAGCTGCCAAATTTGAAGCCGGTGCAACCGCAATGGTGCCTTTGTAATTTAAATTTGCTCGGGATGCATATTGTGCAGCACCCAGAGCTGCATGCCCGCCTTGAGAATGCCCAACCGTCAGCCATTCTGTAGATACTTTTTCTCCCTGATCGGTTAAATATTTACGTGCCGCAACTACAGCATCGGTAATGGAATAAGCTTCACTTTTCAGATTCAGGAATGGATGATTTCCTTCCGATCCTAAACCTTCATAATCCGGGGCAACTACCACATAGCCAGCATCCAGTAATTTTTGAATCAAAACTGTTGTATTTCCCAAACCTTGCTCACTTGGCGCACATTTATCAGCCACACCAGTCGTTCCATGGGCCCACACCACAATTTTCCATCCATTTTCAGGAACGGCAGTGGTTGGAGTAAAGACTAAAGAAGTCGCCTGTACTTCCTTGTCATCAACACCTAACATTTTGTAAGTCAGTAATTGCCTGTCTGCATTTAGATCTGGGTATTCATCTCCGGTATTGGGATCAGTATAAGCATCCACTCGCACCACTGGATTTTGAATATTGTTTATTGGTATTCCATTACTTGGAATAAAATTTGAGTCGCCATCTCCACTTCCACATGCTGTTAAAAGAATGACCGAACCACTTAGCAACACCGTAGCAAATGTTTTTTTCATGTTTGCATTTCCTTATATGTTTTTATTTTGATGATTTAAGTAATCATGAATACAAACTATTACCCCTCTTCCGCATTTGGAACAATGCAATTTCAGACCAAATGAACAGCATAAAAACAGGATGGATTTTACTGAATGTTAAATAATTGATTTTTAAAGTGATGGTTTTTATGCTTTTACAAATATCTAACAATATCAATTTAGTAAAATATTCTTGCTTGAACTTATATTTTGCGGTTTTTTGTGAGGGTAAAATTTTAAAGATAAAAATCACTAACAACATGATTATTTAAAAACCGAATCAACGCTTATTTTTACCATGATTATAGACAACCTTTTGCCATGCTTAAATCGCATTTAAAAATGTTTTGATGATTTTGAAATATGCTGATTCTCAGCAATATGGAAATATCCTAATGCTGTTCAAAAAATGACACTCATTCATAAAGACCAGCTAGCTTTTATCAATATAAAGCTTTAATTTCGGGTACTGACATCAAAGCAGCACATTTAAACAGCATCTCGGTGCGGAAATAATCATGAATGGATAAAAGGCTGTATTTTCAGTTTGTCTCCGCATATTTGAAAATGTTAAATTGACTCAAACAATCGCTACGGTTATGGACCAGTCATGCAAGCAATTATTCTCGATACCGAAACCCATACTTTAAATGGACAGCCGATTGAAATTGCGTATGCCCCGATTGAAATCCATGACAGCAAACTTACACTGGATAAGACTAAAATTTTCGACCAGTTGTATAGTGTCGATGAACCGATCTCTTTTGCCGCCATGGCAGTGCATCATATTCTGGAATCCGAGCTGGTCGGCCAACCTCACTACAGCACTTTCAGCCTGCCACAGGAAACCACTTATATTATTGGCCACAATATTGATTATGATATTCGTGCCATTGAAAAATGCGGCGTAGATACCAGCAAGATTAAAGCCATTTGTACCCTTGCACTGGCACGTTTAGTCTGGCCAGATGCCGAAGCACACAATATTTCTGCACTTATTTACATGATTAGCAAAGGCAGTGAAAAAGCCCGCGAGATGATTAAAAAAGCGCACCGTGCCGATATGGATATTATTTTAACTGCCAATATTTTAATGCATGAAATCCATCATCTAAATATTCAAAGCATTGAAGAACTTTATAATAAATCGGAAGAAGCACGTATTCCCCGTAGCATTAATTTCGGCAAACACCGCGGAACTACTATCGCGGATTTACCGGCAGATTATAAGCAATGGTTACTTCGTCAGGAAGATCTGGACCCTTATTTGCGTAAGGCACTCGAGAATGCCAATATTGTTACGCTATAATCTTATGATTTGTAATATTTTTTAACATTCCTGTCATGATTAAACCCTACAATCAGCCTTAATTTATTACAACGTAAATTAAAGCATGACTCAATTTCATAAAACTGATTTAGGCATTGAAAGTTTAAAACAGCGTTCAATGAATCTGAATGCTCGTCAGCGCAGACTATTACTATTGATTGGCACCGATGATTTTGATCTGCTCTCTGAACAATTTAAACGTCGTATTGCCCCGCCAGAATTACTCGAACAATTGCTCGAGATGGGTTTAATTAGCTGCCCTGCTCAGCAGCAGATTCAGGAAACACTCGCACCCAATAACCTGAATACAGAAATTGAAACCGATCTTCCCCTCCAAAGTACTCAACTTAAAGATCACTTTGCCGAACCGATCAGCATTTCCCAATCGTCAATAAGGGATTCAAGTGCACAGCAACCATCTCATGAAAATGAAATGCAACTTAGTGCAGAAATACTGGACTTTGAACAAGTTAAACAGCTAATGGTACAACTGTTACAACAGCACTGCGGTTTAATGGCCAAACAGCTGATCACGCGCATTCTTCAAACTACCGATTTACGCAGTTTAAAACAGTGTCAGATGCAATGGATCACCACATTACAGGAAAGTCGCATTGCACCACAGGAATTAAACCGATGCCTCAGCCAGATCAATTCTTCTTTACAGAAACTGATGAGCTGAACAAGATTAAGAGCTTTTTTATGTTTTATTATTTATTTAAGGTCTTAGCCATTTAGGTAATATTCATTTTTATACTTATAAAACAATAAGATTGGATTTATTTCACTATCGCTCGATTAAACTACAATCAATTGCTTTATTCTAAATAAGACCTTAGCTGAATGGCAAATATTCGCTAAAAGCCCCATATAGTAAATATTTCAGGGGAATTCATGATGACATCCTTACATTATTTAGAATTTCATCCAGCAGACAATCCTATGTACTTAAAAAAAATAGGTAACTGGGTGCTTACATTTTTAAGTCCTCAACAAGACCTGACCCATATTCAACTTGCTATTACCAGTGTATTGCCCCGCCAAGTCAGCGAAAATTTGCAACCGCTTCGGGTCATTATTGAACAAACAGAAGTTGAAAATCGTTGGCTAATCCAGCAAATCATCTGTTATGACAGTACACAAGGCCATGATGAAATTTTTAGTTGTGATGATGCAATTGGAATCAAAGTGATTGAAAACGTTATGCAGGAATTTAATAAATATGATGTAGAGCTAAATTTAATTTAAGCATGGGTCTTTAGCTCACGGCAGTGAGCTTTTTTAATCGTATTGATTTCTTGAAAATATTTATTAAGCTTGGTTTTTCCCATTATAAAAACTCACCTTTACTTATTACTCATAAATAAGAAATAAGTGAGTTTTTATCTTTCCTCAATGATGTCTGCTGAGCTTTTTTAAATATTTTCACTATTCAACTATACGATAAATACTGTCGGAAATACGGCTTTCAAAAAGCAACTCAATACTTGGACGAATAATTTCGCCATTCACAACGATATGTTCAATCTTTTGAAATAATGAGAGTTTATGTAAGGCCGAATTTTCCGGAATCACCCGTAATAATGCTTGGACTGCATAAATATTGCTAAATTGGTCTTTAACCTTCACCTCAATCAGTTGAGTCATATTATTCTCTGCCATCTTTATTTAACCAGTCTTTTTTATAGCATACGTTTTATTTATCCATAATTTAGAGATGTTAGATTTCTTGGCAATGTAATTTTTTATAAACTAATAGATGATATCTATTTTAAATATACTATTCAGAAAATACTTAACTTTTAGAATAAATCATATTAATCAGCCTTAATGATCTAAAGTGATTACTGCTATAACCGGGCCATTCGCAAAGCGTTTTTGCTCATTAAAATAAGAAAGCCCGCATTTCTGCGGGCTTTTATGTTGGAAGGCTAGTGCTGATTTTTTGTTTCAACCCGAAGGTTGCAAACTCAACAAGCTGTCATTGATCCGTCCAACCACTTTGTAGCGTCTCTCGACCTACTGTATTTTTAATATAAAACTCGAGAAAGAAATAGGCAACCCTGCTCAACATTTATACACAGTAATTCAATCAAACTATAATTGTATATTTTATAAATTCGTGCAAAATAGATGCTGTTTTAATATCAGCTGCTTAGATTTACATAAAACCTGAAAGTGGATCTAATACTTATTGCTTTATATCTGCCATTTTCATAATAATGATGATCTATATTTTTTATTTAAAATAAGTCAAATCAACAGCATATAATTTCTTTAATAACATTTTACAACATCACTCTGTTCAACTTTGTAAGCCTTTATCTCAGCTAAAATCATTGATCATTTAATCTATTTTAAGTTTTTTATTTCAACTTAAAGTGAGAAGCTGTTTCATATTTTCATCCTCTAATTTTGGGCTAAAAAATAAGGATCAATTGATCCTTATTTTCCATAATTCCTGCTTAAATACCCATACACATATATTTAATTTGTAGATAGTCTTCAATACCGTATTTTGAACCTTCACATCCTGTGCCAGATTCCTTAATCCCACCAAACGGCGCAACTTCAGTCGAAATCAGACCTTCATTAATACCGACCATACCGTATTCAAGCGCTTCCCCAACTTTCCAGGCATGGCTTAAGCTTTCGGTATAGATATAAGAGGCCAAACCAAACTCAGTATCATTTGCCATTTGGATCGCTTCTTCATCTGTACTGAATTTGAATACCGGTGCAAGCGGTGCGAAGGTTTCATTTTGAGCCACCAGCATGTCAGATGTCACATCTGACATGCTGGTGGCTCAAAGAAGGTTTGACCTAATTTATGACGTTTGCCACCCACTATGACTTTTGCGCCTTTACCCACAGCATCGGCAATATGTTCTTCGATCTTTTCAACCGCTTTTTCATTGATCAAAGGACCTTGTTCTGCACCTGCTTCAAAGGCCGGTGCAACTTTTAACTTTTGCAAGGCAGCAGCCAATTTTTCTAGGAACTGATCATGAATATTGGCATGTACCAAAATACGGTTACTACATACACAGGTTTGACCGCTATTACGGAATTTCGATGCCATTGCACCTTTTTTTACCGCCCGCTCTAAATCAGCATCTTCAAATACAATCAAGGGTGCATTACCGCCCAATTCCATGCTGACTTTTTTCATGGTGGAAGAACACTGTTCCATCAACAACTTACCCACTTGAGTTGAGCCTGTGAAAGATAATTTTTTCACGACCGGATGCGTGGTCAGTACCCCACCAATTTCACGTGAGCTACCCGTTACTACATTTATTACCCCTTTCGGAATACCCGCTTGTTCTGCAAGCGCTACCAAAGCCAATGCAGACAATGGTGTTTCTGAAGCTGGCTTGATAATAATGTTACAGCCCGCAGCAAGTGCTGGCCCCGCCTTACGCGTGATCATGGCATTCGGGAAATTCCACGGTGTAATCGCTGCGCCCCCCCCACCGGCTGTTTGATCACGACTAAACGGCGGCCATGTTTGTCATGTGGAATCACATCACCATAGGTACGTTTTGCTTCTTCTGCAAACCACTCAATAAAACTCGCACCATACAGAATTTCACCTCGGCTTTCTGTTAATGGCTTATCTTGTTCCGTGCTTAAAATGACTGCCAGATCTTCCTGATTGGCCACAATATCAGGTCAAACCATTTACGCAGTAATACTGATCGCTCTTTCGCCGTGGTATTTTTCCAGGAATGAAGTGCGGTCTCGGCAGCCAGTACAGCCTGCTCCACTTGTGCGGTTGAGGCACTTGGTACGTGTGCAATGCTTTCACCCGTAGCAGGATTGGTCACAGCAAAACTTTTGCCATCTGCTGCATCAAGCCAAAGACCATCGATAAATACTTATTGTTTCAGCAAGTCTGGATTATTTAGTTGCATCTATATTCTCCTTAATAGACGCTTGGCACGGCGCTTAGAGCAGGTGCTACGCCATCTTTAAATTTAGACAGCAATTGTGTCACCGATTTAATTGGTAAACTACTATCTACACCAACCGCAACGAATTTTGTACCCAAAGCTAAATTTTGCTTTGCAGGCATTTCATCTACAGAAAAAGGTTACCAGCTTTAACTGCCAGATGATTTTTTTGAATCTAAAAAGGCACTTAATAGGGCTTTTTTATTACGATAATTTTAAATAGCTGGAAAATGCAAAAAGCCGTGTTGGCTATTCGTTCCCATATAGGCATCAGCTGTAATCTAAAGTGCTAGTTACACAAATGATGATTGCTGACTATTGAATAACTCTATCAAATGTTTGAGCATGATATTGTCTTGTTAAATAAGTGATGGATCGCCATGAAAGATGAAGAAAAGCCTTTAGATTTCGATGATGATAACGAACCTCTGGATCTTGAAGATGAAGAATTTATCGATGATAAGAAAGAGGATGAGATGTACAACGCTATTACTAAAGATGGTTCAAGTGTTGATCCCGCAGATGATGGCGTGCGTCATATTCGCCCAGAGGATGGAGATCCCATCGAAATCGAAGAGTAAAGCATAGGCCCAATTCAATATTGGGCTTTTTATTGTCTGTGAAGTAGACATGAATCATACTGTATTCCTACTGTCTAGTAAGAATCTCTCAACACAGTTAGAACTATTCACTATTGGTAGAACCGGGAAGAAATTTTATGATTCGAATCAGGCTTAATTTAATAATTTCCACCTCAACAGGTGTGATTTTCTTTTTCGGCGCTTCAACAGCTTGATTCAGCTGAGTAATTGTATATAACCCAATATGCAAAAGACCCACGGCAAGTAAACCAACAACCAATACCATTTTTTTACGATTCAAAGCAGGTGATATAGATTTCACAGCATCAAACGTTTCAAGGGCGGCTGTACACTTGCAACATTTTGATGAATATGTGCCAACACAGCCTGTTTATATAGGTCTTCTCAAGTCACTCATGATTATTTACTTCAAGTTTTGTTATCCGTAAATTGCCAAACAAAGATATTTACTATCATGAAACATTTGAGCACTAAGCTAAGTCTATTGATTTATACTTTTCTGAGTCAGCAATTTATGAATATGCATTAGCAAGGTCTGAATTTTTACTGCTTATTTAAATAGGCTGCTTCTCTTAAATAGAGAAGCAGGCCTTAATTAGAAATTAATGGAAATACCAGCATATGTTGAGAAACTTTCACCTGGTGTAGAACGTGCTACATCTAAACCATTATCGTTGTAACCTGGTGTAACCGTGGCAGCATAGCGCTCATCACCAATATTTTTGAAGTCAATCCATGCATTCCACTTCTTGCTTTCAGGCTGATAGCCTAGACTGATGCCCCAAGTATTGTAAGCATCTGAATAAAATGAATTTGCATAATCAACTGGTACTTTAGAGGCATATTCAGTATTTACGCTGGCAAATATGCCATTGTAGAAATCCATTCTAAGCTGTGCCTGATAAAAATGCTTAGGTAACCCGGGCAGCTGATTTTTTCCAAATACAGGGTCATTTTTGTATTTAAAATCACTATAGGTATAAGACTGGCGAAGTGATAAATCGCCCAAGCCATCCTGACTCAACAATAAGCTGTTCAGGCCTGCCTCTATCCCCTGATGAATGGTGCGGCTTGCATTTGATTCGGCAACAACAGGATTCGGCATTGGAGAAATCTCAACACTCAACAACTCATTTTTGACTTTAGAGTAGTAATAATTTAAATCCCAGCCCCCAATTGTACTTTCACCGCGACCACCAATTTCAAAAGTTTGTGCTTCCTGATTATCCAAATGGATAGGCGCACGCATACGGCCAGCAGCAGGACTGCTACCTTGCGGAAAGTATTTATTTGATCCCCAAATTAATGACCATGGATGTGGCGGTTCTACACTCTTGCTGATATTACCGTAAACTTGAAGGTCTGGATTAATTTCATATCGCAAGCCCAGCCTTGGCGCAAAGTCCCAATCGCTTTCGCTTAATTCTTCATTAGTAACTGGATAATAAACTTCACTGCCGCGTTTGGTATAAATGCCTGCTAAACCTGTGCTTAACCATAGATTTGGCTGTATCTCAGATTCATTGCTCAATTGAATCACATTGTCAGAACCACGATATGTATATTTGCGGGTAATCGTTCCAGCTTCATAACCGTTTCTATCGAAACGAAGCGATTCTGTGACACCTGAATCCGGGCGATGTGTAGTGCTGCGAATTGATGCCTTTGCTACACTATTCAATCCGAACAAATCATAAGGTTGCAGATATGACAGGCTTGCAGAGATATCACTATATTTCACATCTGTACGGTACGGACTTTCTTGCAAATCCATAGGATAATTGTGATAAGCCAACGTTGCTTGCAATGTGCCGCCATTATCCAAATTTAAGGTTGTTTTATTGGCCAGCCAAGTACTGCCTGGCTGAATGCGTTTTGCGTCATATTGCAGATTGTAGGCATTTACTGCCTTAGGATCATTCTTAATTTGCTGTTTAGTTAAACGGCCAGGCGTCTGATGCTCTGTTTCACGGTAACGTAAATAAAAACGAGTTTCTAGATTTGGATTAATCTGGTAGCCAACATTCGCTGCAAGACCTTTGCTATCGCCTTCACTATGCTTTTGGTAACCATCATAGGTAGAGCCATTAAGCGATACATAATAATCAAGATCGTCAATTTTTTGGCCAGAACTCAGCGCATACTTTTGGAAACCTCGGCTACCGGCTTCATAGCGAAGCTGCAGACGTTCAGCATCTTTTCCAGTTTTAGTCACATAATTGACTGCCCCACCTAGAGCCAAAGAACCTTTATCAAAACCATTAGCCCCCCTAAATACTTCAGCTCTGTTTAGCCACAATGGCTCAAGCAATTCATAAGGCGTTCCACCTGGCCCTGTAAAAGGAATATCATCCAGAAGGGTATGAACGCCTGAAGCGTGTGCACCTGGCCCACGATTAATACCGGACCCCCTGATGGATACTTTCGTACCTTCATTGCCTGGCGATTTTGCATAAACCCCGGGCTGTAACGCTAATACGTCTTCATTGGTGCCAGACTTGCCTTTCTCCAGCTGCGCTGCGCTAACCAAATTAGTGCCACCAGGTACTTTTTCTAAAGCTTTCTTGGCTGCCTGCAAACTTGATTTTTTTTCCGCTTTAACCACAACAGTTTCAAGTTGGGTCACTTCATCTTTTTGATTTGTATCCTGGACTTCGGCAGCATATACCGTGCCTGCTCCCGCAGAAGCCACCATAGCCGCCAAAATATTTCGTTTAAATAGATTAATATTATTTTCCATTGTTCATTCTCTTAATAGCTGAGCTCACGTTTAGAAATCGGGTGGTTAGTCTTTAAACGGTCACCTTGCCCATATAGTTTTTCGCGCAATGTACCTGGCAGATACTCTGTTTTTAATAAACCGTGCTTCCTAAGTTCTGGTGCAAGACCATCTGCAAAATCTTCGTAACTGCCTGGAGAAATGACATGTGTAACATTAATGCCATCTACACCTGAGTCTTTCCAAGTTTGCAACACATCTGCTAAACGCTCAGGACACCCAACCAACTGACGATTGCGGTGCCATAACAGTACTTCCCCCAAAGTCCAGCTTTGATCAGGCGCTGACTGGCGTAAGCTGTTAAGCCATCCCTGCTGTGTATTGGTTTTTATTTTTTCTAGCGGAGTATTCAAATCTACTGCCGAAATATCTTGACCGGCTGCACTGCTTAACTGCGCAGCAAAGGCCTCTTCATACAGATATTCACGGTAACTTGCATCTTTACGTTTAGCCTCTTCATCAGTACCGCCTACAACAAAAGTTAACCCTTGGAAAAATAGTATATCTTCAGGGTTACGGCCTACTCGGCCTTTAGTCATATGATCCAGCGTAGAAACACGACGCGCGAAATTGAATGGAGGTTTCTGCAAAATGGACTGTGTAAAAACGAAGCCTAAATGTTCCGTTACAGCGCTCATTAAAGGAATCAAAACGCTGGAATCACCACCAAGCGTTTGCATGGCTTGTTCCAACGAAGTCTGATAACCGCCTTTATATATATAAATCATGTACACCAACGACATCTGCTAAAAATATGCTGTCAAAATCGCCTCTTTCTAAAGTTTTGGCTAAGTCAATCCAGAATTCCGGCTGGGTGTAATCAAAACGCTGAGACTCTGGATGGGCCCAAACACCATGATAAGCCAACGAGACACAATTTTGCTCAAAAGCATTAAAAAACAGCTCATTTTAGCCAATATGGCTCTTACTTTGTGACATGATTTCTTCCAATATTTCTTTAATTTTTCAATCCAAGGTGAGCTCTTAATGTCCTACCTTCATAATCTGTTCTAAATGCACCTTGACGTTTTAAATGCGGCACAATGCTGTTGAGGAATCCATCGAGCCCATGCTCAAGATCAGAAGGCAGTACAATCAATCCATCTGCACAGAATTCATTTACCCGTTGCTGCATCTGCGTTGCAATTTCTGCTACAGTCCCTACAGGTATCCAATGGCCCTGCGCTGTAACAAGAGAATTTAACAAAGCCCGTAGCTATCCCCTGAAGAGGCCTGCTGATAGCAGCTTATTCGCTGTGGTACTTTGCTCTGCTTCAGACATAATTTTTAGCTGATCTAAGTTCAATTGCTGATCCAGCTGATCTAACTCAATATCCAGTTTTTTGAATATTTGCTTAAATCTTTGCAATGCATAACCATAATCAGTCAGTGCATCCAAATTATTTTTAATTTCTTCAGCTTTAACTGCTGTATCTGCTGCAAAAGGTGTAATACCTTGGAATACTTTTAACTCATCCGGCTTACGCCCATATTTGGCCACCCGTTCTTTCACATCCCGATAAAACACTTTCGCTTCTTCTGCGGATGGCTGCATTGTGAAAACAATGTCTGCATACTGCACCCACAGGACGGCCCTGAACAGAACGGGGGGCTGGGTAATGCCCCCTTTATCCATCCATTTATTGATGGTAATGGTCGCACAACACCTCTACTAATGAACCTAGAATTGCTTAAAGTTGGTTATCTATCTTGTGTAATCACTGTTGAGAATCGACTGGCTTATTATGAAGCTTTGGATCAGTGGATGGCTTATGGAAAAACTGAAACATTTATCCAATTGGTTTCCAATGCTGTTCCAGAAGGATTAAACCATATCAAGTGGTTTTAGGTCTTTAAAATAAAAGATCAGCTTGTACTACATTATCAATTAGAACAATAAGCTGTAGGGTAATCCTACAGCTTATATATATTCTGAAATATTAATAATTAACAAGCACCACCTAATAATTTTTCATTATCATGATAATACAAACGATTTAATTCATTTTTTACCAAAGAAATTTGAGCCTTGACTTGGGATAATTAAATGATTACTACTTTCCTTAAGTGCTGATTTAGAGTTAAACATAATTTACGCAATATTTTTGGCGTCTAAATCCCTATTTTCATTCATGAAAACCGCATTAGACTTAAGTAGTAAAAGATAGAGGGTATTTGCCTAGGAATTAATTAAAATGGGCTTTTGAATAGTTTTTTTAGATGCCTCTCCAATTAGAAAAATAGCTAAAATTGCAAAATCTGGGCACTCTTTAGATTAAAAAATAAATAATTTCTCAAAAGAAATAAAAATGTACCTCTGAGCTTCTCCGTAAGTACGTTTGTATCTACCGAAAGGATAAAGCAGCTTTATATCCATGGTGAATCATGCGTTCATTCATGATCAATGGCACGATATAATCCAGCAAAGTAGTACAATCTAAGCCTATCCCGATCGAGTTGATGGATGTTAGACAGGATATTATAGCCTTTTGTACAATCTTGAGTTCAATGCCCTGAGCTTTGGTAAAGTCCAGAATCGCGTTGTGCAGGGTCAAGCGAACCTGCTTAAGGAAAACACACCTTCCTCGGTAAACTCCTCTTTATGTTTGGTACGGTATGGCATTTAAAATCAACGTCTTATTCATAATCCTTGCTTTGTTGACTGAGAGAAAGCTGAGTCATATAAATTTTGAGAACCCCTTTACTGACGTTCAATTCTTTAGCAAAAGATAATAAATTAACGCAGATGTCGTAATTCTATAAAGCTGGCTCGTCGATTAATCAAAAAATTTATACTTTAAAAATAAATAAACCTATTTTAAATACAAGTAATTTAGTAGGAATAATTACCTCCACAGTAATTTATAAACATCTCCTTTAAAATAAAATCATGTATCCTAAATACAAGTAATTCAGTAGGAATTATCACTACCACAACAATTGAAAAACATATCAATTAAATAAAATAATTTATTATAAAATACTGTATTTTAACAAAAAAATACCATATTTTAATTAAATATTTTTTAAAAAAACCCATTTTAAATACAAGTAATTTAGTAGGAATTATTATCATAAAAATCAAAAAAATATACTCGTTAAATTAAAAAAATAAATTATAATCACGAGTAATTTAATAGGAATTATTACCACAATAATAATCCGTGAAATATATCAATTAAAATAAAAAAAATATTTCCTTAAATTCACCCAAATATTTCATCATCGTTGAAAAGTTGAGTCTATTACTTTGTGCCATTACTGGTCACAGGAGAGCTTTTCATGAGTGGAAAAATTGATGTGCGCGAAATCGACGCTTTAGTCGATGCACAAAATGGACGTATCACGCCATCGATCTATACAGATCCTGACATTTACGAATTAGAACTTGAACGTGTCTTCGGTCGTACATGGTTATTCCTTTGCCATGAAAGCCAGATTCCTAAAGCTGGTGACTTCTTCAACACCTACATGGGTGAAGACCCAATTATTGTGGCTCGTCAAAAAGATGGCTCAATCAAAGCATTCTTAAACCAGTGCCGTCACCGTTCTATGCGTGTAAGCTTCGCTGACTGTGGTAATACGCGTGCGTTCACTTGCCCATACCATGGCTGGTCTTACGGTATTGATGGTTCTTTAAAAGACATCCCGCTTGAAGAGCGTGCTTACCCACAGGGTGCCTGTAAAAAAGAATGGGGATTACTTGAAGTAACCCGTGTTAAATCTTACAAAGGCCTGGTATTTGGCTGCTGGGATGAAACAACACCTGACCTCATCGACTACATGGGCGACATGGCGTGGTACTTAGACGGTGTGCTTGATCGTCGTGAAGGTGGTACTTGCATCGTAGGTGGTGTACATAAATGGGAAATTGAATGTAACTGGAAATTCGCAGCTGAGCAGTTCGCGTCTGACCAATACCATGCCCTCTTCTCACACGCCTCTGCAGTACAGGTACTGGGTGCAAAACCAGATGATGAATCTACCAAGACCTTAGGTGCGGCACAAACACCTCGTCCAGTCTGGGAAACTGCCAAAGATGCGATTCAATTTGGTTCACGCGGTCACGGTTCAGGCTTCTTCTTCACAGAAAAACCAGATGCAAACGTATGGGTGGATGGTGAAGTTGCCAACTACTTCCGTGAAACTTACGAAGAAGTGAAAGAACGTCTTGGTGAAGTTCGTGCGCTGCGTCTTGCAGGTCACAACACCATGTTCCCGACATTGTCATGGTTGAACGGTACCGCAACACTTCGCGTATGGCACCCACGTGGTCCAAACAAAACTGAAGTTTGGGCATTCTGTATCTGTGATGCTGACGCATCACAAGAAGTAAAAGACGCATTTGAACGTTCTGCAACGCGTGCCTTCGGTCCTGCTGGTTTCCTAGAGCAAGATGACTCTGAGAACTGGGTAGAAATCCAGAAAGTACTTCGCGGTTACAAAGCTCGTCAAAACAAACTGATCGTTGAGATGGGTAAAGGCAGCGAAAAAGTACGTGAAGATGGTGTCCCTGGTATTACCAGCTATATTTTCTCTGAAACTGCAGCACGTGGCTTATACCGTCGTTGGGCAGATTTATTAATCCATGAAAAATGGGAAGATGTGGAAAAAGCAGCTGACGAATATGAGAAGGAGCTTATGAAATGAGTCAGATCAGTTTAGAACTTCAACACGAAATTAGTCAGTTTCTTTATCGTGAAGCAAAATTGCTGGACGACTGGAAATTCCGTGAGTGGCTAGATGTTATGGCAGACGACGTTTCTTACGTCCTGCGTACTACCCCTAATGCACAGACACGTGACCGTCGCCGTTCAGTTGAACCACCTACAACTTGGGTGTTCAACGATAATAAATTCCTGTTAGAGCGTCGTGTAGCTCGTCTTGAGACAGGTATGGCATGGGCTGAAGAGCCTCCATCACGAACCACTCACATGGTGAGCAATGTAATCGTAGAGCCGACTGAAGTAGAAGGCGAATACGATGTGTACGTGACTTACCTGTTATACCGTTCTCAAAAAGAGAAAGATATTACGATTTACTGTGGTAAGCGTCACGACAAGATCCGTAAAGTCGATACGGCTCAAGGCTTTGAGATCTTCAACCGTAAAATCACCCTTGATCAGGTGACTTATAGCTCACATAACCTGAGTGTGTTCTTCTAATGAATAAGATTTTTATTTGTCAATTTGTAATCTGGACACTCGTGGTTTCCGCCAGCTGCATGCCAGATGCTTTGATGAATAAAAATCAAGTCTGATCAAAACGGACTTATCGGCAGCCTGTTCTTAGGCTGCCTTCCTTTTAAGGAGTCTCTTATGGCTATTAAACTTATTTGTGCATCTCATAGCCCGTTAATGGAATTTGCTTCACCTCAGGAAAAACGCAAAGAACAGGTGGTTCGTGATGCCTTTGCTAAACTGGCAGCTGAAGTCAAAGCTTATGACCCTACCCTGATCATTACTTTTGGCCCTGACCATTTTAATGGTTTCTTCTATGACCTGATGCCAAGTTTCTGCGTGGGCATTCGTGCCAAAGCGGCAGGTGACTGGGACTATGGTAAGGACAATGATCGTATTGATGTACCTGAAGACAAGGCACTGGCTTTGGTTCGCCGTGTACTGGATGAAGGTGTGGATGTTGCGTATTCTTATCGCATGCAAGCCGACCATGGGGTGACCCAGCCATTGCATTTTCTGTGCGAAGGCCAACTTGATCGTTATCCAACGATTCCTGTTTTTATTAATGGCGCTGCAGCACCCATGCCCACCACCAAGCGTACCATCGCATTAGGTCGTGCTGTAGGTCAGTTTATCAAATCTTTAAACCTTGAAAATGAGCGAGTACTTGTCTTGGGTACAGGTGGTCTGTCACACGATCCACCGACTCCACAAATGGGTTCTGTACCACCAGAAGTGGAAGAATTCCTGATTGCGGGTCGTAACCCGACAGTGGAAGCACGTAACGCCCGTCAGGCAAATGTGATTTCTGTTGGTCAGCGTCTGGCTGCAGGTGATAAGAGCGTTTCTGTACCCCTAAGCCCTGAGTGGGATCTGGCATTGCTTGAAAAATTCAAAAACGCGGATTTCGCTGCATTAGAGGCAATGACTGAAGCTGAAATCCGTCGTGACGGTGGTCGTGGTGGTCAGGAAGTTCGTGCATGGATGGCTGCATTTGCGGCATTTAGTGAACTTGGCGAATACGAAATGACAACGCACTGCTATGAAGACATCAGTGAGTGGATTGCGGGCTTCGGCATCGTGTCTGCAGAGTTAACAGCCTAATGACATAAGCAACATCGAAACCATCCATGCCTTCATAAAAAATCAACACTGAAGCAAGTACGGTTAAACTTCAAAATGGTGACGTTGTTACTTATAACAAACTGTTGCTTGTAACTGACAGAATCAGCCAATAAAAAAGCCTTAAATCTAAAGATTTAAGGCTTTTTTGAATGATGGCGGTAGTTTAACTAGGCATTTAAATATCTAAACTATAGTTATTTTTAAAAATTGAGTTACCCCAATTTACCCCATCTAAATAAAAGAGACCGTGGCTATAGCCACGGTCTCTTTTATTCTAGGGAGTGTCATCAATTAAGCCAGATTATTGTTGAGGCAAGGTAAATCGCTGACAGGAAGTTTTGAGCCAATTTTTCATAGCGTGTGGCAATACCTCGATACTGCTTGAGCTTGGCGAAGAAATTCTAGATCAGATGTCTTGCCTTATAAAGATGTTGGTCATAATCACGCTGATCAATCGCGTTACTTTTGGACGGCATCACGATCTGACCATTAATCTTATGAATTGGATCAATCACCTGATCCTTGGAATTGTAGGCTTTATCCATGAGCCAAGTCTGACTTAACGATAAGTCAAGCAGCACATCAGCACCGTTTAAGTCATGAGCCTGTCCGGCAGTGAGATAAAATCCTGTTGGATTGCCTAAAGCATCAGTACGGGCATGAATTTGAGTACTTAAGCCACCTTTACTGCGTCCGATCGCCTGATCTTTTTTTTTCCGGTACTGTGTTGATGAGCACGCACAATGGTGAGCTTTCCTTATTTAAAAGTAGCTCGACCACTAAGCTGTTGCAGGCACAGCAGCATTCTTTTTCTTTTGATCGCTTATATTGTTTCTTCATCTATTCACGGCTTTGTTTACAGGCTGGACAGGTCATAGATTTAACCCATAAAAAAAAACCACCATAATGGTGGCTTGGTTCATTCACTTAAAATTCATAATGACTTTAGTTGAGATAATATAAAGTCATTATAGCTTTTGACGGAATTTTGGTAGGTTATCCAGCAATGATCATCATCTGACCATGACTCAACACAACCATCTACTATGCGCCAGTAGCTAACAACACTAAGGTCTGGTTCATATGTAAAATGCGTTGCCTCCTCTGGTGCGTTAGCCTTAACTATTTTTAAAATACTAGAGTTTGATTTTTTTGATCTTTTGTAAGCTACCCACGCAAGTTGCCATTCTTGTTCTTCATAAAGTCCAGCTTCATCATTCCATTTCGGATGACCTAAAGCGTTAACCCAATCCTGCATATCATTTTCAAATTCGATACGTAAATTCATTTTGATACCTCTATCAAAAAATCTGATTGATTGGTGCGACAGGCATTCAGGTTAAATGCTTTTCGGGAGCTACCCTAGTCGCACAATAATCATACACTAAAAAACTTCTCTATCTTCCATCTGCAATATCCGATTGGTTTTCACCAACCACCGATCAAACATAGCTTCACTCTAGGCCTGAGTGCCCAATTCAAAACGGTAAAATTTTTGATGGTAAACTACACAAATCGGTACCGTGAATAAATCTGAACTTTTAATTCCGCGCCCTTTACCATGCTTAGCACTATTCGAATGAGCCGCTTGGCTATTTGGATTCCCACACCTTATGCAAGGCAATAACCGAACCGCAGCCAGTCTTTTATGGTCACGCATACGAAGCCTATCTTAAATTCTTAATACGCTCTTTCAGCTTAATCATGAGGCCATCAATCGCCAGCAACTCATTTCGAATCAACCCGGCCCGGTTTAAACCCTAATACTTAGACAGCTCAGCACTGCAAAATTCTAAGTCTTGTTTCGCTTGCACTTTGTCTGTCATGGAATCACCAATAAGAAAAGAAAAACCCCTCATCACCAAAGTAAGAGGGGGTTTCGGCTTCAATCCAATCATTTCAAGTGAACAGTAAGTAAAATCAAATTATCTTTGACCTCCTCAACACTGTGTACATATCCATGCTCGGTACAATAATTTAGAAATCTATTTAAAGCATCTCCAACCAAACAAGATACACATACTTCTGTTTCAATAATTCCATCTTCAGGAAGATTCCATCGGCGGAAATAGCAGCCAAATAGATCATCAAATGTGGTTGTAAATTTTGCTATTTTCATCTTAAAGCTCCATTATTTTCATAAGGTGATGAAGCAACAACACCTACAAAAAACCTAAAATAAATATAATTATTCTATTAAAACAACAAGTTAATATAATTTATTAATCAAAAACACTAAACTAATGAATTACATACGTTATTTAAACCGTAACAAAATATGATCAATTTAAAAAAGAAAAACCCCGACAAATTAATGACGGGGTTTATGTCGTAATACTTTCGACAAAATATAAAAATCTTTCAATAAAAAACCTGTTTAACTCTCCCAAATTAAACAGGCCTAATTGCGCTAATACCTTAGAATTTTTGGAGTTATTTTTTGTTTTCCCTGAATATAGGATTAAATTATTTCAATATTATTAAAATAAAAAAAACATGATTATTAATTTAATTAATCGTATTTTTTTGATCAATTATCACTTAACTTCTTTCAAACAATCTCGGCACACTTTGATTTCTTCATCATCAATCGTGTAATCGATTTCAGTGGCATCATGCAGGCCGAATAAACACATCAAGAATTGGAGCATCATTTTTCTCCAGGCAAAAAAAAAAACACTTTGGTAAGGGTGATGGGACTTATATAAACTAGAAACCCTCCAGGGGATTGGGGCTCCTGGAGGGTAATTTAGAAACTACAGATGTTTCTGATGGTTATTTTGCATACTATTCAATAAATTTTCAGTGACATAATATGCCAAAAATAAAATAATATTAACCAAATCAAACTATTAATCGATGCTAATTAATGATTTATCAAGCATTAAAAATGCCATATCAAATATCAACGATAGAGATAGTATTTGTTATATGATGTTATTTGATTCGGTCTACATAACAACTATAGGTAATCCACTTACACTTTTTGCATTGCCATTCACTACGGGCATTTAATTGATTAATCTGATCCCCATGAATAGTTCGAATCAATTTGTAATCATGCTTGCAAAAAATAGATTTGATAATTTTCTTAATCATACCCCACCGTTTTTTTAACTGAATTCCTTAAACTCCACTCACAACCCATGCCTAATACAGTGCCAGTGTTAAGTGGAATTAAATAAGATCTACAGCTTTCCCTCATATAAAAAAAAGCCCACACTTAGAATTGGTATGGGGCTTATAAAATAAGGACCATGGAAAAGTCCTTTTAGAAACTACAGCTAGTTTCTATTGGGTATTTTGTACACTAATCAAATAATATTCAGTGGCACAATATACCAAAATATAAAATAATGTTAATTAAATCACATTATTAAGAAAACTTAATTAATGATTTATTAAATATTTGAAAAGCCCGCTTAACCAGGTGGAGGTAAGCGGACTAGTACTTTATAACCATTTAATTCTTTTTACTGAGCGCGTTTTCTTTGAGTTGATTAAAAGATAGCACCACAAAGCAAAGTACAAAGAATATGCAGAAATAGTTTTCCAACGTTTGCTTTGAGTTATTTCTTAATTCTTGTCAGACAAGAATTATCATTATTAAAATAAATTTCAGCTTCACCATGCATTAAAAAATTTAGCTGTTTGCTCAAATTCATGCCTCTGAAAAATCAAAAAACCTCACAAAATTGTGAGACCTTTTAAAGACCATACTCAGTTGGTGTTTTAATTATGATTGTCATTGTTTGGAAAATTAAAATCTTTATAAGATTTAATAAAACAACTCCAATTATAAACCAATGATTTTTAAAAGCATTTTTAATACTTTTAAAAATCTTGTACCCAAATTAGATTTAGTGTTTTGAATCACTTAAAAATCTTGTTCAAATCCTGTCTTGGGATTTGAAATGGTGTACTGATTGCATCGGCATTGACAGTAATATAAAAATGATGTGACATATCATTAATTTAACGTTTTTTTTGATGTATTATTTTAGACATACTTACGGATAAGGTAATTTTTGAAATTTTAAAAATTAAATTAAATCCACCTTATTCTTTACTCCAGCAATTGTAAAAAATTTAAGAAACCTTTTTTAAATCTTAATGATGAAGCTCAATTTATGAAAAAGTTTCAGAATAAATAATTTCACCATTTATAAAATACAACATTAAATCCACAAATATTAAAAAAAATATACAACTACTGTTTATGAAATAAAAAATAATTATTACAAATCAATAATTTAATTATGGCATGAAAAATGCCAATACAAAAGACTTATTTTTTATGGAACTTTACTATGGCTCAATCAAAATCACATCTTAAGCACTATATTCGTTCTAGTTTACTGGCCATTATGTCTTTATCAAGTATCTACAGTTATGCAGCGACTACTGGAAATATTAGTGCAGTGAGTGATTATTATGCCCGGGGTTTGGATCAAACTGGAGGAGTAAGCCTTCAAGGCAGCATTGATTACCATCATGCTTCTGGTCTTTATTTAGGCAGTTTTGCTTCTAATGTAAAATGGTATGATAAAGATGGTGATGGCAATGTAGACAGTGATGTTGAATGGGATATTTATGGAGGTTATGCAACTCAGCTTAATAACAATTTGGGAGTTGATGTTGGTTTATATTATTTAAATTATCCCAATCAAACAAAATACAATACTTATGAAGTATATGCTGGACTTAACTACAAATTAGAAAATGTACATCCTGTTAATTTAAGTGCGAAAGTACATTTTACACCTGACCGTAATGCATATTTACCAGATCCAAAGAATCAGGATGAATCTGCATGGTATATTACAACTCAGGCAGATATTCAGCTCAAACCAAGTGTGACATTAACTCCACAACTTGGCTATGCATTCGGTGATACCTTTGATCAGGAACGCATTGGTGGTCTAGATGAGTTTTTCACATATTCTCTTTCTCTAACCAAATCCTTTAATGATGGTATTTCTGCAAAATTCTCTTATGTCGGAATTGATCTTGATGGTCATGACAATAAAGTGATCCTTGGATTAAGTAAATCCTTTTCTTTTTAATTGATTCTGTTACGCCGGCCTATTTTTATCGGCTTAAAAAATAAGAAAGCTCCATTATTTTAATAATGGAGCTTTTCACTGATAGGTTATGCCCAAGGATGTCGTGGTGGTTTAACACCATTTAAAAAGTAATTTCCTACTAAATGATATTTCCAGCGCACTGGGTCGTGTAAAGTATGAGTCCGCGCATTTCTCCAGTGTCTATCAAGGTTAAGTTCTGCCAGAGTCGAACGTGTACCACTTAATTCAAACAATTTATTCGCTGCAAGAATAGCTACTTCCGTTGTTAGTACCTTCGCTTCAGCAACCAGCACAGATGCCTCAGCAACACTTTCTTCATCAGCTTGATTCGTGGCTACTTCAATCTGGTCTGCCGCCAAATCTAGAACTGCCTCAGCAGCACGCAACTTAATTTTCAAATCCCCAATTGCTGCAATCGTATAGTGATCATCTGTTGCCTTTTCTTGATTGGCATCAATCCAGGGGCGAGCATACTGCCTAACGTATTGAATCGTTTCCTGAATAGCGCCTCGTGCAATTCCTGCATCTATAGCCGCTTGAATAATTTGTGAAACAGGTCCTGCGACTGTTGGATTTGCAAATGCTTGATAAATTGGAACAACATGTTCAACAGGTACTTTTACTTGCTCGATTGTCACAGTACCACTAGCTGTGGTTCTCTGACCAAAACCGGACCAATCATTAATCACAGTTAAACCATGAGTTTCTCTTGGAACTAATGCTAAATGTGGAAGACCATCTGTATTCACTGTCACGATAGGTACCCAATGTGCTAATAAAGCACCTGTCGCAAAGAATTTTTTACCATTCACTTCAAAACCATATTGATTAGCATTATCTGCTACAGGCTTAATAATAGTTTTAAAATCAGCAACATGTTTATTGCCTATTTCTGAGAATGCATTACCAAAACGTACACCATTTAGCACTAACTCAAAAAAGAACTTTTTCTGTGCTTCTGTGCCATCTAAACGAATATGTTCCAAAATGACCAAGTGATTTTGTGGTAATTGGCCTAATGATGGGTCAACAGATGAAATAATTTTGATGACTTCTAAAGCAGTACGCCATGAAACACCAGCACCGCCATACTGTTTAGGAACTGTAATCGCCCATAACCCACTTTGTGAAAAAGCATTCAATTCATCAACAGGTAGTTGCCGTTTTTGATCACGTAGAGATGCTTCTTTTGCAAATTGTTCAGCCAATTGTTGAGCTATACGAATTGCCTCATCCTCTGATTGAATACGATGTGCTGCTTGTGTAGGCAAAGTTTGAATAAATTGATCGATATTTAAGTTTGTCATTTTATTTTCCTGTTCAGTAAGATTTTATAACCAATAAAAAATTGTTTTTTTGTTAGAAACGATAGCCTACATTTAAACTATATATAGTTGGATCTACATCCACACTTCCCACTTTATCGCCATTAATTTTGACATCAGTCTTAATATCAGCATAACGAACATCTGCACCCACACTCCACTCTGGTGTTAAGCGAATATCCGCACCAAGCTGTGCAGCCCATCCAACAGAGCTAGAAAGATGTAAATCCCCTCCACTTTTCAATTTTTCATCAAAGAAGTAGGTATAGTTGATCCCCGCACCAATATAGGGGCTAATTTTTGCGTTGGGTGAAAAGTGATATTGCACACTTAAAATGGGAGGTAAATGTTTAGTGGTCGCCGCATTGGCACCAGCAACAATAATGTCGTGTTTTGGAGGTAAGCCTACCAACAAATCTAAAGCAACATTCGGAGTAACAAAATATCCAATCGTTCCTGTTAATCCGAAAGTATCTTCAATATCAACTTTTGCAGTTTTATCAAAAATACTTCCTGGAGATGATGTTGGATCTATATTGCTAACTGCGCCACGAATTTGCCAACGATAGTCAGCGGCATTCGCCTGAGTATTAACTGACCCTAAAATTAGAATGGTATTTAACAATGTAAAATATATTTTACCTTTCATTTGTATGCCTATTTTCAATAAATACATTATCTGTTTTGCATAAAACGTACCAAAAATAAGATATTGTATTTATTACATTTTTATTTAAAATATATACTTATATTGCTCAATTTTATTTTAATATTGATGAATAACTGCTGTTCACTCAACAGCACAAATTAATGTGTATTATAAAATTAAAAAAATCATCAAATTAATGAAAACCAGTATTTCTCAAAATATTCGGTGAATTTTATAAAGCTTAAATTTTCGTAAAAAATGCATCTATTGAAAAATAGGAATTTCATACTCAATAAAAAAACCTCAAGAGTAATCTCTTGAGGTCATGAATATTTTAAAGCAGTATTTTATGCGGAAGCTTGTATACGTGTATTCGGTGACAATAAGCCATGTTTAATTAATCTAGCTCGAATAATATTACGGCTTACACCTAATAATTTAGCCGTGTGTAATTGATTTTGATGACAATACTCATAAGCTGCTTCTGTAATCTCTGCTTCCAGCAGTTCATCAAGATCTTCAATGCCCTGCTCAAACCAATTAAATAATATATGTTTTAGTGTTTGATCCGAATTTTGATAAATAGACAAATTGTATTCACTAGATAACAAAGAATGTTTGAAACCTGATAGCTGAAAATCATAACTTTGAATCATACCATTTTTACACACCAGCAAAGCATGATGTATGGCATTTTCTAATTCACGAATATTTCCAGGCCAATGATAATCTTGCAATAACTGTTGAGCTTCTGGACTCAATTCAGGTGATTTACGTTTCAGACTCTGTGAGTAATCATCAATAAAATGTTGTGCTAATGGAAGGATATCCCCTATACGTAAGCGTAATGGCAAAATATTCAAAGATGCGACTTTTAATCTAAAATATAAATCTTCTCTAAAATTTCCAGCATATACGGCTTCTTCAAGGCGAATATTTGTTGCGGCAATTATCCGGACATCAATCTTATGCGTCTTTCGAGAACCTAAACGGACGATTTCATTTTCTTGTAAAATACGTAAGAGCTTAACTTGAATGTTAGGTGATAAATCTCCAATTTCATCTAAAAAAATCGTTCCTCCCTGTGCTGCTTCAAACCAACCAATTTGCTGGTTAATCGCCCCTGTAAAAGCACCTTTTTCATGTCCAAATAGTTCTGTTTCTGCCAAAGTATCGGACAACGCACCACAATTTACCGCGACAAAAGGCTGATGTTTTCGGTTTGAAAGTAAATGAATTTTCCGAGCAACCAACTCTTTACCAGTACCTGTTTCACCAATAATCAGAGCAGTCGCCTCACTCGGAGCAATTTGTTCAATATAAGACATAAGCCGTTTTGAATTTTGGTCCTCAAATACATATGCACTGGCTTTCACCGTACGCATCAGTTGACGAGATTCGGGATGTTTTACGATATCCAAATTAATCTCCAAAATTCAAAATAAATAAGTTAAATGTAAACCGATTTATCAAATATAATCATATTGATAAAGAAAAAATGATCTATAGATCTCTTTCATAAATCAAAAAATGTTCAATATTTGATTTTTTAAATCAGCACGGCCTCATTTGATGGATTTAATTTTTTACCTTTTCGTAGGCAATCTTTCTACTTTTGAAAGGTCAAAAGTAGACAAAAACCTTTTGTTTCCCATACACGACATCCTTGTCGTGATGGGAAACGTGTGGCATCCATGCCACATTCATGACTCTAATATCGACTAAAATCTATTTTCAATTTCAGCTTTACGAACAATTTTTAGTTTTTAAAATAATTTATGAAAGAAGTCTTATATATGATGTTTCAATAATTACATCAGTAAATAAGGTCAGTAATGGCTATTAAATAAGTTTTAATAATAAGAAACCAATAATATTAACTGCTATTAATATTAAATTTAATTATTTACCTTTTTACTCTGATTTATTCCACACTCTTTATAATATTCGTAATAAACCCGAATCCTGCTTAAGGAAGAGAGATCATTCATCTTGAGACTTATCCATCAGTTTGAGCATAAAAAAGCCTATGATTTGATCTGATAACACTAAAAACTGATTCAAATTAATCATAAAATTATAGTTATTTTATGATTTTAAAGAAAAAACCTTATCCGCGATTCGGGTTAATAAGTGTTTCTGTTTCAACAGAAAATCAACATTTCATTCTTTTGGAGAATACCAATGAGCCACAATTTTATTATAAATAATTGAATTTAAATAATTATTTCATTGGAATAATGTTTGTACTCAGCTTAAATGAGATCATAAATTTGAGAATAAAGCATGGATATTTTTTGTTTTTTACTTACCTATGGTAATAGGCAATTTCTGAGAACAAATCTAAGTGCGGATACTTTTGGGATAGTACGGCTTTCTTATTCTAACTGGACGTTCATGTGACGATTCATAATGTGATCCTCATTTCAATTCATATCAAAAATTTGAAATGAAAATCCTCTTTATATTTCTAACCTAATGCTAACCCAAATACAGGATAAAAAATTGTGAATATTTTAAATAAGAGTCATCGTCTTTGTAGTCTTTCAGATGTCATTCCATCTGCACAATTTTTAGCTCAACAGTTCGCCCAAACTGCTATACACCGAGATAGAACTGGTGGTACGCCCAAATATGAACGAGATCTAATCCGTCAAAGTGGGTTATTGTCTTTATCCATTCCTCAGGAATTTGGTGGTTTTTCAGGTACATGGAAAGATACCTTTGACGTTGTCCGAATTTTTGCTCAGGCTGACAGTTCAATCGCTCATGTCTTTGGTTTCCATCACTTATTACTTGCAACTATCCGCCTATTTGGCAATGCTCAACAATGGCAACGATGGTATAAAGTCACTGCAGAAAAATCATGGTTTTGGGGTAATGCCTTAAACCCACTTGATAAACGGACAATTGTTAAACATCAAGATGGATGGTACGAATTTTCAGGGAAAAAAAGTTTTTGTTCTGGGGCTTTAGATTCTGAGATGTTGATTGCATCAGGGATTGATGAAAATAATGGTAAATTACTGATTGCTGCTGTGCCTACTTCCCGTTCAGGTATTACTCTCTATCATGATTGGGATAATATTGGGCAACGCCAAACAGATAGTGGAAGTTCAATTTTTGAACGCGTGCGTGTCGAAGCTAAAGATATGCTGCTTGATCCTGGGCCGTTAAGTACCCCTTTTTCTTCTCTTAGACCTCTGATTGCCCAGCTGGTTTTTGTCAGCATGTTTTTGGGTGTTGCAGAAGGTGCTTTTACAGAAGCCAAGCATTATACAAGAAATGAATCTAAGGCCTGGTTTTTATCAGGTGTTGATCAAGCAAATGAAGACCCATATATATTGCGTCATTATGGTGAATTTTGGTTAGCATTAGAGTCATTAAAATTACTTAATCAAAATGCTATAGCTAAATTACAGCAGGCATGGGATATCGCTGAAAATTTAACAGAAGCACAACGTGGAGAGGTTGCTCTGGCTGTAGCTACAGCAAAAGTAGCGGCAACTCGTACCAGCCTGGACATCAGTAATCGCATTTTTGAGGTTACAGGAGCCCGAGCCACACATGCTGCTTTATGCTTGGATCGTTTTTGGCGTAATGTTCGAACCCAAAGTCTGCATGATCCCGTGGAATATAAAATTAAGGACTTGGGGCAATGGGCATTGAATGATATTTATCCCAAAGCATCCTTCTATTCATAATCATATTAAAACTCAGCAAATCTCTCATAAAGAACAGATCGGTCCATAAAGTATATGGAAGAAGGAATAAATTAGATGCATCAGGATATTATTACGCTACCCGAAATTAAGGAACGGAGCCATTCACATAAAGCGACAGCACAGGTTTTTCATGATCCTGAATCAAAAAAATTACTGGAATATATTAAACAAATAGCCCCAAGTGAAGCCAGTGTACTCATTCATGGGGAAACCGGTACAGGCAAAGAGCTGATTGCACGCCAAATACATGATCATAGTCATCGCAGAAATAAACCTTTTATTGCAGTCAACTGCGGTGCATTTTCAGAAACACTGGTTGAAAGTGAGCTTTTTGGCCATGAAAAAGGTGCATTTACGGGAGCACTTTCAAGTAATGCTGGATGGTTTGAGGCAGCAAATGGAGGAACGTTATTATTGGATGAAATTGGAGACCTATCAAAACGCATTCAAGTCAAATTGCTTCGAGTATTACAAGAACGTGAAGTTGTACGGCTAGGTTCACGTAAAAGCATTCCCATCAATGTTCGAGTACTGGCAGCAACCAATGTTAATCTGGAGCAGGCTATCCTCGCTGACCAATTCCGTGAAGATTTATATTATAGATTAAATGTTATTACATTAAATATTAAACCATTACGTGAACGTAAAGGGGACATTTTACCCCTAGCCTATCATTTCATTGATAAGTACCATGCCCAGCTTGGTTATAATAAAGCTGAATTTTCAGATGCTGCAAAAGATAAAATCAGAAAATATTCATGGCCTGGCAACATCCGTGAATTAGAAAATGCGATTCATCATGCCCTGCTTATTTGTCAAAATAACATGATTGAAAGTGATGACCTTAGCCTACTTAAATCACCTTCACAGTCACATCAACCTAAGCTAGATGAACATAAAATTGAACCAGTAATTGATCCAAAATTAAAAGAAGTTTTTCATAGCCTATTCCAGCAACATCAAGGGAAAGTTTATGCTCAGTTTGAAGATCAATTATTGCGCATTGCATATCATTATTGTCATCAAAATCAGGTTAAAACAGCACAACTATTGGGACTTAGCCGCAATGTAATTAGATCACGTCTTATTGAATTAGGTGAACTCATTGTGAGCAAACGTGGAGCAGAATAATTGAAATTTATAGAATTTTAAACATGCAACTCTGATTTTCACCTAGAGCTGCATGTTCTACTATTGAGAACTTTGATTCTATTCTTTACTTCCACCACCTATTTGCCATACATAAATCGGTTCTGTTCCATTAACTTCCCAGTCCCCTATAATTTTTTCTTTATAAATAAGTGGATTATGAGAAGACACTGTACGAGCGTTACGCCAGAAACGATCTAAGGATTTTTCACGACTCGCTGCTGATGCACTCAATGCATTAAACAAATTACTGGTGAGCTCTAGTACCAAATCTGAAATCACAACTTGTCCTTGTGCAGATTCTATCTCGGCCAGAAGATTAGCTTGTTTTTCAGATTCCTGATCCAGAGAAAAATGTGATTGATATGCCTGCTGAGATGCTCTGGCAGCTTGTAAAGCTATAGCTTCAGCTGCATAGGCCTGAGCAGATGCCTTCCCAATGACTTGCAGAACTTGAACATCCTGATCCACACGATTCCCATTACCATGACTGAACACGCGTGTCCTCTGGCG
The DNA here is from genome assembly GCF_037402435.1 of Acinetobacter sp. NS-4. Classification (NCBI taxonomy): domain Bacteria; kingdom Pseudomonadati; phylum Pseudomonadota; class Gammaproteobacteria; order Moraxellales; family Moraxellaceae; genus Acinetobacter; species Acinetobacter sp. NS-4. The sequence goes on along the minus strand of NZ_JBBEUE010000011.1, from coordinate 20,725 downwards.
GACTTGATGACTAAATTCTTCAACAGCTGCGTGTGCAATACCTGCAAGTGTAGATAGATGAAATAACTGATAAAATGCGGTTTGATATTTGAATCTAGTATCAAATGGAATAATCTCATCTACTTCAGCATTCAGTAAGATTGTCGTTCCGCTTCCCGTAGTTCGTTGACCAAAACCATCCCAGTCATCTTCGATTTTCACCCCGTGCTGTGCTGTACGAGTTGCAGCAATAACAGATTCACCCGTATCAGCATCTTGAGCATATAAATCTAACCAATCCGCAAAAATACTACCAGTAGTGTAATATTTTTTTCCACTGACTAACCATTTTTCACCTTCCTGAAAGACCTTGGTAATCACATCACCAATTTTTACCGGACCAACTTCTGTCCAGGCATTACCAATGATTTCACCATCAGTAAAACGCTGAAACCAATGGCTCTGATCTATATCCCGATGCGCATTCAGTCGATCTTCTACGAATGCAAAATGACCACGCCATGCCTGAGTTACATTGGAATCCGCTTTAGACAACTCAATTAAAAGCTTAAACAATTGAGGAATAGAAGCACCATCCCCTCCATGTTCAACTGGTACACGGACTGCTCCAAAACCTGCTTTTTTTAGCCAATTGATCTGCTCAAAAGGTAAAATACGATCCTGTTCACGCTGTACTGTCCCTTCTGCAATTTTAGTAAAAATGGGACGATATTTTTGTGCAAGTACTTCATAATCCGCACTATGGTTTAAATCAGTAATATTTTGCAAAGTTGTCATATCTGCTTCCTGTATACATCTTTAAACAAGATGTTAAAAATAGAATTTTCTTATGGTTGATTTGGCTAATTTTAACCCGCTGCCTTAATTTTCTCTTTTTCTTGTGCTTCCAGTTCACGCACTAGAGGCAGAACTTTTGCTCCAAAGTATTCAACTTCTTCAATAAAGTGTAAAAAACCAGACAAGATCAGATCTACACCCGCCGCTTTTAATGCAACAATACGCTCAGCAATTTGCTGCGGTGTTCCAATAAGATTGGTTTTAAAGCCATCGTTATACTGCACCAGGTCTTCAAAAGTTGATTTTGCCCAGTTACCTTCACCCTCTGGACTGGCTGCACCAGCCTGACGCGTTGCATCACCAAATGCATGAACCGCTTCTGGGTTGGCTTTATCTATGATTTCCTGTAGAACAGCTCTTGCTTCTTCTTCCGTATCTCGAGCAATAATAAAAGCATTCACACCAATCTTGACTTGATGATTATTTTTTTGAGCTTTTTCACGAATATCCTGAATTTGTGCTTCGATACCTTCAACCGTATTTCCATTGGTAAAGTACCAGTCCGATACTCTTGATGCCATATCTCGTGCAGCACGTGAGCTCCCGCCTTGGAAGATTTCTGGGTGCGGTTGCTGCAATGGTTTTGGCTTCAATGTGTAATCTTTGAACTGATAATATTTACCCTTAAAATTAAAGTTATCTTGAGTCCAGATTCCTTTTAAGGCGCGAATAAACTCTTCAGAACGGGCATAGCGTTCATCATGCGTAGGCCATTCTTCACCAATCGCATCAAACTCCCCCTGAAACCAGCCACTGACCACGTTGATAGCGATACGGCCTTGAGTTAAATGATCAATTGTTGCCAACTGTTTCGCAGCTAATGCGGGTTTCCAAGGACCAGGTAAAATAGCTGCAATGACTTTTAATTTTTCAGTTGCAGCCAAAATTGCATGACTGAATGAAACTGATTCATGCTGAAATTCAGCACCATAACCCGCAGTAAAACGGATTTGAGACAATGCATAATCAAAACCACTTTTTTCTGCAACCTGTGCCAAACGACGGTTATAATCAATATTCCACTCAGTACGTTGTTCAATATTACTGACTACAAGGCCACCACTAACATTAGGCACCCAATATGCAAAACGGATGTCGTGAGAATTATTCGTATTTTCTATAGCCATGTTAAAACTCCTTAATTTGTATCATTAGAAAATAAATTAAATAGATAAGAACTAACCCACATTTTGGGTCACTTTTAAATTTTGAATATGTTTAAGAAATAGGGCGTGCGATTATCGCTAATATATTGATTAAACTTAATATATTTCTCATCCTGATCTTTACTACTAAAAGCTAAATTGCTGGCAAATAACAATTGGGGAATTGAGCGGCTCACAGCAAGTTTGATTCTTTCAATCAATAATTGATCTACGATTTGATAATTTTCGAAATCTTTGTCTGTTGCAAACACGCCTATAGGTAAAATCTGGGCTTGAAAAAAGCTGAATAGGGGACGAAATTGATGATCAAGCATTAAGGCATGACGCTCACTGCCCCCAGATGCAGCCAATAATACTGGCTTATCAACTAATGCAAATTGATCGACATAGTCGAACAAATGTTTAAATAACCCCGTATATGAAGCCCGGTATACTGGACTAGCCACAATCAAAGCATCTGCTGTTTCAATAAGATCAAGTGCATCCTGAACTTCAGTTGCAAGTAAATCCCGTCTGGTGGCACCATTCACTAAATGACCAATTTCACTTAATTTTACATATTTTATTTCGATATCAATGTGTTGCTGTAACTCAGCTAATATTGCATCGACCAATGCTTCTGTTTTTGAAGGTGTTTGAGCTGAGCCTGTAACAGCCACTAGCTTTAAAGGGTGAAAAGAAGATATTAAACTCATCATAAATAACCTGAATTGGGCTTAAAATACATAAATCAGTATTCTGTTTAGGTTTATATACGCGAAAATCATGCCAATATATTTATACTTATATTTCAATAATTTAAATAAAATAATATTAAAACCTATTTCTTCTTAAATACATTATTTGTTGGAATAGTGTTCCCCTAACAACACTTATTCATTTTGTCATACAAAAAAAAGCGCTGATAAATCAGCGCTTTTTTATAAAACTTAGCAGCATATTTCAAGTTACCTTGAAATATGACTTAAAGAACTGTTATCCACAGAATCATACTGCTTTACCTAAATAGGCCTTTTGAATTTCGCCTGTTTCATACAATTCCCTTGTTTGGCCTGAAGCATAAACTGATCCATTGTCAATTACATAAGCATAATCTGTATATTCAAGTGCCAAACGTATATTTTGCTCTGCAACCAGAAAACTTGTTCCTTGCTGCTGACGTAATTGTTGAATTAACTCGAAAATTTCATAACTGATTTTTGGTGCTAATCCCATAGATGGTTCATCCAGTAAAACCAATTCAGGCTCAGTCATCAATGCCCGACCGATGGCCAACATTTGTTGTTCTCCACCTGAAGTATAACCAGCTAATGTCTGCTTTTTATCAGCCAGTCTTGGAAAATAATGATAAATTTTTTCCAAAGCCTGATTGAGTTTTTTCGTAGATAAGTGTTGTATAAAGCCGCCTGTCCGTAGATTTTCATCCACTGTTAAATGTGCAAAACAATGCCTGCCTTCAAGAACTTGAACCAAGCCTTTTTTCACAATATCACTCGGATTTTTACCACGGATTGACTCTCCCTGATATTCGATCTCACCTTGCTGAATTTTTCCATTATCTGCAAAAATCAGCTGCGATATTGCTTTGAGTGTCGTACTTTTCCCTGCGCCATTTGCACCTAATAAGGCTACAACTGAACCTTTAGGTACAGTCAAACTGACTTGTTTTACAGCTAAAATGCTTTCTTCATAAACAACTTCAATATCTTTGACATTTAATAGCGGCCCAGTTTTGGCTGATTCAATCGTGTTTGATAATCCGGACATGCCTCAATCCCTCTCTTAACCTTCAGTAGCACAGTTCCGGACAGTAATACCCTGTTCTTTAGCATATTGTTGTGACGATTTTTCAATGATAGGGCGCAATAATTCACGATCTGCCTGTACCCAGTCACTAATCACTTTCCAAGATTGCCCATCCCACTGTTGGAAACGCACTGCTCCACCACCTTCGTGATCTTCACAGGACAGTTTTAAAGGTTGTACCAAACCATAGGCACCGAGTTCTTTTAAACGCTCATCTGTTAAATGAATGTTTTCAAAGCCCCAGCGAACTTCTTCACCCGTTAAAGGACGCTTACCAAATTTTTCTTGAGCTACACGAACAGCTTCTACATTTAAAATACCATTCACAACGCCAAGGTTATAATAAACCGTACCAAAACGTTTTTTATCAGCTAGATCTGATTGTCCTTTATCTAAAACTAAAGATTTGATTTCTTGTAATACTGGGAAATTCGTTCCTGATGGATGGGTTGTGATAGAAATAAAGCCATTTGCAGCATTACCTGCTGGCGCTGCATCTTCTTCAGAGTTTGACCAGATATTCCCAATAATTTTATTTGTTGGATAGCCAACTTTTTGTGCCGTTTTTAAAGCAACGGGATTCATTACACCCCAGCCCCGTAAAATAACCCAGTCTGGCTGAATGCGTCGAATGTTCAACCATTGTGATTGCTGCTCATTCCCTGGATGCGGTACTTCAATATGGGTGACTTCAAAACCATATTTTTTAGATAAAATATCAATTACAGGGATTGTTTCTTTACCATAAGGTGATCCATGGTAAAGCACGACAATTTTCTTGCCTTTAAGATTTTCAATTCCACCACTTTGTTGTCCTAAATAATTCACAATGGCAGATACTTCACTATATGGATTTAACTGCAAGGGAAATACATAAGGGAATACACGACCATCTGTAGAATCTGTACGACCATGGTTAATGGTAATCAACGGCAATTTATCTTTTGTAGAACGTTCTAGTGTTGCATAGGCAATTCCCACAGATAATGGATTGGTAGCTGCTGCTGGTGCTCCATTTAAACCTTTTTTCAAACGTTCATAGCACTCAACCCCTTTTTCAACAACATATTCGGTTTCACATTCTGACCAGACCATCTTTACACCATTCACGCCGCCTTTGGCATTAATCGCTTTGAGATAATCAATAAAGCCGCCAAAGAAACCTGTTCCACCTGATGCATAAGGACCAACACGGTAACTCTGCAATGGGAAATATTGTGCATTCTGATCTGACAATTGTGCTGGTTCTACAGCAGTTGCTTGTGCCTGTGCTGGTGCTTTTTCTAATGGTTGTTCAGGTTTATCCTTTTTGGTGACCAAAACAATGATTACAAGGATGATCGCAATAGCAACCAACCAGAACCATAAGGATTTAAACAATTTCATTTTATGCCTCTAAATAGATAAGTAAATCAATGGAATTCATTCAAAGTAATTAATAACGTAATGGCCAGGCTCTTAATCGTTGATAAAGCATGCGTAATAAACGGCTCAGACCTTCAGGCTCTTTGATGAGGAAATAAATAATCAAAGCACCAAAAATAATTTTTTGCAGATTTTGTAATAGCGCCTGGTCAATCCCCTGACCAAAAATAGCTTGGCCAAATACACTCAAAAAAATCGGAAGCAATACAATAAAAGCGGCACCATAGAAGCTGCCTGCTAAACTGCCTAGCCCACCAATAATAATGATGAATAGAATTTGAAATGAGCGGTTCAGATCAAGTCCATTCGCTTCAATTGTTCCAAGATAGGCAAAGGCCCACAGTGCACCGGCAATTCCGAGATAAAAGGAACTGATGGCAAATGCTAGTAACTTGGTTCTTCCGACTGGGATACCAATAGTGACGGCAGCTGTTTCCATGTCTCGGACGGCTCTAAAATTCCGCCCATATTGACTTTGTATAAGATTGCGGGCTAAAAAAGTCAGTACGACCACAATGCTCAATGTCAGCAAATAATGTTCAGCCGGACTACTCAGCGAATAACCCAATATTTCCATAGGTGGGACAGAAATCACCCCTGAAGCATTGTGATTAGTGAACCAGCCATACTGCGTGAATAACCAGGGAACAAAAAATTGAGCAGCCAGCGTAGAAACAATTAAATAAAATCCTTTAATTCTCAAACTAGGCAAACCCACCAAAATCCCAAAGACAGCGGAAATAAGTCCCCCCAAGAGAATACTCAGCAGTAACGGCAATTGAGGAACACGTAACTCCAGGTTATAAGTTGCAAATGCTCCCACAGCCATAAACGCCGCAGATCCTAATGACAATTGCCCTGCATAGCCAGTCAAAATATTCAACCCTAAACCTGCTAGTGCCAACACTAAATAAGGGACTAAAATGGCATTAAACAAATAGTCCGAACCCACAAAAGGCAGGAAGACAAAAGCGATTAACAGACCAAAATAGAACAAAATACGATGTTCTTTTAAACGAAAAATACGCTGTTCATCTTGATAATGCTGAGAATATTGTCCTGATTGACTAAAAAGAAACATATATTAGACCCTCGCAACTTGCTGCTGACCGAACAAGCCTGTTGGTCGTACCAATAGAAATAGGATAGCGAGTAAGTATGGGAACCAATTTTCTATACCTGAACCAATTAATCCGCCTAAATAGATTTCTGCGAGCTTTTCACTTGCACCAACAATAAGCCCTGCCACAATAGCGCCTGAAATTGAAGTAAAGCCACCGATGATCAACACCGGTAATGCTTTCAGTACAACCAGTGATAATGAGAATTGCACACCTAAACGAGCTCCCCACAATAGACCTGCAACTAATGCAACAAAGCCTGCTACAGTCCAGACGAGAATCCAAATTTTATTGAGCTGAATCCCAATTGACTGAGCTGCAAGTGGATCATCGGCAACTGCTCTAAGGGAAATACCAAAACGTGTCTTGCTAAAAAGTAAAGATAAAATGATGACTAAACTTCCTGCTATCGCAGTCGCAAAAAGATCAAATTTGCTGAGCATAATTCCAAAGACATCAATAGGGGTGTCAGAAATTCCCAGATCTAGACCATGAACCTGTGTTCCCCATACGGTTTGTGCAACACCCTCAATGACATAACTTAATCCCAGCGTTGCCATAAATAAGGTAATCACAGAGCGGTTAATCAAATGCCGTAAAATCAATGCATCAATCAGCAAAACTAAAATAAAAATCGAGAATAAAGTCACAATGAATGCGACAACGAATGGAATGCCGAGCTCTGTTAAATTAACAAAGGTCAATGCAGCAAAAAGTACTAACGCTCCCTGAGCAAAGTTAAATACTCCAGATGCACGATAAATCAACACAAAACCGATGGCGACTAAAGAGTACATAACCCCTGCGAAAGTCCCACCGAGTAATACTTCAAGAAAGAAAGACATGAAATAGACCTCAATTTTTTAATGAATTTTTATGTATTTAACTGGCGTCAATCTCTTGCATTCCCAGATAAGCACTCAACACCTCTGGATGTGCCTGAATATCTGCTGCTGAGCCGTCTGCAATTTTTTGCCCATAGTCCAGTACAACAATGTGATCCGAAATATTCATAACCACACCTAAATCATGCTCAATCATTAAAATAGTGATTCCCAAACACTGGTTTATCTTTTGAATAAAATTAGCAATACTTTGCTTTTCTTCATGATTCATACCCGCCATTGGCTCATCCAAAAGCAATAACTCAGGCTCAGCTGCCAAAGCACGTGCTAGTTCAACCCGTTTTTGCAAGCCATACGATAAGGTACTGACAATCTGCTCACGATATTCCTGCAAATTAAGCAGTTTTAAAATTTCTTCGACTTTATGACGTTGCTCATCATCATTTTTTTTAGCTTGTGGTAACGATAAAATGGCAGCAAATAACGAATACTTACTTTTTAATACTCGCCCCGCCAGGACATTATCCAATACCGACATTTGTTTAAATAAAGCCAGATTTTGAAAGGTCCGAGCGATTCCTAAATGCGGTGCATGCTTCGCTTTGTAATGATTAAGCAGTTTTCCTGACAAAATAATCTGGCCCGACTGTGGCTGGTAAATACCGTTTATAATGTTAATAACAGAACTTTTTCCTGCACCGTTCGGCCCGATCAAAGAACAAATATGTCCTTTATCTACCTTAAAACTCAGTTTTTTCAGTATTTTAGATGTACCAAAAGCCAGATCAATATCCTTGACTTCTAAATAGGTTGTAGTGATTGATGTCATACTCATCTCCTACTGCACTACGCTGACTGAAATTACTGTTGTCTCATGATTAAAGTCAGCAAACTGGGTGATATTCCATTCTGCCTGCTGTCCCCAATACTCTACTTTTACGCCTAAGTTTTCGTAAAAATGTTGAGTAATTTCATCAAGCCCTTCCCCTACAATCAAAGCTGTTTTTAATCGAGAAAATCCAAGCTCTTCCAAAATGGCTCGTTTGAATAATCCAAGAAGAATTTTTTGGAGAAGACTCAGCGGTAACTGCTGCTGAGCTTGCAGTAATACAGTGTAATAAGCTTTTCTGAGCCAACTGCCTGATTGTGGCAAACGTTGAATAATGAGCTGTTCAACACGCTCATAAGTTGACTTCGTTCCAAGTACCAAGGTAGGTGCGATCACTTGTCTATCCTGATCCCGTGTTTGCAAAGTCTCAGGAATATTTAAGCTGAATCCAGCAAGTAACCATGCTGACCACAAATAACGAATATGCCCAATACTTGAAAATGCTCGAGCAATAAATGCTTCTTCATCTTCATTTAGTTCATGGGTTTGAACCAGTAACTCTGCTTCCTGAATTAGATCTTGATGTGAGTAATCAATACTGAATCTTTGATTGTTTTCAAAATGTTCAAAACTAAATGCAAGTTGTGAAGCTGGAATATTTATACTGTTAAAATCAATCAATGGCGTTTTATTTTCAGCTAGCAAACTTGTCAAATCGACAATATGTTCATGCTGAATCTGCTTCAGATTATTTTGTTCAAGATAAAAAATATACGCTGGATCGCAATTTAAAGACTCGATTGAGACCAGCCACTCCAATTGCTCAACTAAAATATAGTCAGGTTTTAATGCTGCTAAATATTTGACAAAATCATGCTTAATGGAATTTTCAAAGCTTTGATCAAATAATTGAACCTTGCCACCTAATGCCTGTATGGCCAGACTGATTGCAACAATATCAACATTGGGACTACTACAAATTAAAAAAACCTGATCTTTTTTTAAACCCAATTTATCCAATGCTGATGCATATTTTTCACTTCTTTTTAGTAATTCATGCCAGGTCCATTGCTCCCATCGACCTAATTTTTTATGTCTGAGTGCTATTGCTTTCGGTCTAAGTTGTGCGTGATAAGCCAACAAAGAAATAAGACTGTGCATAGATGCCGACATTCTGCAAAACTTCCTCCTCATATCGTTTGTAAAAACAATGTGAGACTTGAATAAATATTGCAGTATCTATTTCAATTTATGTGCCAACTATCATTATCAATAATATCAACCACTTATTTAATAGACATACAGCGCCTTGTTTATTTTTTTTCTAAAAAATGTTGAACTACTGTTTTATATGCAACAATCATCAAAATTTTTGGCAGATAGATTTAAAATTTTCTTATTTTATAAGTACTAAAAAATAGCATTGCTACTAAATACGTCCGGCAAAAGTTACTTTGGTAATTTCAAATCAACGTCTGGAATTACAGTACTTGGTCTGAAATCAACTTTATAGCGATATGTACTCACACCTTTGCCATTAAGTTGCTCGGAGAAATAAGTGACATTATCGGAAATACCTCATGAGTGTTTCTTGAACTCATCCGCACCAGTCTTACAAGTCACATCAACTTTGCGCTCACCAACTGGATCAAAAGAACACTTACCTTCAATTGTTAAGATGTATTCACCAGTGATGCCATTGTAGAAAACAATACGGCGGATCTAGCTGAAAGTTGTCAGCTGCATATGACAAGTTACGCGAAGCAACTTGAGCATCACGCGAACAACCTACAATTCCAATTGCACACATCAAGCCAACTGCTAGTAGTTTTGCTTTCATTGATTCACTATCCTTTAGGCAATAAAAAAGCCCAATCAAATTAATGATCAGGCTTATGTTTTCTGGTTTGGTATTATTCAACTTCTTTCAAGCAATCCCGGCACACCTGGATTTCTTCATCATCAACCGTGTAATCAATTTCTGTTGCACCATTCAGGCCGAATAAACACATTAAGAATTGGAGCATAATTTTTTCCAAAAAAAAAGTCCCATGCGAGGGATGCATAGGACTAAAACAAGAGAAACTACAGCGTTTCAATTCGTTGGCGTATTATAAACATGTATTTAAAATATATGAATAGCAAAAACTACCAAATCTATAAAAAATGAAAGTTTATAAATAAAAACCAGAGTATTTTCATGCCTTGGTTTTTATACATATCCTAGAAAAAGAAAAGCCCCGACATATGAATGACGAGGCTTATATGTCGTAATACTTTCGACAAAATATAAAAATCTTCAATAAAAAACCTGCTTAACTCTCCCAAATTAAACAGGCCTAATTCCACTAATACCTTAGAATTTTTGGAGTTATTATTTGTTTTCACTAAATATAGGATTAAATTATTTCAACATTATTAAAATAAAAAAAACATGATTATTAATTTAATTAATCGCATTTTTTTTGATCAATTATTACTTAACCTCTTTCAAACAATCCTGACACACTTTAATTTCTTCATCATCAATCGTGTAATCGATTTCTGTCGCACCATGCAGGCCGAATAAACACATTAAGAATCGGAGCATATATTACCCTCAACGATATGGTCCCTTCATTTGTGAAGGTACCATCAGGATATTTTAATCATGGTGAAACAGGATTTATTTAATTCGATCTAAATAGCGACCATATGTAATCCATTTACACTTCCCACATTGCCACTCACTGCGAGCATTTAAATGGTTAATCTGATCCCCCATGAATAGTTCGAATCAGCTTGTAATCATGCTTACAAAAAATAGATTTGATAATTCTCTTAATCATACCCCACCATCTTGTTAACTGAATTCCCTACACCCAACTCACAATCTAAACATACAGTACTATTGGGAATTGGAATTAAATAAGGTCTACAGCTTTCCCACATGCAAAAAAAAAGCCCACTCAAGGAAAGTGATGTGGGCTTATAAACTAAGGACCTTGGGAGGTCATTCAGAAACTACAGCAGTTTCTATTGGTTATTTTGTACACTATTCAAATAGTTTTCACTGGCTGAATATTCCAAAAATTAAGATAATACAAAATAAATCAATATATTATAAAAACATAATTAATTATTTGTTAAATATTAAAAAAGTCCGCTTAACCTGGGGAAGCTAAGCGGACTAGTACGGGGTATCATCTTTTTTATTTTTATTGCACTTTCTCTTTGGAGCAAAAAAAATATATCACCATGCTTTGATTTACAAAGTATTGAGAATGCACAGGAACTGTTTTTACTCGTCTACTTTGGGTTATTTTTCTTTTTAAGGTATGGCAATTTTGATTTAAACATTACTTCATTTTTTGTCACCCTGAACTCTTTTTTTTGTTCCAGGATGAATAAAAGTATTTTCATCATTTAGACCAATCACCTTTTCATTAATCACTATTTGAGGCAAAGGTACACATACAGGTTTTGTTCCGTATTCATTGAAAATCTTTTCAAACACCCGCTTTACCACTATCTTCATACCACAACGACTTATAGCTTTTACTTCTTTTAATATAAAAATTTTAGACATTTCCAATAACTCTTTTTATTTTTTTCCAAAGAATTATAGAAGTGCCATCTTTCTGTGTTGTTAATTTTTTATATAAATTTGTGATCAAAAAAAATCTAGTGGCGGCAATTAATCTTAAACCACTACGAATAAGGGAAGCCGCCATAAGGTGCCCTGATATTGCTTACACAGAACATTTCTCAGGGCATTAAAAAAGCCCCCTATTTAGTGAGCTCTTAAATTCAATTCTTTGGCTTCCGTATATACACTTCAGCCTGATCTGTGGCATCGCACAACTTCATATTTTTGGATAGTCAAACCCCAGAGTTTAGCCACATCCCATCAACAGGGATTCTTTACCAACAGCCACCATCAAGTGAGCAGATTGCTAAGGCAAATAAAGTTGCCAAGGTTAAGGCGGTTTTAAAAGAGTTTGCTGCTATTTCTTTAATTGGCATCACCGTTGTTTCAACCCTATTTACAGTTCGCAGCTGTTCAGATGATGCAGATCGTCAAGCTGTGCAGGTAGTTAAGTTTCAGATGGAGGTAGGGAAATGAATGGTGCACATGAATATGCAGGTTTATTTAAATCTGCTCAGTATGGGAATCTCTACCTTCTTTCTCCTCACCATGCTCGTGGACAAACATTCCAAATATTTGTCGTTCCTGAAGGTTTTCAGATTAAACTAGGGGGAATTAATGCGCCACATGGTTGTATTGAGGTTTATGGAATTCTTGGTGGTCACCCTGGTTGGACTGAATTTTATGGTTGGATTCATAAAGGCCCTTGGCAGCAAGATTTCTACAAACTTGTAGCTGAGCGCAGAGCTGAAATAGAAAAGCTTGAGCAAGAAAAAGCAGAAGCTTTAGCTAAATGGGAAAAAGGAAAGAGTTGCAATGCAATTGGCAACTTATGGAGACCTATCATGAACGCTCAAACTAAACCTGAATTGTTCGCTCCTTGTTTTCCGCTGCTGAATATCGACCTAGTGAAAATTGAACCGGCTCGTCTTGATGTTCTGGTTGATCAGGTGGCTGCTGACCTTGTGGGCTTATCGAATGCTGACACCACATCAACAGTAAATACGCATTGGATTACTTTTATGAAGATGCCAGATATAGAAAGTTGTATAGAGGTGAATCAATGACAGCAATGGCAAACAGGGGTAACTTTATTGTTGCCCTACCACCTTCAGACATTTGGTTGACAGATAATCAGGCGGCAGAATTTTTAAGTTATGAAAAAGGATATTTCAAAGCATCTATTATTTGCTTAAAAGGATTCCCAAAACCAAAGTATGTTACAGAAACTGTAAAAGGCCGAAGATGGAACTTGAAAAAATTATCTGACTGGTTAAATGAAAGGCCGGAAGATTTGAAAAAAGCAGTAGGTAGACCCCGGAAAATATGGCAGGGTTTTTCTTGTCTAAAAAAATGGATTACGCCAATATTACGCCAAAGTATATATAAGTTATTGATTTTATAATAATTTGTGGTACGCTCAGCGGGACTCGAACCCACGCCACAGGCTTCGGAGACCTGTACTCTATCCAGTTGAGCTATGAGCGCGCGTGCACATCATAACAAAAAAATCAGCAAGGTAAAGCAACTATATAGAACTCATCATTTTTTGTGCTTACACTTTGATCAATGTTCCAGAATTGCAACACACAATTCCTGCTTATTTACTTGGTTTATTCAGCCAGATCACTCACAATACTCATACTATTCACCAGGTGAGAATTTCATGACTGATGCATTGACTTTGAAGGACGTATCTAAAACCTATCGCAACGGTTTTCAGGCACTTAAAGGTATTAATTTAACGGTACCCGATGGTGAGTTCTATGCCCTTCTTGGTCCTAATGGTGCAGGAAAATCAACCACCATCAGCATTATCAGCTCACTGACAAAAAAAACCTCCGGTACAGTGGAAATTTTTGGCCACAATCTGGATACCCATCCTTCAGCAGCAAAACAATGCTTAGGTGTGGTGCCGCAAGAATTTAACTTTGGCCAGTTTGAAAAAACCTTTGATATTTTGGTCACTCAAGCCGGCTATTACGGTATCCCTAAAAAAACTGCAGAAAGCCGTGCTGAAGAATATCTGGAAAAATTAGGCTTATGGGAAAAACGCGGTATACAGGGGCGCATGCTTTCTGGCGGGATGAAACGTCGCTTAATGATTGCCCGTGCCATGATGCATCAGCCTAAACTGCTGATTCTGGATGAACCAACTGCCGGGGTCGATATTGAACTGCGTCGTTCCATGTGGGATTTCCTCACAGAAATGAATGAAAAAGGCACATCTATTATTCTGACTACGCATTATCTAGAAGAAGCTGAAATGCTGTGCCGTCGCATCGCCATTATCGACCGCGGTGTAATTAAGGAAGATACCAGCATGAAATCTTTCCTCAATCAGCTTAGTGAAGAATCCTTTATTTTCGACTTGGTTGAACCGATTCAACCGCTGCATCTGGAAATTATCGGCGTTCGTTTTAATTTAATTGATCCTGTCACCTTAGCAGTGACTATGGACAAAGCTCATACCTTGAACGAACTGTTTCAACTTCTGGAAGCGCAAGGCATTCAAGTCCGCAGTATGCGTAACAAGTCGAACCGCCTGGAAGAACTGTTCGTGAAAATGGTCGAAAAAAATCTTGATGGAGCTGCGCAATGAACTTTAATCAACTCAGCGTTGCGCTCTATACCCTTGTGCATAAAGAAGTGCGCCGTTTTATGCGCATCTGGCCACAAACCTTATTGCCGCCTGCCATTACCATGAGTCTGTACTTTGTGATCTTCGGTAATCTGGTCGGTTCTCGAATTGGCCAAATGGGTGGCTTTAGCTATATGCAGTTTATTGTCCCTGGCCTGATCATGATGGCGGTGATCACCAACAGCTATGCCAATGTGTCTTCCAGTTTTTTTAGTGCCAAATTCCAAAGAAGCATTGAAGAACTGATTATGAGTCCGGTACCTTTACATATGGTGCTTTGGGGCTATGTGATTGGTGGGGTGTGTCGTGGTGTACTGGTCGGCATTATTGTGACTGCCATGAGCATGTTCTTTACCGACTTATATATTACCAACTGGTTCGTAACTATATATACAGTACTTATTACCTCCTTCTTATTTTCATTAGGTGGTTTTATTAATGCAGTTTATGCAAAATCATTTGATGATATTTCAATTATTCCCACTTTTGTGCTGACTCCACTCACCTATTTAGGTGGTGTATTCTATGCCATTAGTGCTTTAAGTCCTTTTTGGCAAAATCTCTCTTTAATTAACCCGATCGTATATATGGTCAATGCCTTCCGTTTCGGCATTCTGGGTCATAGTGATGTCAATGTTTCCATTTCATTGACTGTTATTACCCTATGCTGTGTTGTGCTTTACGGTATAGCTTACTATTTACTTTCTCGTGGTTCAGGAATGCGTGAATAATGAGTGTAGAACATTCTCTATTAGGTAAAGACACCAATTATCCAACAGAATATCAGCCCGATATTCTGTTTCCCATTGCACGTGCACAAGCGCGTGAAAAATATGCCCATGTTGAAGGCATTCAGCAAGGTAAAGACTGGTGGCATGTTTTTGAAATTTCCTGGCTCAATGCGACCGGCATTCCTCAAGTTGCGATTGGTCGTATCACTTTGCCAGCATCTTCTCCCAACCTGATCGAATCAAAATCATTAAAGCTCTACTTTAATAGTATGAACTTCACCCAATTTGATTCAAAAGACGCTTTTATTGCAACAGTTGAAAAAGATTTATCTGCGGCAGCAGGCGCTCCTATCACCCTGACTCTATTTAAGACCGATGAGTTAACCATTGCCCAACCGGAAGGGATCTGTATTGATGATTTAAGCCCTGAACGCTTAGAGAATCATCCAGACCCAACTTTATTAAAGTTAGATTCAGAAAATAGTGAACAAGTTGAAGTTCAACTCTATTCGCATTTATTACGCAGTAACTGCCCAGTCACTGGCCAGCCCGATTGGGGCACAGTTTTTATTCGATATCAGGGTAAAAAACCTTGTTATCGCAGTATTTTAGCTTATATTATTTCTTACCGTCAGCATAATGGATTCCATGAACAATGTGTGGAACAGATGTTTGCCGACATCTGGCAAAACCTTGCTCCAGATAAACTGATGGTATATGCAACTTATACACGTCGTGGCGGATTAGACATCAACCCTTGCCGTGTATCGGATGCGACATGGATGCCTCGCCCCATTCGTTTGGCGCGACAATAAAATGAAGAATATTGAGGTTTTTTAACATGCCATTTTTTGGTTTTATTCCGACTGCAGAATTATTAACCAGTATTCAAACAGCTCAGGAAAAGAGAAATTCCAGCGAACCGCTTTACCCTTTACGCGACAAAACAGCATTGCTGATTAATGAAGAAATCATTGATGCTATTTTGACTGAGCTTGTGCGTCGTTTTCCAGCCAGTGATAAACGTGATACAGCTGAAAAACTTGCGGGTTATATCAAATCAACCGTTGCTGTTTTATTGAAACAGTTAATGAGTAAATCTTCAAATGATGTGGTCAAGCAATCGATTGAGTTTTCTGAAAAAAGCTTGTTTAAAGATGCTGAAGGCAACTTCCGCGTAGGTGAGTCATTAGATGCAAGCCTGGTGACTAATCTTAAGCATAGTTATGCGGAAATCAAAGCCGGGAATGACGTCAATAAGGCAGCGCTCACGGAATCGTATAAGCAATTTGCTGAAGCGACTGTACGTCATTTTATGAGCGACTTTAACAAGACCCTTGATTTAGGCATGATTAAACGCAAAGCGGCAGATCTTGGTTCTGCTGCAGTGATTAAAGCCGTGCATATTGCAGTGGATAAAATCATTCCAAATCTGAATAAAGATGAGTTGAAGGCACTTGCTGAATATCACGATACTTTATTCCATGCTTAAGCATTTATAAAACCATCGAAAACCTAGCCATGGCTAGGTTTTTTATTGTCCAATTTCATGCTCAAATGATAAAGAATTCATCATTTTATGAGCCTTTAACTTGACTCAATTCCTACTTTACGATTTTTACTGTATTGATTTCAGAAACATCTTCTGCATTACTTTTTTCCTTTTATTTTTATATCCAGATTATTGCTATATAAAGTGATGATGAAAGTTGAATTCTGCCCGATTTTGTTTTCTCTTAGAGTATGACTTATTCCTAAATTTTACCTATTCCAACTTCTATAGCAAGGTGAATAAAGAGCAAGATTAAACTTCCACATCCTTAGCTATTATTGATACGTAAGTGTGCTATTTCTAACTTTTTAAATAGTGATAAAGACTGACGGTTTTTCAACCAAACACCATTTGAAAATGTCCAATCGTGACTAAATTCCTTACTCGAAACCGAGATAGCTCGTATTATGATAAGTCATGTAAAGATTAGGTCAGATTGATGAAAATTGCTCAATTTTTTTATTGTTCTGATCAGGATAATAAAGCCCGGCTTAGAGTATCCGCCTGAGAGGTGGATTTACGCGCAGTCTCTCCATGTTTGTCTTTTTTTGTATGCATACTTGTTGATATAGCCTTGGTCAATGCTATCTTAGCCCCTTAGAAAAATTCCGTTATCTTTCATGAGATGGATTTTCGGCAATTATATTTGTAATGCTGTCTTTTAGCATCGTGATGTCGATTTACACACACTGATTATGTTTTTGGAACTTTGAGTAATATGTTAAGTATCAACTTTTATAACAAAATGAAACGTCTTCCTTTACTTCTCGGTGCACTTTCCATCACCAGTTTCTGCCAGGCCAATGATTTTTACAACGATCCTGCTTATAACAGCTTTAAGCAAAAAACCATGCAGACCTATGGCTTAAGTGCAGAACAAGTCGACTGGGCCATGAATGGGTCAAAAAACCTGCCTAATATCATCAATATTATGAATCGCCCTGGGGAAAGTAAGCCCTGGTACGAATATAAAACCAATTTTATGGCCGAAAGCACCATTCAGCGTGGGGTGCGCTTTAAAACTCAGTATGCCGATACCTTAAACCGTGCCGAACAGCAGTTTGGTGTACCACAGTCGGTCATTTTAGGCATTTTAGGGGTAGAAACCGGTTTTGGGGCCAATAAAGGCAATTTCATCACCCGAGATGCCTTGGCGACCCTAGGTTTTGGTTATGAACGTCGTGCGCAATATTTTCAGGATGAACTCGCGGCATTGATTGCATGGACCTATAAAGATGGGGTACCTGCCAGCTCGGTGGTAGGATCCTATGCCGGTGCCATTGGCTATCCGCAATTTATGCCGAGTAACATTACGAAATTGGGGGTGGACTATGATGCAAATGGACATATCGACTTAAGAAATTCTGCCGTGGATGCCATTGGTTCTATTGCCAACTATTTGGCCCAACATGGATGGCAACGTAACCAACCGATCGGCTTTGCTGGCCGCTATAGCGGCAATAATCCTACTTCTATTATTGCCAAAGATTTGGAACAACCTACTCCCTATGGTGCCTTAAAAAGTCAAGGCATTACTCCAACCAATCCGATTGTAAAAATTGATGACCTGGATATGGTAAATATTATTCAACTTCAAGATAGTTATGGCCCTATTTACTATATTACTTATCCAAATTTTCAGGTGATTACGACGTATAACAAGAGTCGAATGTATGCCACAGCGGTATGGCAATTAGGCACTGAAATCGCCAGCCGTTAAGGCTGGCTTTTACCAAAAAGTAATAAAGTCAATAATTTTTTTTATAAATTAGCTCACAAATTAGACCTTTTACATACAATGTTACAATATTGATCATATTTTGATCAAAAAACGATGTATTTCTGTGGTTTTTGTAATTATTTTAATTAAAGAGTAGACAGCTTTAGCTTGGCATGAATATTATCCATCTCGTCGAATGTAGTTGCAAAAGAGAATTAACAGACTTGATAGCTTAATTTTCAATCGCTTAATTGAAATAAAAGCAACGGTCTTTAGGAGTTTAATAATGCAGTCTTCAATAAAATATATTTTAGCCTTATCGGCCACTTTTGCCCTGAGTCAGTCTCAAGCAGAACTGGTACAGTCATCATTCAATACGGATCATGACAACTCACGTTTAGCCACGCGTGTATTAAATAAAGATGCTCAAACGTTTAACTCGCACTTTTCAAACTTAAACAGCCTCTCAATCACTGAGCGTTCTGGTGATAAAATTCGTCGTCAAACCATTGCTTCGAAAATTGAAATCCCTAACGATGAGCCTTCAGTGATTGAAAAGCTAAATACTGTCGCATCTAACACAGTACGTAAATTTAGCCAGACTGGTGCCGCTTCTTGGTATGGTCGTCAATTCCACGGCCGTAAAACTGCAAGTGGTGAAACATACGATATGAATGGTTTGACTGCAGCTCACCGTAGCTTGCCATTGAACTGTTATATTCGCGTAACCAATAAAAACAATGGTAAGAGCGTAGTCGTAAAAGTAAACGATCGTGGCCCATTCCATGGTAACCGTGTTCTAGACTTGTCTTATGGCGCTGCAAAACAGTTAGGTATTACCAATGCAGGTACTGCAAAAGTGAATATCGAACGTGTAGATGGTCCAAATTCATAAGAACTTGCCAGACTCCTGATACATTTGACTTAAAAGCCACCTCTTGTGGCTTTTTTAATGCCTGGCCAAAAGTGCAATCCCTCCGCCTTCTCCCTCACTTTGTGATGCAGCATCACTCCACCGTGCATCATATGAGTGATGAATTGCTGGTGCTGAATTTTGAACGGCACTGTTTTCTCGTTTATATTTTATCTCAATAAAAAAGGTTTAGATTGATGGATGCTCATCAATAAAAAACTGGAGTGAAAAATGAAAACAATGACAGAATGGTTAGATGAATATAGTGAGAGCCATCAGAACAAAACCAACAAAGCCATTCACTGGGTTTGCGTGCCCACCATCCTGTTTTCCATTATTGGCATTTTGGCTCATTTCAGCGCGTTATTGACAGCCCTACTTTTGATTTTAACTTTGCTCTTTTATGCACGCCTAGACTTAGTCCTTGCTGTCGCAATGACTGCTCTTATTGCAGTCATGGGATGGCTCATTTTTATTTTACCTGTAGGAACAGGATTTTATATTGCGCTTTTCATTTTAGCCTGGATTGGGCAATTTTACAGACACAAAGTCGAAGAAAAAAAGCCTTCATTCTTCAAAGACCTCCAATTCCTCCTCATTGGCCCTGCATGGTGCATGAATTCTTATCTAAGCAAACTACTACCAAAATATAAAACACGTCAAAAATCGCAAATCAACGCAATTTAAGACCCATTATCGTTTTAGCCTTCTGAAGAACCTTTATTGATAGGTTCTTCCTTTATATTCAACCAACCATCCACATGTCTTTGTTGTGGATCATGATGAGTCCAGTGAATTACACCACCTTTTTCAGAGTATTCATATTCCCCATAGAACTCGACTGCATCCCCCTTTTGCAAACCATCAATACGCGGACTTAAATCAATATTGTGAGCGACCAATACCGTTTGCCCATTACCCAATTCCAAAATAAACTTTTGATGACGTGAACCGTTATTATCATCCGCTAAAACCGCTTTGACTCGTCCGGTAGCCCATACCTGAATATTGCTTAACTTGCTTTCATAAGCTTTTTGAATAACACGTATACCCGCTTGATTTTGGCTGTCTTGACCCGGCTCTGCGGTTTGGTGCTGTGTGTCATATTGTTTTGGAAGCTGTGTATGAGGAGTTTGCTCTGAGGATGGTTGAATAATGGGCGAAGCTGATTCATTTTTTGCTGGTTTTGTTCCAAACCCAAATAAGTAACAACCAGTATTGCTGCAACCAAACCAATACCGATATTTGTTTTATTCGACATCATTATATTTTTACTTATAAGCATCGTGTTTTATAAGGTTTTTATAAAGCTTAGATTCTCAGATGAAGTGCAACAGAGATTAATTTAGCCAGGAAGCAAGATGAGATAGCATTTTGCTTCCAGACCGACCAAAGTCAAAGTTGCTCAATGAACTATTCTCATCTCACTCAAGAAGAAAGATATCAGATTTATGCTTTATGACGTGAAGGTTTTTCCACAGGTCATATTGCCCGCAGATTGACCCGTGCTT
>NZ_JBBEUE010000010.1:0-119459 GCF_037402435.1 Acinetobacter sp. NS-4 | reverse complement strand
TTTTAACTTTTCATATCATCAGGATGTTTTTTAGTCGTTTTATCATTTTTTCCTACATATTTTGATCAAATTTGTTTTAATACGCCTATTCAAAGACCTGTTAATATATTTTATTACGTATTTTTAGCTTTAAGCACCGGCTTAGAAAGCTCTAGGATTATTTATGCGTCACTTTCATTATATTTGGGCTAGCTTTTTATCTTTAGGATTAATGTCTCCTGTATTTGCACAGGATTCAGTCGATCCTGCTGAGCCTCACGCAACATCGGAGCTAGATTCTACTACAGCGCAAACCTCTCCTACCCCCCCCCGTCTTGAAGCTCTCAAAGAATTAAAAAATATTAAAGCCAAAGATTTGAAAGTGGATGCAAGCGCAACTCAACCTGAAAACCAGAAAGATCCTTTACAACCTTTAAATAGACAGATTTTTGCTTTTAATGAGGTATTAGATCGTAACGTTGCCCGCCCTCTTGCGATTCAATATAAGGAAAAAGTCCCTAATGAAGTACGTGGCTCTTATCGCCAGTTTCGTAAAAATCTAGGGGAACCATGGAATGCAGTAAACCAGTTGATTCAAGGCCGTCCACTTCGTGCCGCAGAATCTTTAGGTCGCTTTACCATTAACACTCTAACTACCCTAGGCTTTGCCGACCCTGCTCGTCGTATCGGTTTATATACAGAAGAAGAAAATTTTGGTACCACGCTGGGTTATTACAGTATTCCTTCTGGTCCTTATCTAGTCCTGCCTGTGTTTGGCCCTAGCACTTTCCGTGATACTTTAGGTCTGGTTGTCGATGGTCAAGCCCGTCCCCAAAAGTATATTTTAGAAGATCATGATGAGCTGTACTGGAGTGAGCAAATACTACGCGGTATTGATGCGCGTTCCCAGCTTTTAGACATTGAAGATGTTTTACAAGGTGACAAATATGCTGCAATCCGTGATATTTATTTACAGCGTAAAAGTTTCTCCATTGCTGAAAAGAGAGGTCTAGAACCTGAAACTATGTTCATTGAAGACGATCAGGACAGCAATGAAGATCAACAAAGTAATCCTGATTCATCCAATGATGAAATCCAAGAAGATGACGTAGACACTACAACCAAATAAATCGTATCTATTTAATAGCAATATGATCAGTACAACATCTTCCTTTGCTGATCATTAGATTGTTATAGTACAACTCTAGATGTTACCCATTTAAGGATCATACAATTTCTTTATGTATTTCATTCAACCGACTCGCAATATTCCTTATTTAGATCAGGTACTCAGTGCACTTCCCGGTGTGCAAATGATTCACATAGATGATATTAATTTATATGATCCGACAATTTTAGCGATTGCTGATGTACAAGACTATCTGACTTACCAATGGTCACTCCCGACCATCGTCCTGGCTTTTGAAAATGAAGGGACGGCATTGGCTCAGGCATGGGAATTGGGTGCTTTAGCCGGCTGGATCTGGAACAAGCTGCCACGTGATCCGGAAGATTCCTTATTAAAAATTGATGCTCAATACAAGCGTAATCAGGATAGTCGTGACCTGCCTTCAGCGGCAGAATTACAAAAACGTTTACTTCCCAACCCCCTAGAATTAATAAATTATAAGGTTGAAACCCTGTTTCAACCTTCTGCCTATCTGTCTGGTGACTGGTACGATTACTGGAAAATCAGCGATAAAGAAATCATGTTTTATCTGGCCGATGTTTCCGGACATGGTGTCACCAGCAGTCTACTGACATCCTGGATGGCGGCTTTTCATGGGCGATCCAAAACACCACGTGAATTAATTAAAAAGCTGAATGGCATGCTGGTTCAGGAAAACATCGAAAAGCACATCACCATGATTGCAGGCGTTCTTAATTTAGAAACCCATCAATTACGCTGGTCCAGTGCCGGACATTATCCACCCGCCATTATCTTTGAACCCAATCAGCCGCCTAAAATTTTAAACACCAGCAGTTTCCCTTTGGGGCTGACTGAAGACCTGGAAGTGGAAGAGTTCGAATGTGTGCTGAATCGACATGCCCGGTTTATTATTTGTTCAGATGGTGCACTGGAACCGTTTGATGGCGGACTAAATGAACAATTTGAAAAATTAGTCTTTCATTTGCAGAATCAATCCTTTCAGGCCCCTGAACATGTGGCAGATGATATTGCTATCTTAAGTTTACGCCGAATGAATTAATCATATAATCAATACGTTAACTTTCAACTAAGCAAACTACGACTGTTGGCTACTTGAGTCTGTAGTGACCCTATGTGATAATTTTAGAATCCTTCTCTGCAAATGGCATTTATATGTCAACAGGTCATGTTGAATATGCAAGCTTGAATGGAACGCATATTTTTAAGCTTATTGGCGAAGTGCGTGCCCAATCTTGCATCAGTCTAGACAAACTCCTTAGTAAAATTGAACAGCAATCGAATGTCGTTGGGGCAATTGTAGATTTGACCCAAACCACATTCATTGACAGTACTGTTTTGGGCATTCTGGCCAAGCTTGGTTTAAAGCTGAAACAGACCCATCAAATTCAGGCTGTCATGTTATCTACTAATCCCGATATTAGTACCTTGGCCAATAGCATGGGCTTGGGACAGGTCTTCGTGATTTTAAATTACTGCGGTGATCCGAAAGTATGCACCCGTGAATTAATGGAAGAGCACATTACCCATAACGCCATGTTAACCACTGTTTTAGATGCACATAAAACATTGATGAAACTGAATGAAAGTAACCAAAACATGTTTGAACCTTTGGTGAAACAATTACAAAAAGAACAAGACACCTTAGAACAAGTGTCGCAGCAAAACGCATAAAAATGATGATTTAGAGCTCATACCATGACTTTACTCTCTGTTATACAAATGAATTCCCAGGATGATATTGAAGCCAATTTCATCGTGATCGAGTCATTGATACAACAAAGTAAAGCCGATGGTGCAGAGCTGATTGTTTTCCCGGAAAACTTCATCTGTTTTGCCGGTGGAAAACAACGCGAGACTGCAGCACAGTTTGAAACCCTTCAGCAACGTCTGGAAAAACTGGCCCATCAATATCAGATCTGGATTGTGGCAGGCACACTTCCCTGCCCATTCCGTCCGGATGGCTCCGTCATTACAGATGGTCGTGTACGTACCGTCAGTCTATGTATTAGCCCTGAAGGGACTGAAGCACGTTATGACAAGATTCACCTGTTCGATGTACAAGTGGGTGATGCTGTCGGTGGATATCAAGAATCCCGGTTCTTTGAGCCGGGTACCGATGTAGTGGTTGCCAAAACACCATTTGGCAATATTGGGCTGATGGTGTGCTATGACTTGCGTTTTCCTGAACTTGCCTTAACTTTACGTCAGCAAGGTGCAAACATACTGACTGCTCCTGCGGCATTTACCTATACAACTGGACAGATGCATTGGCAATTGCTACTACAGGCGCGTGCGCTGGATAGCCAATGTCAGGTTTTGGGAGCAGCTCAACAAGGCTGGCATGGTGAAAAACGCCAGACTTGGGGTCATGCCGGTGCAAGCAATAGCCGCGGTCAGATTCTAGATATGATTACCCACGAAGGAGCAGGCTTGATTACCGTTCCTTTTGATCTGGCTGAGCAAGAGGCTATTCGTAGCTCCATGCCTTTAATTCAACATCGTAAACTGATCAATTATTAAAATCTCTCATCTTCTACACGAAATTTTTCTTCTATAAAAATTACAAAATCACTGCTTATTCTTTCATCAAAATCCCACACGATAACAGCTCAATTCACTGTACAGGGATCATAACAATGCCTTTAGAAAAAGCGGTCTATACAGCAAAAGCAAAAGCAACTGGCGGACGTGATGGGCGTGCCACTTCATCGGATGGAATTTTAGATGTGAAACTAGCCGTGCCTAAAGAAATGGGCGGTTCTGGTGGCGGCACCAATCCTGAACAACTGTTTGCCGCAGGTTACTCAGCGTGTTTTTTAGGTGCAATGAAATTTGTTGCTAGTCGCGATAAATTGAATATCAGCAAAGATGCCTATATTGAAGGTGAAGTGGGTATTGGCCCTATCCCGACAGGTTTCGGCATTGAAGTGAAATTAAATATTCATTTAGAAGGTATGGATCAGGCCGAAGCACAAAAACTGGTGGATGCTGCGAATATTGTTTGCCCTTATTCTAATGCGACACGCAATAATATTAATGTAACGTTGAATGTGATTACGTGATTCAAATACCAATCTATCCTAAAATAAATCAAGTAATTTTAGGATAGAGTCTATTGTTCACCCTCGATTCTCTCATCTACATAAGCTATATCTACTGATCTGATTCAACCAGAAAAGCAGGGTAAATCTCAGGTGAATCTAGCCATTCAGAGTATACCTCAAACTAACTGAAATTTAAAAAATTTTATTAAGAAATGCTTTGCTGAAAAAGTTTTAACAGCATCATTAACAGATATAAAAAGCTTAAAATCTAAGATATTTTTACTTTAGAGATGATTCGAACTTGGCAGAAGTTTTATGAAAATGAAACCCAAAGTAATCTGGGTAATCTGACTATCCTATTTCGTGCTCAACTGATAAAAAAATTGCTGAGCTTTACTAAGTTCAGCAATTTATCAAATCATAAACAGAAAACAGAGCTTGGTTTTAGTCCGCCGCTTCATTAGTAACACGCAGCACTTCTTCTAAAGTGGTTTTTCCTGCCAGTACTTTGCGTAAACCATCATCGCGAATTGAACCGGACTGTTTACGTGCATAGCTTTCCAGCTCATATTCGGCCGCATTGCCATGAATCAGACGGCGCATTGGTTCATCCACAGGTACAATTTCATAAATGGCGGTACGACCAATAAAACCGGTATGCGAACAATGATCACAGCCTTTAGGTTGCGGCAACTTCAGTTCAGCACCAACTTCTAAATGACGGAAAATTTCAGTTTCAAAAGCATCCGCCTCATGCCAGGTTGCACAGCGCGAGCATAAGGTACGTACCAAACGCTGCGCGATCACCCCAATTAAGGAACTAGCTAGCAAAAATGGTTCAATCCCCATATCTTTTAAACGGGTGACTGCACCAATTGCTGTATTGGTATGCAGAGTCGAAAGCACCAAGTGACCAGTTAAGGATGCTTGCACTGCAATCTCGGCCGTTTCCAGATCGCGAATCTCACCCACCATCACCACATCAGGATCCTGACGCAGCATGGCTTTTAAAGCACGGGCAAAGGTCATATCTACTTTGCTATTAACTTGAGTCTGCCCAATCCCTTCCAGTTGATACTCAATCGGATCTTCCGCAGTCAAAATATTTTGTGAGCCATCATTTAAATCTGACAAGGCAGCATAAAGTGTGGTGGTTTTACCCGAACCGGTAGGCCCGGTCACCAAAATAATGCCGTGTGGACGATGCACCAAATGAGTCAGTCGCTCATAATCAGCTTGCATCAAACCAAGATGAGTCATATTCAAACGTCCGGCTTGCTTGTCCAGCAAACGCATTACCACACGTTCACCATGCGATGATGGCAAGGTTGAAACACGGACATCCACCTCACGTCCTGCCAACCTTAAAGAGATGCGGCCATCTTGCGGAATACGTTTTTCGGCAATGTCCAGCTTGGCCATAACCTTAATCCGCGAGACCAAAAGTGGTGCCAGTTCACGACGTGGCTGCACAATCTCGCGCAGTTGACCATCAACACGTAACCGTACCGACAATTTTTTTTCAAAAGATTCAATATGAATATCCGAAGCACCGACCCGAATGGCTTCAGACAATAAGGCATTGATCAGTCGCACAATCGGTGCATCATCTTCCTGATCCATCAGGTCTTCAGCTTCCGGCACCGAATCTGCCAGACTGAGTAAATCCGGATGATCTTCCAGACCCGCTGCCACTTGTTGCGATTCACCGGTATCACCGGCAAAACTGGAACTGAGCAGCTGATGAAATTCCTGTTCAGAACACAACTGATGCTGTGCCGGATGGCCTAAATATCGGCGTGCTTCCTGAATAGCCAGCAACGGCGTATTTTCACGGCGCACAATAAAAGCCTGATCACCCTCGTATCGAAGCAACACGCCATGACGCTTGGCAAAACCATAAGGTATTTGTAATTGTTTAAGTATTTGCATCAAAGTTTATAATGATGAATAAATTGATTTGAGTGTACTCTAAGCATCTGGCAGCGTGAAGTCTGTTTTTACTGATTAAGCAATAAAGGAAATGTGCCGTTGTCTAAAAACAATGAATTGATTGAATCAGAACACCCCCATTTGAAATGGTGGGGTGAATATCACTTTGAATTAAATCAGCCCAAAGCCTGGCAATTTGGTTCATTGCTGTTTCGCCTGACCCGTGGTCTGCAAGAATGGCGTCTGGAATATCATCGTCCACAGGTGCAGTATGACTATGAACAAAAATGGCATGAAATTGAAGATCCCAATTTTGCCTTTCCGCAACCGGTGAAAATAGAACGTTACATGTTCAAGTCAACGCAGCATAAAATACAGCTGATGCCGCGTCTGGCTGATCGCTCGGTAGTGATTAAACCGGTCGATCCGATTTATATTCCGGCAGGACAGCGCGGTACGCTGTATATCAGCACCCCGTTATGGATTGCAGGCTTTGTCGAAAGCCAAAAAGACCCGCTGTTTGATATTCCGGTGATTCTGCCCAAAGACACCTGGTTCGGGCCCAATCATCGTATCGGTGAAATTTGTTATGCCACCGCGGTTGATGGCCGTACTGAACTACATCAGCTCAAGCCACGTGCTTTTCGTGCGGTTACACCGATTGAGTTTCATAATACCAGTCATCAGCAGTTACGCTTTGACCGCATGAATGTGCCGGTTTCTGCCCTACCGCTATTTTATAGTGAAAGTACCGGTCGTTTATGGACCTCACAGATTAAGGTACTGCATGAAGGTTTGGATAAACCTCCGCGCATTCGCATTGAAAACCGCACCCCTCCTCATGCGGGTGAAGTGATGTATGTCCATCCACCACGTGAACAGGCAAGTGCATTGTTCAACATGTTTGATTCATTTTTCTAGGGCGGCAATATGGCAGATTCGAATATCCCAAAAGAAATTACCAGCAGCCTCAAAAGTATTTTTACCAATATCAACACAGAACGCCTGACTGAAATTATCGTTGCCATCGTACTGTGTCTTATTGGCTTTTTAATTGCACGTTTTGTCTCCAACACCTTTATCCGCACTGTTGGCTCACGCTTTAATGCCCATCAAAGTCTGGTTTGGCGACGCGGGATTTTTTATTTCATCTTCCTGGTTTTTGTGATGGCGAGCTTAAAAGAAGCTGGCTTTAAACTGAGTGTATTTTTAGGTGCGGCCGGTATTTTAACTGTGGCGCTGGGTTTTGCTTCACAAACATCTGCTTCCAACCTCATCAGCGGTTTATTCCTGATTGGCGAAGGTTCTTTTGAAATTGGTGACACGGTACAAATGACCCTGATTCGCGGCCATACCATTGAAGGTGAAGTAATTTCTATTGACCTGCTCTCGGTGAAACTGCTGACACAAGACAATGTCTACGTCCGCGTACCGAATGAACAGCTGATTCGTGCACCGGTCTACAACCTGTCCAAATTCCCGATTCGGCGTATTCCGATTACCCTGGCCATCAACTTTCATGAAGATATCATCAAGGTTCGAGAAGTCTTGCTGGATGTTGCCAATAAGTATCCGCTGGTTTTAGCGGATCCGAAGCCAGCGGTGACGGTTACCGCCTTCCGCGAATCATCCATTGAACTGTTATTTGCCATCTGGTGTGATCGTGAAAACTTTTTAAAAGTTCGGGATGAGATGCAAGAACGCATTCGTAATGGCTTTGTGGCCAATCAAATTGAAATTCCAGTCCCGAAAATGGGCTTTGTTGATCGCCCTGCGAATGCTCAGCCTTTAAATAATGAAGATATTGATCAATATACCAATGCCAAAGAAGTGAAGCGTGAGGAGAGGTTAAAATAATAAAATCCCTCCTAACCTCCCTTTCTTGCACTTCATTTAAAGCGGCGCTTTAAATTTGCTCAGGGAGGAAAGTCCCTCTTTTTCAAAGAGGAATTTAGGGAGATTTTATTTATTTGCATCTAAAGAAAAGAAGTTACCTCTCCTTCTCTTGCGCCATATATGGCTCAGGGAGAAGGTCGAGATGAGGGATTCGTATTTTCCCCCTCAGGAATCGGTGCAATATAAGAAATAATCAGCATCACAAAACCTGCGCCTAAAAATGAAATCACCCGGGTTAAGGTGCCGATATGCGACAGGTCGAACAGTACCAATTTCAAGGTCACCATGACCAGAATACTGCCACCCAGAATCCACACTGAACGCAACTGTTTTCGGCTGGCAATACTCATGGTTATAAAAGCCAAACCGACCCAGAGTAAGGTCAGACTCAGTTGAACGGTCGCATTTCCCCATAAAGCCAGTTCATTAAAAGGCGTACCCAAATATATGTGTAATGCACGCAGCACAATATAACTGCTGAGCCAGAGCAGGCTAAGCACCATCAACACCGCGACAATCCCTTTATCGAGACCGGTTTTAATTTGCAAGGACAACATCCAGATAAAACCCGCCAGCATGGCAATACTGACCAGATCAAAAGGATTAATGATCGGCAAGATATAGCCCTGAAAAGCCTGCTGGGTAAACAGTTGTGAGCAGACGATCCAGGTGGCCATCAGCAGCAAACTGCTACGTGCCTGCCAGAATATTTTCCAGTCAGGATTATTCACTTGCCAATAACACCAGGCACAGAAACCTAAAGGCAAGATCACCACACTGATATAAGGCATGCTCGGCACAAAACTTAAACTGGCCATCGCCAGACTGGTCAGGGTGCCAAAACTGACCCACTCTTTTTCATTTCGCACGCCTAGCAGCGGACGCAGCCACAATACGGTTAATATCAAGCCTGATAAAGCAAAGCCAAAGCGGTCAAAAGCCGAATCCCAAACAATCATCCCGTGCTTGCTCTGATCAATCACAATAATCAGGGCAAAAACAAACACCGGAATCAGCCCCAGCCATTTTGGAAATAGCCAGGTCCAGGTGGCTTTGCAACGCAGTATGACTTCATTCATCAGCAGATATACGCTACTCGCAATCAATAGCGTCATCACCAGTTGATCCGCACTGTCTATTGCATCCAGCAATAAAACCAGCAACATGGTGGTGGCCGAGAGCATTTGCAAACAGTGAAAAGCGATGGTTGAATTACTTAATTGCTGTCTAAAGGATTCCCGACTATTCGCCACCAAGACCACAGCAAAATAACTTAGGCACAATCCCCAGTACATTTCACGTGGAAATTCATTCAGCTCGACCAGGTAATAAAAGCTGGATAAACCGGCCACAATCAGTAAGCCCATGGCAAGATAGCGACTGATCTCCGACTGGCGATACAAGGCATAGAAAAAAATCACCAATCCTTCTACCGCCCAGCCAATCACGCTCCATTGCTCGGTTAAAAGAATAGGCGGAATTAAGGCCAGAAAAATCAGCATTAAACTAAAATAGCTTTGTGAAATCAGCTGTACCGCCTGATTACGTCTAGACAGTTGATACAGGCCTGCATAAACAGCGGCAAAGGCCAAACTGCTACCCGCTTGCCACCACCTTTCTTCAAAATGGATTAAGTAAATAAAAATATAACCAACGATGGGTGCGGCAAAAATCAGGGCAATATCCAATACCGGTTTGAGTTTAAATTGAGCCAGATCTTCTTTGGCCATGAGCTGGCTAAAACGAAAACTCAGCCAGACAAAGATTGCCGTATGCACCCAGACCAATAAGGTTAAAGCATTCTTTTCCTGTTCTTCAGCCTGATAAAATGCATATCCCCCTCCGACAATGACCGTCATTAAAAAGGCGATTTGATTCAGGATTTTCCAAGGACGCAGGGTACTTAACACCACCACAGCTAGATTAATCACCACATAATAAGTCATCAATTCAGTGGCGGTTGCATTACGGACCGGCAAGGTAAAAGGCGCAATATAGGCGATGATCATTGCCATGAGTGCCAGTTCTACCGACTGCTGTTTTAGGCTTAAGATCAAAGTTAGACCCATGATGAGGGCAAAACACAATCCGGCGATGGCTAGCGTCGGGATCACCGCATTGTAATAGGCAAAGAATAGGGTCAAGAACAAGGCCGCTAAACCCAGACCTTCCAAAGCCAGGGCAAAACTGCGATTTTTAGTCTGTAGCCTATAACCCAGTACAGTTACAGCCCCACTCACCCCTGCAACGATGGCCAGTTTCGCAGCAAGACTGAGTTGCCAATGTTCGGTGGCAAAACGTAGCAATAACACCACCCCAATCACCAGCACCAGGATGGCCACTTTTAAAACCGGATTACCTTGAAAAATCCATTGCTGTAGCTGATCCATCAGTCCAGATGCAGGAGATGGCATTTGCGTCGTAGGTTGTTGTACAACTGGATTTTCAGCAGGCTGATAAACAATGGTTTCGGTGGGCTCGGTTTGTACTGAATGAAAGCGTGCCTGCACCTGATTTAATAAACCTTCTAAATGGCGTAGCCATCTGAGAAAGAAAAAAATCCAGATGGTAATGCCCAGACCAATCACAAAACCCCAATCCATGACACCGCCCACAATAGCGGTAATGGAAGCGAGATAGAGCGGTACTTTAGAGGTTTCCTGAACAGTCAGATCGGCATTTTCTGCAAGTTGCATTGCCGGTGTCTGGATGGCATCGACATATTGCATCAGGCTCATGGCAAAGGCCAAGCCACAGAGATAGGTCAATAGCTGTGCTTCCAGAAACCAGGCTCCAACACCCACAATAATCAATACCATCAGCCAAATCATCCGGATTTCGCTCTGCTCTTTCCGCATCTTATCTCGATCTCAGTCCCTGTTGATTTGATGATACAACAGCTCTGCCCTTGATTTTTAAGCATTCATCAGATATTCGGTAACATGCAACTTTGATCAGGTGTCTATGTTCAGGTGAAAAATCACGTACAATAAGGCCGATATTTGAATTAGGAATCTTTCAATGCCACCATTTGTTTTGGTCGATGGCTCATATTTTTTATTTCGTGCGTACCATGCACTGCCACCACTAACCACTTCTACGGGTTTACAGACCAACGCAATTCGTGGTGCCATTTCTGCTATTCAAAAATTGATGCGCCGTATCCAGCCTACACATATGGCAGTGATTTTCGATACGCCTGAACCGACGTTCCGTCATGCACTTTCACCAATTTATAAAGGTGACCGTCCGAGCATGCCGGATGAACTGTCGCAACAGATTCCCTATCTTCATAACCTGATTCGTGCTTTGGGCATTCCTTTACACACCCTTCCAGGCGCCGAAGCAGATGACGTCATCGGCACCCTGGCTAAACGTGCAGAAGCTAAAGGTTATCAAGTGCTGATTTCTACCGGCGATAAAGACATGGCTCAATTGGTCACCGACAAAGTGACTTTAGAAGACAGCTTTAAAGACAAGCCGATGGATGTCGATGGCGTGTTTGAGAAATTTGGCGTATGGCCAAACCAGATTATCGACTATTTGACCTTGATGGGCGATGCTTCGGACGGTATCCGTGGCGTACCGGGTGTGGGTGCGAAAACCGCTGCCAAACTGTTAACTGAATACGGTTCCATTGGTGGCATTTTAGAAAATGTCGATAAAATTAAAGGTAAAGTCGGTCAGAGCATTAAAGACAATGTTGAAGGCATTACCCTGGATCATCAGCTGGCCAGTATTGTCTGCGACCTGGAAATGGGTCTTTGTTATGAAGATCTGAAAATTTGCGATCCGAATGTGGAAGAACTGCGCCGACTCTATACCGAGCTTGAATTCCGTAACCAGTTACAGTCACTCGACCACCCCAACAATCCAAACAGTTCAGTTTATAAACAAACCTCTAAAGTGATTGAAAAATCTGCGCACTCAGAAGTCGTAATTGAAACTGAAGATGAGGCAGAGCTGACCAGTGTAGATGATCAACTCGGCAAAGCCACTTATCATACCGTTTTAACTCAGGCTGACTGGGATCAGCTTTTCCAGCGTTTAAGCAGCAGCAAACGTTTTGCCTTTGATACCGAAACAACAAGTCTGGATTATCGTGTGGCGGAAATGGTCGGCTTTTCACTGGCTTTTGATGCCAACGATGCCTATTACATTCCGCTGACCCACGACTATGAAAGTGCACCTGAGCAGCTGAATCGTGAAATCATCCTGGCGCAAATCAAACCAATTTTAGAAAATCCTGCGGTTGAAAAAATTGGCCATCATCTAAAATACGATGCCCATATCCTGCAAAATCATGGTATTGAACTGCAAGGCTGGTATTTCGATACCATGCTGGCATCTTACGTTTTAAATTCTGTGGCGACCCGTCACGGTATGGATGATGTTGCTCGTGTGTATCTGAGCCATTTGACCACCACCTTTGAACAGATTGCAGGCAAAGGTGTTAAACAGAAGACCTTTAACCAGATCGAGATTGAAACTGCGGCACATTATGCTGCGGAAGATGCACATGTGACTTATCGTCTATACGAGGTATTGTCGAAAAAGTTACAGGCCATCCCTGAGCTAAACAATATTTTGCATAATATTGAAATGCCGGTAGCCCGTGTGCTGACCATTATGGAAGAAAATGGCATTGAACTGGATCTGAAGTTTTTAGATCAATTGAGTGTGGATTTTTCCAATACCATTCAGAATCTGGAAAACCAGATTACCGAATTGGCAGGTCAGCCGTTTAATGTCAGTTCACCGAAACAGGTCGGTGAAATCCTGTTTGATAAACTGGGGCTCAAAGGCGGCAAGAAAACTTCGACCGGCCAATACAGCACCAGCGAAAGTATTCTGGAAAAAATCGACCACCCGATTACCGATTTAATTCTGCAATACCGTGGTCTGTCCAAACTGAAAAGCACCTATACCGATGGTCTGCAAAAACAGGCCAATAATGACAGTGGTCGTGTGCATACCAGCTATCATCAGGCTCTAACTGCAACCGGACGTTTGTCTTCAACCGATCCTAACCTGCAAAACATTCCTGTGCGTGAAGAAATTGGCCGTCAGATTCGTAAAGCCTTTATAGCGCCTGAAGGCCGGGTTTTACTGGCTGCCGATTATTCACAAATTGAATTGCGTTTAATGGCACATCTTTCCCAGGATGAAGCCTTGGTTGATGCCTTTAAGCATGGTCAGGATGTACATCGCCGTACCGCTGCCGAGGTTCTGGGTATTGCACTGGAAGATGTGACCAATGACCAGCGTCGTCAAGCTAAAGCTGTAAACTTCGGTTTACTCTATGGCATGTCTGAATTTGGTCTGATTCGTCAATTGGGCTTTACCCGGGAAGAATCACAAAACTATATCAAGCAATATTTCCATCGTTATCCGGGTATTTATGAGTATATGCAACGTACTCGTCAGGTAGCGCTGGAACAAGGTTTTGTGGAAACTATTTTAGGCCGTCGTCTGTATACGCCTGATATTGATGCGCGTAACATGATGGTACGTAAGGGCGCCGAACGTGCTGCCATCAATGCGCCATTGCAAGGAAGTGCAGCCGACATCATTAAACTGGCCATGGTTGAAGTGGATAAAATGTTGCCTAAAGACCAAGCCAAAATGTTACTGCAAGTACACGATGAATTGGTGTTTGAGGTAGATGCCGATATTGCCGATGAACTGGCACCGAAACTGGCTGAAGTGATGCAATCGGTGGTGAAACTTTCAGTACCATTAATTGTAGAAGTCGGTAAAGGCAATAACTGGGATGAGGCGCATTAAAGAAATAGAGATTTCCCTCTCCTTTTAGGAGATGAAGACTCTCGGAAATATATTTCGAGTCTGCAAGGGAGAGGTTAAATTTTATAATAGCCCTCTCTCTTGCGTAGCCGTGCTACTCATCTCCCAGAGGGAGAGGAACTGTCAATATTTTCCATAGCGCGTTTTAACAGACAATAAAAAAGGACTCGATGGAGTCCTTTTTTATTGTTTAGATTTTACTGTCTAAACTTTAAAGCCCAGTCAAAAGCACAATCGCGACTTCATTCATAATAATTTCAGCAATATACAATGCCAGAAATGCAATGATTGGCGACAGGTCAATCATGCCCATATTCGGTAAAATACGGCGGAACGGTGCCAATAATGGTTCTGCCAGTTCCTGAATTACTTCAATATAGGGTGAGCGAGATTGGGTAAACATCACCACCCAGCTTAAAATAATCGTTGCAAAAATTAAGTAACGACAGAAACGGATCAGGTCCTGAATCATGGTGACAAAGGTTAAAATCACCAGATGCACCGGACTGTTCGGCATGGCACCTGAAAGATACATCACCCCAAAAATTTTGAGTAAATATAAAATCACCACCAAGGCCAAGGCTGCCAAATTGACACGACCTTTTGCCACCGTGGGGAAAATACGCCCAAAAACATCGACAATTTTCGTTGCTTTCACCGTAGACATCACTACCGGATTATAAGCGTTCACTGCTGCAAGTTGCATGAGAAAACGGAAGAATACGAGCAAAATCGCTACGTTAATGATAATGCCAAAAATCAGCGCCGAGTTTGCACCCATACTGGAACTTTCCTAAATAAAAACGAGTTATTTGCTACTTTCACTTAGCTCTTGAGCAAGTTCTTGACTGCGCTTTTGGGCTGCAGCCAAAGCGGCCTGAATATTTTGAGAGATTTGCGCACGATCGAATACTTCAAGTGCAGCTTGAGTTGTGCCGTTTGGAGAAGTCACATTTTTACGCAATTCAGCTGGTGAATTTGCACTGGTAATCGCCATTTGTGCAGCACCCAAAGCTGTTTGCAGCGTCAAAGCAGTGGCCACTTTTTCATCCAATCCCAGGTTTTTACCTGCGCGAATCATGCTTTCCATCATATAGAAGAAATATGCCGGACCCGAACCAGACACCGCAGTGACTGCATCAATCTGTTCTTCAGAATTGACCCAAATGGTTAAACCTGTTGCCGCTAAAACCTGGCTGGCAAGTTCACGGTCTTGGGTATTCACAGCATCAGTCGCATATAAACCATGGGCTCCGGTTTGAACCAAAGCCGGTGTATTCGGCATCACCCGGACAATTCGATTTGTATCTAATAAATTGGCAATCGTGGCAATTTCAGCCCCCGCCACAATCGACATCACCAGTTTGCCTTCAAACAAACCTTTAAGCGGTTTTAATACACTCGCCAATACTTGCGGCTTCACTGCGAAAAGTACGATATCGGCATCACGAATGGCTGCAGCATTGTCATCGGTTACGTGTAGATCTTTTTCTGCTAATAAAGCACGTACTTTTTCTACCGGATCTGAAACTGTAATACGAGTTGGAGGCAAACCGCGCGAAATAAGTCCGCCAATCAAGGCTTGCGCCATATTGCCGCCGCCAATAAAACTAATATTACAATTTAAAGCTGCACTCATGAATCATACTCGACTTAGAATTTTTTAACTAAGAGATCAAATTTGGTTGCCAACCACCGACTTCACAATATTCAGAGTGAGCTAACCAAAACCCTTTCGGTGTAAAAACACCAAGCATAACATTATCTATGCTTAATATTTGAATTCTATGACGCTGCCAAGGAAAAATTTGTGCTTCCTGAATGGCTTTTTTTAACGGCCAGGCTCCCACCCGCCCATATAAATGGATTTTTTCTCCACCTTGACGCATCACCAGATCCAGTTTTTTACCGAGCAATAATGCTGACAAGCCTATTGCTGCAGTTTCAGGAAAATATTGACCTGAGAGGACGTCAACCTTTTGCCCCAATTCCAGCTGGATTGTTTGTTCTGAAATATGGCTTGCATTTTTTTCAGCCAGATATTCTTCAGCACTTAAACGGAAAAGTTTTTGCTGGTAACGCACATAATAAAACTGGTTCCAGTGCAATGCTGCTCGTGCATCCGACTTAGAATTAACCACTTCTTGCAACAAGCGTTCCACCATCTCGAAGCTGGGGCGATAGGTATCCTGCCCTTTCATCCATGCCGATAAAAGCTGTCTTTGCCGTGCTGTGGATAGTTGGGATAATTCTGTTAAATCCAGTTCAGTGGCCGATCCACAAGCAATTAAATCCTGCTGTAGCACATCCAGCAAAATGTCTTCTGCATCCTGCATTAAATAGCTAGTTCGGCTGAGTGCCTGCTGCATTTTCGGATAGCGATTTTGCAACATAGGCCACAGCTCATGACGACACCAGGCCCGATCATAATGGGTATCTAAATTGGTGGGATCTTCAATACTTTGCACATTGAGCTGTGCTGACCATTGGCCAATCTGCTCACGCGAAATATCCAGCAGCGGTCGCCAAATGGTGAATTGCTCACGGACATCAAGCTGTTTCATGGCAGCCAAGCCATGCACCCCCGCACCTGAGAGCAAGCGCAAGATTAAGGTTTCCGCCTGATCTTGCTGGTGATGGGCCAGTACCAAAATTTCATGGGGCTTTAAATGCTTGGAATAAGCCTGATAACGTGCGTTGCGTGCCTGATGTTCTAGGTTCCCCTCTTGCACTTCAACTGCTTCAACAATACAGGGTACATTCAGCACTGCACATTGATCAGACACAAACTGACCCCAATCTGCACTGATACTTTGCAATTGGTGATCAATATAAATGGCACGGATTTTTTTGGGAAATAAATCAGACATTAAATGCAGCAGCAGCATGGAATCCATGCCACCACTACATCCAATCAAGAAAGTGCTCTCTGGAGGAAAGCACTGAATTTGCTTTAAGACGCTAGACCGGAATTGTCGCTGCCAAACTTCATTAAACGCTGGTAACGTGCTTCGCATCTTTCATTCACATCCATCGATTGCAATTCTTCTAAAGCTTGTTGTAACACATCTTTAAGATTTTGCATCACTTGTTCAGGCTGTAAATGTGCACCTTCACCTTCATCCACTACATATTCAACAATACCCATTTTTTTTAGTTTTTCAGCAGTCAATGCCAAGGCTTCACTGGCTTGTTCAGCTTTTTCAGCTGTTTTCCACAAAATGGATGCACAACCTTCAGGAGAAATCACTGAATAAATACTGTGAGATAGCATGATTACACGGTCTGCTACACCAATACCGAGTGCACCGCCTGAACCACCTTCACCAAGTACGGTTGCAATTACCGGAACTTTCAGGCTTGAAAGTTGTGCAAGGCTAGTGGCAATGGCTTCTGCCTGACCGCGTTCTTCCGCACCTACACCTGGATATGCACCCATGGTATCAATGAAAGTAAATACCGGCAGGTTGAAACGTTCAGCCATGTCCAGCAAACGCTGCGATTTACGGTAGCCTTCAGGATTACTCATGCCGAAGTTGTGTTGCAATTTTTCACGAGTGCTGCGACCACGATGTTGCCCAACAATCATCACCGGCTGACCATTAAAACGTGCCAAGCCACCGATCATTGCACCATCGTCACCAAATACCCGATCTCCATGTAAAGCATCGAATTCAGTGAAGATTTCACCAACATAATCCAAGAATTGCGGACGTTCTGGGTGACGTGCAATTTGAACCGTTGTCCATGCTTTAGATTGAGCAGCTTTATTTTTCATAGGTCGACCATTATCCCTAAATTAACAATAACTTGTTAACCAATCACTTGTTAATAGATAAATTGTTCCGACTGAATATTCAATTCAATATCCCAATGCTTAAACTGCACCTGTTCATCATGCAAGTCTGCTACAAGCAAAGGCCATTGTTTGGCATCGCCAGAAACGCTGAGTTGCCATTGTTGCTCATTGATGACACTTAATTCAATGGCAGGAAGCATCTCATCACTACGACTATGATTCAGCAAAACGGCTAATCGTAGCAATAGACATAAGTACACAAGTTTGCTACCACCGACTTTTGAGACATCCACACGGGCATCGCCACGAAGTTTACGACGATGATGAGCGACCAAATGTGACAAATGATTTTGGTCAATTTGCGAGAAACCCGGAATATCGGAATGCTGCAATAAATAGGCC
Organism: Acinetobacter sp. NS-4; assembly: GCF_037402435.1. Classification (NCBI taxonomy): domain Bacteria; kingdom Pseudomonadati; phylum Pseudomonadota; class Gammaproteobacteria; order Moraxellales; family Moraxellaceae; genus Acinetobacter; species Acinetobacter sp. NS-4. The sequence goes on along the minus strand of NZ_JBBEUE010000010.1, from coordinate 101,431 downwards.
CCATGGCGATGGTAACCACTGTGGCTAATCGCCAGACCAATTTCATGCAGACATGCAGCTCGACGCAGTAAGTCACTGTCATCATTGGTTAAATTTAGAGATTTCGCGACACCATTAAACAATTGCTGCGCCGTATTGACTACACGTTCGGCCTGTTTGGCATCGGCGTTATAGCGTCCTACTAAGGCATGCACAGAACGGTCACGAACGTCTTCATGCTGGAAACGCCCCAGCAAGTCATACATGACCCCTTCACGTAGCGCGCCATCTGAATACACCAGTTTATTCAAACCCAGCACTTCAAATACAGCATATAAAATGGCAACGCCTGCTGGCAAAACTGCTCGACGGTCTTCTTTTAAACCATCAAATTCCATTTCAGTAACATGCTTATATTTAAGCAGCTTATCTTTTAGTTTTTCCAGGCCTTCACGGGTGAGCTCTTCTTTTTCATTGCTCCAGCCCATATTGACGGTAATTTGACGACAAGCCTTAATGGTTCCGCTGGAACCGACCACGGTATCCCAGCCTGCTGCTTTATAAGTATTGGCAATACCGGATATTTCCTTGCGTGCTGCAGTCACGGCTTTGTCAAAACTTTTCTGGTTGATCTCACCATCCATAAAATAGGCTTTGGTAAAGGCCACACAGCCCATTTGGACAGATTCAGTGTGAATCGGCTCGAAGGCTTCACCAATAATCAGTTCAGTTGATCCACCACCAATATCAATCACCAGGCGACGGCCACTATTGGCCATGGTATGTGATACGCCCAAATAAATCAGACGGGCCTCTTCACGACCGGCAATAATTTCTATCGGTTTGGGTAATATTTCTGCTGCTTTTTGAATGAACTCATGGCCGTTTTTGGCCTGACGCAGAGCATTGGTGGCTACAATACGCAACCGGTTGGGCTGTACAGAACTTAAACGCCCGACAAAGCGTGCCAGACAGGCTAGACCCCGTTGCTGCGCCGCCTCAGTCAAATTTTTATTTTCATCTAAACCAGCGGCCAATTGTACTTTTTCTGACATTGAAGCCACTTTTTTTACTTCGCCATGATCTACACGTGCTATGGCAAGATGGAAACTGTTCGACCCCATATCGATGGCAGCAAGTAACTCTTCATCAATCAAAAAATCAGACATTATTCAAACAAACCTATAAGAATTGTGCTTAGAGTAATTCACATGCATGCAATTTAAAAGCCATTTATCAATTCAACTGAAGCAGTTTTTATTTTTTACCGATGCAATAATTGCTGGATACGATGCTCAATATCGTGAGCATCAATTAGACAAACTTAAGATAATCACGGAAAATTTACATATCCCCCTACATAGTTAAACCAGGCTATGTAATACTTATAGATATAAAACTATCTTAAAATTTTATCTGGAGCATATCCATGTCTGGCAATATCGTAAACACAACTGATGCGAACTTCGAAGCTGACGTTTTACAATCTGACGTACCTGTACTTGTCGATTTCTGGGCAGGCTGGTGTGCGCCATGTAAAGCGATTGCACCTGTATTAGAAGTATTGTCTACAGAATTTGAAGGCAAAGTAAAAGTTGTTAAAGTTGACGTAACTGCTTGTGAAGCGACTGCAGTAAACTACAATATCCGTAACATTCCTGCACTATTGATGTTTAAGAATGGTGAAGTTGTAGCACAACAAGTCGGCGCTGCACCAAAATCTAAATTGACTGCTTTTATTGAAGAAAACATCTAATTTAAAGCAGAATGATTGAATCTAATACGCTATCTCCAAATAGCGTATTTTTTTCGTCTATAAATTGACAAAAGCTTGATTAGCTCTTATATTGCATGTTCAAGGAATAAAGGATTTTTAATCCGCCATTTTCTTACAAGACACAACACATAAGATCGCCGCTCGGCAACAGAAATTGTTTTTACACTTTTCTCTTCGAAACAATGTATCAGACCTCTGAATTGTTATTGTGCAAATACAATTGCGTTACTTTTATTGCGTGTAAGCGGCTAAATGTTGCTCCCTTTTCTCATCTATATCCCAGAATTTTGATTCTATCTGACCCCCTATGAATTTAACTGAACTCAAGAAAAAACCGATTGGCGAACTCATCAAGATTGCCGAGTTTATGGGCCTAGAAGGAATGGCTCGTAACCGCAAGCAAGACATCATTTTTGCCATCTTAAAACGCCATGCAATGAATGGCGAAGAGATTTTTGGTGATGGTGTTCTGGAAATTCTGTCTGATGGTTTTGGTTTCCTACGCTCTGCAGCAGGTTCTTATCTTGCAGGCCCAGATGACATTTATGTCAGCCCATCGCAAATTCGCCGTTTCAACTTACGCACTGGTGATACCATTACCGGCACAATTCGCCCACCTAAAGAAGGCGAACGCTATTTTGCACTTTTAAAAGTTAATCAAATTAACTACGACACGCCTGAAAACTCACGCAACAAAATCTTGTTTGAAAACTTAACCCCATTGTTCCCGACTGAACAATTGGTGATGGAACTTGGTAACGGTACCACTGAAGATTTGACTGCACGTGTAGTTGACCTAGTGGCTCCGATTGGTAAAGGTCAACGTTCGATAATTGTTGCTCCGCCCAAAGCCGGCAAAACAATGTTGTTACAAAACATCGCGCAATCGATTGTACGTAACAATCCTGAATGTTTCCTCATTGTGCTTCTGATTGATGAACGTCCAGAAGAAGTGACTGAAATGGAACGTACCGTTCGTGGTGAAGTGATTGCCTCAACCTTCGATGAATCCCCTGCTCGTCACGTACAAGTGGCTGAAATGGTGATTGAAAAAGCCAAACGCCTGGTTGAACACAAAAAAGACGTGGTCATTCTGCTTGACTCGATTACCCGTCTGGCACGTGCCTACAACACGGTGATTCCTTCTTCAGGTAAGGTATTAACCGGTGGTGTGGATGCTCATGCGTTAGAGCGTCCAAAACGTTTCTTTGGTGCTGCCCGTAATATTGAAGAAGGTGGTTCACTCACCATTATCTCTACTGCATTGATTGAGACAGGCAGTAAGATGGATGAAGTGATCTATGAAGAATTCAAGGGTACCGGTAACCAGGAAATTACGCTTGATCGTCGTATTGCAGAAAAACGTGTGTTCCCTGCAATGAACATCAAGAAATCCGGTACACGTCGTGAAGAACGTCTCATGAGTGAAGATAACTTACGTAAAGTTTGGATTCTACGTAAGCTGCTGCATACCCAAGATGAATTGGCAGCAATGGAATTCTTGCTAGACCGTATGAAAGAAACCAAAACCAATGATGATTTCTTTGATCAAATGAAGCGTAAAGCGACTAACTAAACTGGTTATTATTCTTTTTTTCTCTAAAAGGCTATCGTTAACGATAGCCTTTTTATTTGGTTGACTTTATTTACATAAAGCTACAATCAACCATTTTCTTTGTAAACTTTATATGCAAGTTAAAAACTCTTAAAAATATTAACTTTAAAAAACCATAATTTTTAGCGAGTTATTTAGTATTTATCCAATATAAACCCTCCTATTGATTGTTATTTTCTGTTAAAAAAATGCTCATTTTTTATCTTTTTTTGCATTTTTTAACGGTGCCCTAGTAGTAATTCAAAATGCGCAGTGATAGCATATTCGCAGACCAGTTAGACTGCCTCTGCATTGTTACTGCCTAACAGATTTTAGGAAGAATAAAAGCACTCAACAGGCTAACATAGGTTTTTTTTAATCTCATATTTTAGAGAGTGATGCCATGTTATTCAAAAAAATCGCTATTGCTGCTGCAGTTGCTACTACTTTAGCTTTCGTTGGTTGTGCTAAAAAAACTGAAGAAGCTCCTGCTGCTGATGCTGCTGCATCTGAAGCTACTGTAGCTGCATCTGAAGCTGATGCTGCTGCTTCTGCTGCTACTGTTGAAGCTGCTTCTGCTACTGAAGCTGCTGCTTCTGCTGTTGATGCAGCTCCTGCTGCTTCTGAAGCTGCCGCTTCTACTGCTCAATAATCTTTACGATTATTCAGTAAAAAAAGAGAGCCTTTGGCTCTCTTTTTTTATGACCAAAATAAAGGTCAATCAAAATACTGAATGAAAATATCTAATCTTCAAACAACACTCTTCCTTATCTGTTCAAAATAAAGAAACCTCTTAAAAACTTAAAACAAAAAAAAAGCAGATCAATCGATCTGCTCATTTCCTACGCGCTGACGGAATTTCTGTCCTGCGCGGAATGTGACTACACGGCGTGCTGAAATTGGAATTTCCTCGCCGGTTTTCGGATTTCGACCTGGACGCTGACGTTTATCACGCAACTCAAAGTTACCGAAACCCGAAAGTTTAACTTGTTCACCTGAGATTAGCGCTTGGCTAATCTCATCAAAGAACAACTCGACCATTTGTTTAGCTTCACGACGGTTTAAACTCGTGAGCTCACTTAAATGATCAGCCATTTCTGCTTTTGTTAGTGCTGTCATGAAGCCCTCAATGTCGCTTGGTAAGTGTTTTCCAACACTTGAAGGATATTATCCATACCTGATTTAATTTCAGCATCTTCCAATGTACGGCTTGGATGCTGCCAGAGAAGGGCAAATGCCAGTGAGCGTTTCCCTTCTTCTACCCCTTGTCCAGTATACACATCGAATAACCAAGTCGAGTCTAACAACTCTCCACCCGTTTGTCCGATAAGTTGCTGAATTTCACTAACATTAATCTTATCACTAATTAAAAGCGCAATATCACGTCGAACCGATGGAAAACGTGATAATTCTGTAAAATTAGATACATAAGTTTGCAAAACAGCCTTTTGATCAAGTTCAGCAACCCAAGTGATGCCCAAATCGAGCTCATCTTCCAAAGATGGATGTAAGCGACCGAGATAACCGACAGACTTACCATCAACTAAAATTTCAGCAGATTGTCCAGGATGTAACCAGCTACGCTCTGAACGCACATATTCAACTTTGACACGTCCTGCCGCTAAAATTTCTTCAACCTCACCTTTCAGGTCAAAGAAATCGATTGGCTGTGCTTTGCCATGCCAAGATTCAGCTGTTTTGGCACCGACTGCAATTAATGCCAAAGTCGGAATCTGTTTAAGATCATGAATGCTTTGTGCATCTTGATAATCAAAACGTAAACCGAGTTCAAAGAAACGCACACGGCTTTGCTGACGGTTGATATTGTATTGCACACATGGAATCAAGCTGGATAACAAAGTTGAACGCATTGCAGCCAATTCGCTTGAGATTGGATTGGCCAACATCAATGGATTTACCGCAGGATTCAATTGCTTTTCAAGTTTGGCATCGGCAAAGCTAAAGCTAATTGCTTCCTGATAACCTAAAGTCACCAAGGTTTGACGAAGTTGCGGCAATTCAAACTGATCTTGATATTTGGCAAGTTTCACATCAATTACAGGCAAACTGATCTGGATGTTGTCATAACCGTGAATACGGGCAACTTCTTCAATCAAGTCCTGATAAATGGCCATATCATAGCGATGTGATGGAGGAACGACAGTCCACTCACCTTGTGCTTTCACAGTCACCACACAACCTAGGCGTTGTAGTGCATCACTGATAAAGTCACTTTCAACTTTGTAACCGAGCAATTGATCGACTTGAGCCTGATTCAGCTCAATCGCTTCACGTTTTGGTAAAAGCTCAGTTTTTTCTGCAACCGTGATTGGACCAAATTCACCACCTGCAAGATCAGCAATCAGCTGTGATGCACGGTGCATGGCCATCATTGGCAATTCAAAGTCTACGCCACGTTCATAACGCTGTGAGGCATCGGTATGCAAACCAAAGCTACGTGCACGACCGGCAATGTTTAGCGGTGCAAAGAATGCTGATTCCAGGAAGATTTCAGTGGTTTCATCAGTAACAGAAGAAGACAAGCCACCCATGATGCCGGCAATCGCCAATGCCCTTTCATCATCAGCAATGACCATCACATTGTCTTGAAGTTCAACTTCTTGTTCATTCAGCAGCACCAGTTTTTCAGCAGCAGTCGCTTGACGGACATGAACTGAACCCTTAACTTTAGCACCATCAAAAGCATGTAGCGGCTGACCAAGCTCAATGAGCACATAGTTGGTAATATCCACCAAAATGCTGTGCTGACGGATACCTGAACGCGCTAAAGCACGTTCCATCCATTCCGGAGTCGCTGCTTTGGTATTGACGTTCTTGATCACACGACCTAAATAACGTGGGCAACCCTCAGTATCCACAACCACTTTTTTCTCATCAGCAATGGTCGCAGCCACTTCCTTGATTTCGGGTGCAGTTACTTGAAGTTGATTGATTACCCCAATTTCCCGGGCAATACCGCGGATACTGAAACAGTCACCACGGTTTGGCGTGATACTGATATCAATAACGTTGTCATCTAGATCTAAATATTCACGGATGTTGACGCCCACAGGTGCATCTGTAGGAAGTTCTAACAGGCCATCAATCTTGTCTTCTAGATCGATTTCAGACGCGCCGCACAGCATGCCTTGTGATTCTATACCACGAAGCTTGCCTTTCTTGATTTTGAAATCGCCCGGCAATACTGCACCAATGGTGGCTACAGGCGCTTTCATGCCTGCACGTACATTTGGTGCGCCGCAGACAATCTGTAAAGGCTCACCTGAACCAATATTGACTGTGGTCACACGTAAACGGTCTGCATCTGGATGCTGCTCTACAGTGAGCACTTCACCTACCACCACACCTGTAAATGGTTTTGCCGCTGGCGCCAGTTCATCAACCTCTAAACCAAGCATAGTAAGTTGATCTGATAAAGTTTCGCTATCAACCGCAGGGTTTACCCATGCGCGTAACCAATTTTCGCTAATTTTCATTTCTATAAAAACCTGTAAATCTAATTTCTTGAATTCCTCTCCCTCTCTTTTCTAAGGAGGAAGAACCCCGAGTCATACATGCAACCCCTCTCCTTTTTTAGGAGATGAGAAGCACTGCTTCGCAAGAGAGGTTAATAAATTCGTTTAAGCAAATTGGCGTAAGAAACGCACATCATTCTGGAAGAACATACGCAAATCATTCACACCGTAGCGAAGCATTGCAAAACGTTCTACACCTAGACCAAAAGCAAAACCTTTATATTTTTCAGGATCAATGCCGGCAGCTTGAAGTACATTTGGATGCACCATACCGCAACCCAAAACTTCTAACCAGCGACCGCGTTCATCCATAATATCCACTTCCGCACTTGGTTCAGTGAACGGGAAGTAAGATGGACGAAAACGAACGGTTAAGTCCTTTTCGAAGAATTCGTTCAGCAAGTTCACCAACAAACCTTTCAGTTCTGCAAAGCTGGTATTTTCCGCAATGTATAAGCCTTCAATTTGATGGAACATTGGCGAATGGGTTTGATCCGAATCACAGCGATAGACACGGCCCGGGCAGACAATGCGAATCGGCGGTTGTTGTGTTTCCATAGTACGAATCTGCACGCCCGAAGTATGGGTACGCAATAAATGATTCACATCAAAATAGAAGGTGTCATGCATGGCACGCGCAGGGTGATGACCTGGAATATTCAAGGCTTCAAAGTTGTGATAGTCATCTTCAACTTCAGGGCCGGTAGCCACAGTAAAACCGGCTTTGGTAAAGAATTGACAAATGCGTTCTTGCACTTGGGTTACAGGGTGAATGCTACCCACACTTTGACCACGACCTGGCAAGGTAATGTCGATCATTTCGCTAGCAAGTTTTTGTTCTAGTGCAGCTTTTTGTAATTCTGCCTGGCGTGTCGTTAATGCGCCAGTGATCGCTTCACGAACCGCATGAATTTTTGCCCCGAAAACTTTACGTTCTTCAGGATCCATTTTACCAAGCGCCTTCGATTGTTCCGCGAGCTGGCTTTTTTTCCCTGTAAATTGCACCCGTACTTGATCGAGTGTAGCAAGGTCTTGAGCTGCTGCAATCGCAGCGAGCGCTTCAGTGGTCAGGGCTTCCAGTGACATAGTAACTCTCAAAGCAACAATTTAAAAATATAATAAAACCCCATATTCTAACAGTTTTTGAACGTGTTGATGAAGTTCCCTGTAGAGGAAAAATTAGATTGGCATCCAGATTTAGAAAAAGTATAAGATAAAGCCAATATTTATGAGATAAATAACAATGGCGCTTGATCAAATTTGGAAACAGCAACTTACTTTGGTGACCTATGGCAATGAATATCTCAGCCAGAATTTGAGCTTTAATCATTGGGTACAACATGCCATTTTTAACCAGCATAATTTACGTTTCCGAGATCTGCTGTCACAACATTTACTCGCACAACATTTCCAGGTTTGGCTTGAAGGTCTAAAAAAACAGGGAACGCTTCGTATTAGCCTGCATAGTTCCAGTCTGTTAAGTGATGAACAGAATCCAAATGCCAATGTTGAACTGCTGGCCATTCCGCATTTTATTGTCAGCCATGAACACAATAAAAAGACTGCTTGGATTTTCGGCAAGGAATTGGCTGAATGGTATAACGCCGATAATGATTACGAAGTGCCCAAGCCACAGCAGGAACAATGTCGCCAGGAAACCTTCTGGCGTTTTGAGCTGAATTCAAAACTGGCCAAACGTATCGATGCCGATTTACAGCAGCCGAATTGGGATGACATTCAGATTTATACCAATAACGAATTATTTGACAGCAAGTTTGCCGATGGATTTATTGAACCTGCCAATCGTGATTTTCCATATTATGGAATGCCACAAACTGCAACGGAAAATGCCGATGGTTCCCCATTGTTCGAGAGTAAATATCTGCCTTTACTGCCAAGCGATTATCAGGCGGATTATGCGCATACCACACTGCATCGCCTGGAAGCTTTATCCGCTTATATTCAGCAAAAACAGCAACATCCCTATCATGTGGATGGCAGTGAACTGACACCAGAAGAGCAACTGAATCTACGCCATTTTTCGCAAAAACTGGATGATTTAACAGCAAAATTTATCGTCAAGGTAGCGAACCATTATCAGTCAGCAAAACTGAAAAAAGTTGAAGTGGCCAATCCACTGGATGGTGCAGCAGCAAGCACTCCACATACTACCTCACATGTAAAAAGCCATCCTGCACATGCTTCGCACAAGATCGGTACATCGAGCGTTATCAAACTGATTCTACTGACCATTGTGATTTGTCTTTTGGCTTATTATTTCGGACTTTAATTCTTATAAAGATGCTAAAAAATTCAGCTCAATAGATATAAAAAGAAGAACAGGTATTTTTATCTATACGTGTTCTTCTTAATCTCTTGTTCTTCATCACCCTAAAAATAAAATGAATGAAAATCCTAAACACTTAGCCTATCTTTTAAACAGCCTTAAATATAAGCAGATTATAAGTCGAGTTTTTTGTGATCCGCTTCGACTCCACCAGCATGGCCAGTAAGACTGCCTTTAAGCAGTTTAAATAGCTGAGTCACTTTATTGTCAGTCACGTTCCAATATTCTGCACTGACTGCTGCAGCCACCAAGATGCGTACACTCGGATCTTCCTTTCCTTCAAACCAGTTTTCAGCCCACGGGTTCCAGAGCTGATCAATCAAGGTTGGATCTGTGCTGATACGGGCATGTGCGCTAATCGAGACATAAATGCTGTCAGAGGGCTTGGCAAAAGATAATCCAATTTTATTACGACCGGAATTGACTGCATTCACCAGATCATTGCTATCACTCAAGATAAAATACAGATTGTGACTTTCACTCATCTGCTCAGTCTTCTCAGAATTCAGCATGGTCATGGGTTGTGAATGTAATTCCTGTGTTTCAGTCGTATGACTGATCATGGCATATCGTACTTCCTTGATCAGTTGCCATAATTTTTCGCGATTATGATTATCCGTCATTGCTCTTCTCCTGAAGCTAAACTTTAGAAATAAGAAATTATTTAATTTGTGCATTCACTTCTTTTTTAGAGTAGTGATATTTTTCGCTTTAGATATCTCACCTTACTCAACTTATACATTTGAATAATAAAAGATTGGCTTAAAGATCATAAGAAACAACGAAAAAGAATTTGCTTATAAAGAGAGTTAAGAAGTCGAATTTATCTTTAGATTTATTAAATGCTCATTAACGATAAATTTTACAGTTGCTCAAATACCTGAACTATTTTTAACTTGGTTAAATGTCTCTGCTTCAATTGTTTTAATTTTTATGAATAATAGCAGTAATAGTCTGCTGAAATTTAACAGGAGCATCCAAATGTATTTAATACTCAGCTTAAAGATCAACAGACTCGGGTTTACATCATGATTTTAATGCTTCCGTTTTTGCTTTTTTAACCGTCAGCTTTTTCAATACCTCTGACACCGCCACCATAGCAAAACTTGAAGTCACCACTACTGCTGAACCATAACCACCACAGCGCAGGCCGGCGCTGGCACAGACCTCTGCACCTGAAAATGGGTTATCGATAGAATAGACACAGCTAATACCAAATTTTTCTTTCGGCTTTTTGCAAATGCCTTTGGCACGTAACTGACTACGCAATTTGGCCAGCATCGGATCCTGTTCAGTTTTAGACAAGTCTGCGACACGAATTTTTAAGGGATCGAGCTTGCCGCCTGCCCCGCCCGATACAATCAAAGGAATTTTATTAAAACGACAATGCAGCATTAAGGCCAGTTTAGCTTTAACATCATCAATGCAATCTAGAACCACATCAGGTTTATTTGCTAACAGCTCTTTGACATTATCAGGCGTTAAATAGTCATCCACCAGATTGATCTTGATACGTGGATTAATCGAATAACAGCGCTCGGCCATCACTTCAATTTTTTCCCGTCCCAAGGTCGAAGTCATGGCCGGTAATTGACGGTTAATATTCGATGCGGCAACCACATCCATATCAATCAAGGTCAATTCAGCAATACCGGTACGTGCCAAGGCTTCAACCGCCCAGGAACCGACCCCACCAATGCCGATTACCATCACATGACTGTGTTCATACTGACGAAAGGCTTCATCTCCATAAATTTTCTCTACACCCGCAAAGCGGCGGTCATATTCATCATCTTCAAGGAGATCAGTCATTCGTCATCTGGCATCTAAAAAACACCGAGGCATTTTATCAAATTCCAGCTCAATCCGATAATCTATATCTTTCGCATCCTTCAGCAGTTGTGACAAAGATAAAAAAAGAGGCTTTCGCCTCTTTCTATCTACTTAAAATTAGTCTTTATTCATGATAAAGAAGTACTCACGATAATATTTGAGTTCAACAATCGAATCACGAATATCATCCATGGCTAAATGTGAGGCATTCTTTTTCAGGCCGCTCATAATTTCTGGACGCCAGCGTTTCGCCAGCTCTTTGACTGAAGATACGTCAAGATTACGGTAATGGAAGTATTGTTCCATTTCCGGCATTAAACGGTGCAAGAAACGGCGGTCTTGGCAAATCGAGTTACCGCACATCGGTGATGATTTTGGATTGACCCATTTTTTCAAAAATTCCAGCGTCTGCTGTTCTGCATCCTGAGCGGTCAATTTACTGCGACGTACCCGTTCAATCAGACCTGATTGTCCATGTTGACGCGTATTCCATTCATCCATCGCATTGAGCACGCGATCTGATTGATGAACAGCCAGCACCGGCCCTTCCGCCAGAATATTCAGGTTATCGTCAGTCACAATCGTTGCAACTTCAATAATTTGATCGTTATCCGTATCCAGACCTGTCATTTCCAGGTCAATCCAAATCAGGCGGGTATCAGGGGTGCTGCTCATAAATGTGCAATCTTATTAGGCTTAAAAACAGCTATAGTAGCAAATTTATTGCAACTTGGCTGTAACTCCTACCCTGCTTCATGCTATTTTTGCCTTACTTAATTCATGGTTTTTCTAGGATATGAATGGCTTTAATTCGTAAACGTCGTTTAACTGAACAGCAGCAACGCCGCATTCAGAAACAACATCAAACACGTCAAGAAGAACTCGACACTTCAAATGATCTGGAAGGCTTAGTGGTTCAACATTATGGCCGTCAACTTGAAGTGCAAGCCCTCTCAGCGCCCGAAACCCATCCCACCAAACCTATCGTTGCAGCAGGTGAACCCGAACCGTTCTGGAAACCGATTGAAATCGGCAGTGTATGGCGATGTCATACCCGAACCAATCTGGAAGCACTGGTCACAGGTGACCGGGTAAAATGGCAGGCCGATCCAAATACCGGACTCGGCATTATTACTGCCATTCATCCTCGCCAGTCGCTGCTGACCCGCCCTGACCGTTATCACAAGGTTAAACCGGTGGCTGCCAATGTCAGCCTGATCGTGATTGTGTTTGCTTCCTTTCCGGAAGTCGCTCCCAGCTTAATCGACCGTTACCTTGTGGCCTGTGCCGATGCCGACATTCCTGCTCTATTGGTACTAAATAAAGCAGATTTAATTCAGGAAAATGATCCGATTTTGGCCCTGATGCAAGAATATCAAGCTTTAGGCTATGAAGTGATTCAAACTCAATCTGATGGTGATTTAACTGAACTAGCGAAACGTTTAGCTGGTGAAACTGTTGCCTTTGTGGGCCAGTCCGGGGTCGGAAAAAGCTCGCTGATTAATGCCATGGTTCCCGATGCAGCGCAAAAAACCAATGTGATTTCAGAAAACTCGGCGCTGGGTCAGCACACCACCACCTCTACACGCTTGATTGCCTTTGGTGAAGGAGCTGCACTGATTGACTCACCGGGAATTCGTGAATTTGGCTTATGGCATTTAGACCTGGACAAGGTTCAACACGGTTTTCCTGACATTGAAAACCTGTTGGGACATTGCCAGTTCCGTAACTGTACCCATAAGCATGAAAAACAGTGTGCTTTACGCCAAGCCGCCGCAAGCGGTGAAATTTTGCAACGCCGTTTGGACAGTTATTTGCGTTTAATTGATGAAATTACAGAAGCACAGCAAAAAAATTAATTTTTCTTAACCCTTAGCACTTGAAGCGGTGATTTTGATCGCCATATTTATAGGCTATACTCTACGCAATTTTGAAATTGTAATTAGGTGACTTGTGGAACGTTGGTTCGAATTTATGGGGAATCACCCCTTCTTGTTTGGAACACTCGGGGTATTGATTGTTTTGTTCTTTATTTTAGAAGGACAACGCAATGGTCGTAAAATTTCACCACAATCTTTAGGTATTTTAGTGAAAGCTAAAAATGCCATGCTGATTGATTTACGTGATGCAAAAGATTTCCGTGAAGGTCATATCAGCGGCAGCCGTAATATTCCATATAGCCAGATTACAAGCCATGTTGAAGAGTTAAAATCTGCGGATCGACCATTGGTGTTCATTTGTAACCTGGGTCAAATTGCAGGTACCGCTTTACAGCAAGTGGGTCATGCCGACAGCTACCGTCTGGACGGTGGAATTAACAACTGGAAAGTACAAGGCTTACCGCTGATTAAAAGCAAATAATACGCTTGGAGATTTTGAATGGCTGAAGTAACAATTTACTCAACTACTGTATGCCCTTACTGCGTTCGCGCGAAACAACTTCTTGAGCGTAAAGGCGTTGCATATAAAGAAATTAATTTATCTAATGAAGCGCCTGAAGTACGTGTTGAACTGATGCAACGCACCAATCACCGTACTGTTCCACAAATTTTTATTAACGACCAATTCATCGGTGGTTTTGATCAACTTTATGCTTTAGAGCGTGAAGGAAAACTCAACGAATTATTGGCTTAACATTTTATTAAGTCACCCCTCATATTAAGGATTAAAAAATGAGTGAACAACAAGCTCAACCGCAATTAGCACTTGAACGTATTTATACTAAAGATATTTCTTTTGAAGTACCTGGGGCTCAAGTATTTACCAAAGAATGGCAGCCTGAATTAAACATCAACCTGTCTTCTTCTGCAGAAAAAATTGATGCGACCCATTATGAAGTTGCATTACAAGTGGTTGTTCAAGCGAATAACGCAGGTGAAACAGCATTCATCGTTGATGTAACCCAATCAGGAATTTTCTTGGTTGATAGCGTTGAAGAAGAACGTCTTCCTTATATTCTTGGTGCATACTGCCCAAATATCCTGTTCCCATTCTTACGTGAAGCTGTAAATGATATGGTAACGAAAGGAAGCTTCCCGCAATTGCTTCTTACACCAATTAACTTCGATGCCGAATTCGAAGCCAATATGCAACGTGCTCAAGCAGCTGCTGCTGAAGGTCAAGCTTAAGCAAGCTTTAGACTGCAATAAAAAAGACCGCAAAAGCGGTCTTTTTTATTGCCATATTTCCCCCTTCTCCCTTTGGGAGAAGGTCGGGATGAGGGAGAAAAAGCAATCCCTCACCCTAGCCCTCTCCCATGGGGAGAGGGAACTGAAAATGATTATTCCGCATCCGCCATCAAATCAGCGCTCATACCTACAGTATTGAAGCCAGCATCAACATACATGATTTCACCGGTAATACCATTTGCCCAAGGCGAGCATAAGAATAATGCAGCATTACCGACATCTTCAATGGTCACGTTACGTTTCAGTGGTGCAACTTTTTCATTCAGGTCTAACATTTTACGGAAAGACTTGATGCCTGAAGCTGCAAGAGTACGGATTGGACCTGCTGAAATAGCATTTACACGAATGCCTTCACTACCCAAGCTAGATGCCAAATAACGTACACCCGCTTCCAACGATGCCTTCGCCATACCCATGACATTGTAATTTGGCATCACACGTTCAGAACCTTGATAAGTCAAAGTCAGCAAGCAACCTTGGCGAACTTTTAACAAAGGTTTTGCAGCACGGGCCATCGCAACAAAGCTATAAGCACTGATGTCATGCGCAATATTAAAGCCTTCACGGTCAGTAATATCAGTAAAATCACCATCTAAAGTATGCGCTGGTGCAAAACCAATTGAATGAACTACGCCATCCAAACCGTCCCAATGTTTTGCCAATTCTGCAAAAGCCTGGTCAATTTCAGCATCTACAGCCACGTCACAAGGGAAAACCAGAGTTGAACCGAATTGTTCAGCAAAGTCATCAACACGTTTTTTTAATTTTTCATTCGGATAGGTAAATGCCAGTTCCGCACCTTCACGGTGTAGGGCTTGAGCAATACCAAATGCAATGGATAACTTACTTGCAATACCCGCGATGAGAAAACGCTTACCCGCCAATAGTCCTTGTGCCATGTGAATCTCACTCAAAATAATTTACAAGCATAATGCCAAGTCTGAAGCATTTGCGAAATTGCATAATGCGCCTTTTTTTAACATGTTGTGTAAAAATCATAAAAAATGCTCCGCCATTAGGAGAGCATTTTTGAATTGATCACGCTATTTAATTAGCTGTGATTGTTAAGCGGATTAATCATCCCCTTGTAACAACCCCAGCAAGCGCAGGAATGAATAATACATCCACACCAAAGTCGCCAATAAGGCAATACCACACAGCCATTCCATCGCTTTCGGTGCATACTGTGCAGCGGCAGATTCAATCAGGTCAAAATCGAGAATCAGGTTTAGGGAAGCAATGACCGCAACAAAAGCGGCAAAGCCAATTCCGAGCCAGTTGCTTTCAAAAATATAAGGAATACTGGAACCAAAAGCCAAACTCATCACCATTTGCACCACAAATACCATGGCAATAGCAATAGAAGCTGACATCACCACAGCTTTAAATTTTTCTGTGGCACGAATAATTTGAAAACGGTATAACCCAAACATCACCAAGGTAGTGATAAAGGTCGCAAGCAAGGCCTGCAAAGGTACTCCAGGAAATTTCAGCTGAAACAATACCGAAATCCCGCCTAAAAATGCACCTTCAAACAGCGCATAAGGAATGGCCAATACCGGTGCAGTATTCGGTTTAAAGGTGGTGATGATTGCTAGGATAAATCCGCCAATTGCCCCCACGATTGCAGCGGAATAGGCAATGGAGATATTCAGGGTCAAGAAGCTATATAAAAATAACGATAAACCGACCACAGCAGCAATCACGGTTAATAACACCGACTTTTGGATAGCGCCTTGCACCGTCATGGTCTGGTTAAAATCACTCTGGGTTTCTACCCGGGTTAAAATAGGATTATTACTTTGCATAATTCACTCATTATTGTCATGTAGATTTTTAAGTAGTATAGACAGCATTTAAGAACAGAAAATGAATCTGTGCAACATTGCATAAAATATCGGTCACATAGCACGACTGACTCTAGGCAAATTATGCAGTTAAAAAACCAATATTGAGCGATAAAATCTGGTTTTACAATATTTTTTTAAGATCTCAGCCTTAAGGCATCTAAGGAGTTCTGCCAGAGTTGGGCCGCAAGCATGGCCTGATCCAGATTTAGCGATTGTGCCAACCCATCCAGCACATAAGGTAAATTGACTGGCGTATTGCGGGTGCGAAGTTCAGTAGAATTTTGGCAACATAAGGGCGTCATATCCGGACAATCGGTTTCCAGAACCAGATGCTCAGCACCAATGGCCTGAACCACGGCATGTAATTTTTTGGCATTGGGATTGGTAATTTGTCCGGTCACCCCAATTTTAAAACCCAGTTTAATAAAGGCCTTGGCTTCCTCTATTCCGCCACTAAAAGCATGCGCAATCCCGCCCCCTTTAAATTGATGCTGTTTTAATATAGCCAATGTTTCGGCATGCGATTTTCGGATATGCAATAACACCGGTTTATCAAACTGTTGCGCCAATTCCAGTTGTGCTGCAAAAAAATCTTTTTGCTTCTGAAACATGTCTGGCTGCTTGTGCTGTTTTAAAAAGGTATCTAAACCAATTTCTCCAATCGCGACACAATCTTCAGTTTTTAAAAGTTGTTCCAGATCGGCCAGATGTGATGTTTGATGCTGTTCAATATAAAAGGGATGCAATCCCGGAGCTAAGTAACTTTGCGGAGCATCAGCCAATTGATTTAAGAACTGGTGACTTTGCAATAAATCCTGAAACCGCGACTGGATAAAACCAATCAAAATCAGGCGTTCGATCCCCACCGCTTTGGCCGCATGCGCCAGTTGTTCCCGATCTGCATCGAAATCAGGAACATCAAAATGGGTGTGAGTATCAAACAGTGAACAAGACATTAAGATTGGGCTTTAGTGTCACTGGCTGCACTTACAGCTGCTTGATTTTTTACTTCAGCTTGAGGCAGATAGGCTTTCTTCAGTACCGTTTGCAGCTGGTCATAAGGAATAGTTAAACGTGGCAATCCCACCACATAAGGTCCAATTTCATATTCCCCATATTGCAAAATCAAGCCTTGAGTCGATAAATAGAAATTATCCGACAAGCTAAATTTCCATGCCTGTTCGTATTCATCGACACTGTTTGCCAGCTTGGACTCAATCACCCAGTTTTTAAACACTTCATGGGCTTTCTGTTCCAGTACAGCTTTCTGGTTTGGCGCCAAAATATCATCCAATTTAACGAGTTTTTTCTTCTTCAGGTCAAAATTATAATAATACTGTGAGGATGAACCATGTGCCCCGCCCAGATAGCTGTTCGAATTTAGCACTACGGTTGCCAAAGGCTGTCCAGCATTTAGAATCTTCGGTTTAATCATCAGACTAATCTGATGATTGGCACTTAAGGCCTTCAGCTCTTTATCCAGCGATAAAAATGTATACAGATAAGGGGCAACCTGTTTTTCCAGTTTTTGTTTCGGTGTTTCAATAGCTGCCGATGCCGCTGGTTCATCTGCCTGAGCTGGATTTGAATCTTTCGAATTTCCGCTCGCAGTGGTCGCATGCTGGTTTGCATTCAACGATTTCGGCGAAATATCTACAGTATGATCCAGCTGTTTTAAAATCTGCTGATCGATAAATTCATCAATAAAAGTCTGGTTAGTGGAAAGACGCTCGATGCTTATTTCAGGACAGCTATTCCCATCACATTCAGGCAAATCTAAACTTAACTTTTCAGTATCTCCGGCCAATTTTAAAACTTCCGGTTGAGCGGTTTGGGCAGGTTTTGTGTGTTCTTCTTTAGGCTCAGCTTGTTTAGGTTGGCATGCACTCAATGCAATTGCTGTAGCAACAAGGCTTAGGGTAAATATTGTTTTATTTTTTAGCATCATCTGACCTATAACTTAAATCTGGTAAATGGACGTTCACTCGATGTCGTATGGATTACGGCTTACTAAAACATATGCTGATAAGCATCAGCTTTCAATATCTGTTGGGTTTGTGCTTTGGTTAAATAAATATCCAACTGAGCGCCATCTTTAACAATTTCATGGGTACGATAATGTAAACCAACGCCTTCTTGATCAAAGAACCAGTCTGCCTGTCCCCAATACAGCTTTTTCGGGGCTTTTTGTTTTACTTCAGCCTTTTGCTGTTTTAACCATTTTTGATAAGCCTGTTGCACAATGTCATTCATGGCCGTTTGCTGCTTAGGTTCCAGAATATCCAGTAAAGTCACTGCTTTCTGTGTTTTACGATCAGCCACAAAGAAATAATAGCGTTCTTTCACTTTTACTTCTTCTTGTTTTGTATCGACTCCTAGCTGCATCAATACGTACTGATTACGCTGATAGGCAATACGGGTATACATTGCCAGTTCATAGGGCTTATTTTTGGAAAATTCGGCTTGCCAAGCATCAGACTTTTTCACATAGGCATTAATGGCCTGTTGCAAGCTCATATCCTGCTTTAGACCAATTTGATCTTGAATGACCTTGGCCTGGCTCTTGGCAATCCAGTCATTTAACCAGGCATCTTCGGTATGAACCGTTTGAATATTCAGGTCAATACAATTCTTGGTTTCACAAAAAGGCAAGGCAATTTTTGCCTCTTGCTCCTGAATATTTAAATATGGCAACACCTCGGCCTGCTCGGTTTTAAATATCGATGCAGACGACTGTTCCTGCTCTTGTTGTTTCGATTCTTGTTTTGAAGCACCACAGGCACTGAGCATCAGAGCAATGGCGATTATGGATGCAGCCCTTATTTTCCCGTTCATGCTGACCACTCTTTTTTCTCAAGTCATTCATCTATGTTAATGATTCTAATGGGGTCTGTTAACATTTCATCTATGTTTGCGACGACACATATTTTTTACTGATATGAGGCACGAAGCAGGAAATTTAGTCATTCTAAATAACTGCTTCGTAACGACATAGCAGCAAAAAATATGCTAGTCCCTTGCGCTAAAAACAAAGCAGTGCTTCGCTTTTGCTCATGTGGCTAAAATTTTCTCAGATTTCGTTACGAAACTTAAAAATAGTCTCGCTATTCTTTGCGTTTCATGCCTTATCTGCTTAATTTTAGCCCACAGCGCAAACTATTTATGAAGGGTTAATAGCCCCCTAATTAAAACAGCTTCATAAAGAAGCTGTTTTATTTTTGCTTATTTTAGTGTTCGCGTGTGGCACGGAACTGGATATCCGGATAACGCTCTTGCATCAATTGCAAATTCACACGACTTGGTGCCAGATAAGTCAAATGACCACCGCCATCTAGCGATAATTGATCATGTGCCTTTTTCTTAAATTCATTGAATTTCTTTTCATCATCACATGAAACCCAACGCACAGTATTAATGTTCACAGGCTCGTAAACACAATCAACTTTGTATTCTTCTTTCAAACGATACGCCACCACATCAAACTGTAGCACACCGACTGCACCTACAATCAGATCATTGTTGATTTGCGGCATAAACACCTGAGTTGCACCTTCTTCTGAAAGTTCTTTTAAACCCTTTTGCAGCTGTTTAGATTTCAAAGGATCTTTCAAACGCACACGACGGAACATTTCCGGCGCGAAGTGTGGAATACCGGTGAAGTGCAGATTTTCACCGGAAGTAAAGGTATCGCCAATCTGGATGGTGCCATGGTTATGTAAACCAATGATATCCCCCGGCCAAGCTTCTTCTAGCTGTTCACGCTCACCCGCCAAGAAAGTCAAGGCATCACTAATCCGTACATCTTTACCCAGACGGACATGATTCATTTTTAAGCCTTTTTCATACTTACCCGAACAGATACGCATGAATGCAATACGGTCACGGTGTTTTGGATCCATATTGGCCTGAATTTTGAAAACAAAACCGGTAAAGCCTTCTTCATTCGCCTCTACAGCACGTTCATGAGTAGGATGCGCTTTAGGTTTTGGTGCCCATTGAATAAAGGCATTTAACACATGATCGACTGCGAAGTTACCCAATGCGGTACCGAATAGTACCGGTGTTTGACGGCCTGCCAGGAATTCTTCAGGGTCTAATGGATCATTGGCCATTTGCACCAATTCCAAAGATTCTTCAAAGGCAGCAAAAGCCAGCTCACCCACTTTTTCACGCAAGTCTGGATAGTCATAGCCATCACGAATTTCAATATCGGTAATGGTTGAGCCAAAACCGGCTTTGTAAACGTAGAATTTTTCTTCGAGGATGTTATATACGCCAGCAAAATCACGACCTGTCCCCAGTGGCCAGGTAATGGGTACACAGCGGATTTTCAGGACATTTTCAATTTCATCAAGCAATTCTAATGGTTCACGGATTTCACGGTCCATTTTGTTGACGAAAGAAATAATCGGAGTGTCGCGCATACGACACACCTCCATTAATTTAATGGTTCGTTCTTCGACCCCTTTTGCACCGTCAATCACCATCAATGCAGAGTCAACCGCAGTTAAAGTACGGTAAGTATCTTCAGAGAAATCTTCATGCCCCGGGGTGTCGAGCAAGTTGATCACATGATTTTTATAAGGAAACTGCATAACTGAAGTGGTAATGGAAATACCGCGTTCTTTTTCCATTTCCATCCAGTCAGACGTTGCAGCACGATCTGACTTTCGGCTTTTGACCATCCCTGCAACCTGAATTGCCTTACCCCATAACAACAGTTTTTCTGTCATGGTGGTTTTACCAGCATCGGGGTGGGAAATAATCGCGAACGTCCGTCGCTGTGCGACCTGCGCCGCTAATTCGTCTTTAAAACTCATGAAAGATACCTACTGCAGAATGGCAGTGAAAAAGATCAGAACTGATCAATATAAAAAATTGGCCATATTGTAGCAGATCATAAAACTTTTGAAATGAACTAAACTTGTTCGGTTCGCACCAATCTTAAGTAAATAATGCCTTGTCCATCTTTTCCAAACGGTTCACATCCATCGGCATTCCCAACAGAAAGCCCTGCAATTGCTGACAGCCTAAACGGGTCAATATGTCTGCCTGTAAAGGTGTTTCAACCCCTTCTGCAGTAACCACCAGACCCAGTTTTATAGCCAGCTGAATAATACTTTCTAAAATCATTTCATCTTTTGAACCAACTGCCAGATCACGGATAAATTCCCGATCTATTTTCAATTCATCTACAGGTAAGTTCTTCAAATATAAAAAGCTGGAATGACCTGTTCCAAAGTCATCAATCGCCAGTTTAATGCCCATCTGACGCAGCTGTTCAAAACACCGAATTGTAGAATCCACATGATGCATGGCGGTCGATTCGGTAATTTCGATGGCTAAATGATTGGGATTAATCTGATATTGAGCAAATAATTTTTCTAGTGTTGTAAACAGATGTTTATGTTCAAATTGTACGGCGGATAAATTCACTGCGACTGGAAAATAGTTTGAATTGGTCTGTTCCCAGATTTGAATTTGCTTACAGGCTTGTTCAAGCGCCCAATAGCCCATTTGAATAATCAGTCCGGTTTTTTCAGCTCCCCCGATAAACATGTTTGGCGTCAACATTCCCAAACTTGGATGATTCCAGCGGATCAGGGCTTCTACGCCGCAAATTGCATAATCCCGGGTGGTAAATTTGGGCTGGTAAAATAGAACAAATTGTTGTTCTTCAACGGCTTTATATAGATCATTGATCAATTTGGTCTGACTTTTGGTCTCCTGCTGATCAGCACTGTAACTAAACAGGGAATAGGTGTTTCTCCCTTGATATTTCGACGTCAACATGGCTGCATCGGCATTAATCAGCAGATCTTGCAAATTATTGCCATGATCTGGGTACAGGGCGATACCAATACTGCTAGAAATGTTGATCTCTTTACCGGCGATCAAAAAGCTGTCCTGAATTTGCCCCAACAGCTGTTCTGCTTTTGCAATGGCATGTTCAAGGGTGGCCTGTTCCAGCACCATCAAAAACTCATCTCCACCTAAACGAAGCAGTTTTTCATTTGGTTTCAGCTTGTGCTGAATACGGCTGGCCAGTTGCACCAGCAACTGATCACCGATATGATGCCCAAATACATCATTAACCGCTTTAAAACGATCTAAGTCGATATAGAGAAAGGCAATTTTATCATTCCTGTAACGATGGTCGGTAAATAAAAAATGTGAATATTCCGCCAGGAATAAACGATTGGGTAATTGGGTTAAATTGTCCTGCACGGCCTGATTGGCCAATTCACGATTGGCT
This sequence comes from Acinetobacter sp. NS-4, assembly GCF_037402435.1. Taxonomy (NCBI): domain Bacteria; kingdom Pseudomonadati; phylum Pseudomonadota; class Gammaproteobacteria; order Moraxellales; family Moraxellaceae; genus Acinetobacter; species Acinetobacter sp. NS-4. The sequence goes on along the minus strand of NZ_JBBEUE010000010.1, from coordinate 79,071 downwards.
TTAGAGAGCTGTATATTCCGGACTTCGAGTCTTTGTTCCAATATAGCGACACAAAATGCTGCGAGAAAAATTAAACTGGTGACTAAAATAACACTTAATAAAATTAATCCTTGCCCGGTTTGATAATGTGTAACCATCCGATCTGCAGCAATGGCATGAAAAACAATTGCCCCCATACCAACATAGTGTATCGCGACAATGGTCAGCGCCATCATACCTACCAAAGAAATCTTGATCAGCAGCTTTTTCTGTACTGCATTTTTATATTTAAAAATGAGCCAGAACGTTAAACCTGAACCAGCGATTGCAAGTAAAACGGAAAAAATCGTCAGCAGAGGATCATAATAAATTTGGTGCTGATTGAGGACCAGTGCCATCAGGCCGGTATAGTGCATTCCGGCAATACCCATTCCCATCAGTACCGCCCCTAAGACAAGCCGGCCAAAGGGTAAGGTTTCCCGCGTGGTCAGCCAAATCGCAAAGGTCGATGCAATAAACGCAATAAGATACGAAACAAAAGTAAGACCATAATCTAAAGAGTAATCTACCGGCAAATGACAAGCGAGCATACCGGTGAAGTGCATACACCAAATTGCAGCTCCGAGCGTGAGACCACTAATGATGAGAAGCATTTTTTCATATTTCTGACCCAAGCCACGGAATAATAATTGTTCGAATGAAACTGTAAAATAACAGGCCAAAATAGTAATAATTATTGAAACAATTACCAGGCTAAAATCATAATGCATATGAACCATATGAAGTTCCGTATAGGTTATCTTTCTTGTTTTAATCCACGTGATTAGTACTCTTTATACTGTCTAAAAATTTTCATCTTCAAAAGAGTGGTTATAAAAACAATCAATTAAAACAAGAATCTAATACTATTCTATTTTGGTCAAGTGTTAATTGCTCTATTCATTTTTATTTCTAATTTATTCATTTTGCAAAATAAACATCGTTCAACATTTTATCATTATTCCTACACCGTTCATATTTTTAAAAGTAGCGCTAAACATGAATTCCCCCATTCGCTCATGCATAAATAAAAAACCAGTCAGATCAACTGACTGGTTTTTTAAATAGATAAAAGCTAAATAATCATTCTATCTGGCAGAAGCCTTAGCTGACTGTAATTTCGCATAATCCAATAAAATATTGGCAGACTCTGTCACAAATGTTTCTTCTTCAGCTAATGCAGGTCGTTGAGTTGCCTTCATTTTTGCACGAGATTCAATCAGGGCATCTACAGAAGCCTGATAACTTTCCCAATTGGTATAAGGCTTTTGACCCGTCATGCTACGGCGTTGATTTTCCGCCTCTAAAGTTTTCTGCTCAAGTGTATTCAACTCGGCTTTACGCTGATCAATATCCAGTACCACACGCTTTTGCTCATCGGTTTTTTTCGCAATGGCTTTACGCTGCTCCAGATATTTAAATTGCGGATCAGCAACGACGCGTTGCTGCGACATTTGTGCCAGATTTTGCACATATGGCTGTACCGAACCTTCACGCTTAAATGGTGCTGTTGGAATGGTATCCCATTTCAAGGCATTCTTGGCTTTACGCTCACCAAACTCTTCGTTGTAGATATCGACCAGTTTGATGTCAGGTACTACCCCTTTATTTTGTGTACTTCCCCCAGTCACGCGGTAGAACTTACGCTGGGTCAAGGTTGCCTGACCATAGGCCAAGGTATCAAGCTGAACCTGAGCAGTTCCCTTACCGGTGGTGGTACTGCCAATCACAATCCCGCGCTCATAATCCTGAATAGCGGCAGAATAAATCTCACTGGCGGATGCCGAAGCCAGATTAATCATGACGGCCAATGGACCGGCATAGGTTTGTGCACCACCGTCATCGTCTTCAAACACACTGACATTGCCGTTACCATCGCGAATTTGCACCACTGGACCCGACTTGATGACTTGTCCTAACATACGCGCAACTTCTTCAAGCGAACCACCCGGGTTATTACGCAAATCGATAATAATCCCTTCTACTTTCTTGGCTGCCAGACTTTTTAGGGCATTGTTGGTATCTTCAGAAACAGAACGATAATCCGTACCGGCACGACGCGCACGATAGTTCAAATAAAATGACGGAATTTCAATCACACCAAAAGTATGATTTTTACCATCGCGCTTGATCTCTACGGTACGTGAACGAACTCCGGCATCTTCTTCTTGAATCACATCACGCACCAGACTAACTGTACGTGCCTGCCCCATAGATGCGCCTGCACCCAATAAACGTAAGCTTACCTTGGTTCCGCGCTTGCCACGTATCAGACCCACTACTTCATTGCTAGCCCAACCGATCACATCCACCATTTTATCGCCATCTTGGGCTACGCCAATAATGCGGTCTCCAGGTTTGATCTGACCTGATTTACTGGCTGGCCCACCTTCCACAATAGTTTCAATTTTGGTGTAATCTTCATTGCCGCGTTCAGGACGAATCGACACCCCAATCCCTTCTAATTGCAGGGTGGTTTGACGGTTCAGTTCCATGGCATCGACTGGCGGGAAATAGTTGCTATGCGGATCATAGGTCAACATCATCGCATTTAACGTCTTGTCGAGCACATCATCACTTTTTACACGGCTGACACGCTCAAGCTGACGGGTATAACGCTTGGTCAGGGTTTGAACTGGAGTTAAATCTTCCGGACTTGCCAGATCCTGACCATTGGCCAGAGTTGGATCATCTTTTAAGGCTTTTTGCTTCGCAGACTCTTCTTCTTTACTAATATTCAAGTTAATCAGCTGCGATACCAACATTTTCTGCCAATGGGCACGTTGTTCTGCTGCAGACTTGAAATAAGGTGATTTTTCACGATCAGTATCAATATAAACATTGCTTTGTTTCAAGTTTTGCGGTTTTTTCAACTCAGCCAGCATGAACTCATAAAACTGTTTTAAGCGTTCACGGTATTGGGCATGAATTAAATATGGACCCGATAAATCCCCGGCTTTTAATGCGGCACCGAAATTTGCACCATAATTTTTCTTATATTGTTCCACTTCAGGTGCTAAAAATAATGTGTGGTCTGCATCCAGGCTATCTAGATAAAAATCAAGGATACGATTGGAAGTCGCCGTATCTAAACGCTGATTTAAATAATGCTGACGGTCAACCAGAGTTGCCAATTGGCGTGAAACCAACGCCTGTTCCTGCGTGGGTTGAATCGATTGAGAAACTGCCTCTGTATTATTAGCTGCAATTGCCTCGTTCATTACATGAGAAAAGAAAAATCCTCCAGTCGCGATTGCAACTGCACAAGCTAATGTCTGAAGTTTCATAAATAATTCGTACTTCCTTGGTCTTGGACCAATATTGCATCGTCGTTTTTTAACATGAATTGAGTATATTCAAAATCTTAAACAACTTAATATGTATGTCGTGTAGTTTTATCATATTCTGTACTGTCAAAATGTAGCAAATCATTGCAGAATTCGGGTATTGTTTTTCTTTATAAAATTCCAACACGGACACCGATATGATTGGCGCATTGATGCTAGACATCGCTGGCACAGAACTTACTCAAGAAGATATTGAACTATTACGGGCACCGCAAGTAGGCGGCATGATTTTATTTTCACGAAATATACAATCACCTGAGCAGGTTCGTGCCTTAACCGATCATATGCGTCGCATCAGACCTGACATTTTAATCGCTGTGGATCAGGAAGGCGGCCGGGTACAGCGCTTGAAACAGGGCTTTACCTTACTGCCTGCGATGGGCCGTTTGGGTGAGCTTTATTCAACTGACCCGGAAAAAGCCGTTGATTTGGCCGAGCAATGCGGCTGGCTGATGGCTACTGAAGTACTTGCCGTTGGAATTGACTTCAGTTTCGCACCGGTACTAGACTTGAATGATGTCAGTGATGTGATTGGCGATCGCGGTTTTGCCAAAAACATTGATGATATTGTCCCTATTGCCAGTGCTTTCATCAAAGGGATGAAACGTGCAGGCATGGCCAATACCGGTAAACATTTTCCGGGTCACGGTTCGGTCAAGGCAGACTCCCATGTTGCAGCACCCGTAGATTCACGTACTTATGATGAAATTTATAATAAGGATATGCAAACGTTTATCCAGCTCATGCCACAGTTGGATGCCTTGATGCCTGCACATGTGATTTATGATCAGGTCGATCCGAACCCTGCTGGTTTCTCACCTTATTGGATTCAAAAAGTTCTGCGTCAAGAACTGAACTTTGACGGCGTGCTATTCTCTGATGACTTAACCATGCAGGCAGCATGTGTTGCCGGTGGTGCCGATGCACGCATTCAGGCTGCACTCAAAGCCGGATGTGATATGGGCCTGGTTTGTAATGACCGCTCAGCAGCATGTACCGCACTCGAAGGGATTAGCGATTTACCTTTACCCAATCAACAGCGTCTGCAGCGTATGCGCGGTAAAATTCCAGAAATCACGGTTGGGCAAACGCTGAACTTGGGGGCAGAATGGCAAAAAGTTCGCGATAGCATCGAAAACTTTAAAAAATCATTTAATTAATGCGACAAAAGGAACACGACAAGGTGTTCCTTTTTCTTTATGATAAATAAAAATAAAATGCACTTACTTCATTCAGCTCATTGTGCTTTGCGTCAAAACTAAAAATAAGCTGAGCTGGCAATGTAAGAAACTCAACCAATAAACAACCAACGTTAAAAACTAAAAAAACAGATAAGGTCAGGATGACATGACACAACAGCTTTCAGAACATCGACATATTTCATTTACTGCCCATTACACCGGATACATCTGGTACACCATGGGAATTTCTCACCCCGTTTTTGCGACCTCTAAAGGGAAAATGTTAGCCAAACTGGTGCATCCCTTAGAAAGCTGGGCTGAAAAATTTGTCGGCGGCAGTATGCGTACGACCTTAAAACAACGCCACCGCATGATTGATCAGCATCTCACGCAACTGATTGAACAGCACCCGGATTTGCAGGTACTTGAAATTGCCAGCGGGCTTTCCCCACGCGGCTGGAATTTCCGGCAGAAGTTTCCCCATATTGATTATCGTGAACTTGATTTACCCGATATGGCGAAAGTAAAAACCAAAGCCCTGAAACAGATTGATGCCAATAGCCCGGAAGTTTTATCAGTCGATTTATTCACTGCTGATTTTGCACAGGCTTTTCAGGTCTTTGACCCGAATCGGCCCTTGGTAGTCATTAGCGAAGGCCTGATTAATTACTTTAACAAAGACATGTTATTGCAATTACTCAAAGCAATTCATCATTATGGGCAGAACTTTAAAGAACTGCATTACCTTACCGATATCTATCCAGAACCGGTGAAAAATAAACTGGCCAATTTTATTTGGGCATGCAGTAAATTATTGAAATGGATGTCTAAGAGCGCATTTAGTTTCCATTTTATTGATCCGCAGCAAGCACAGGAATTTTTCCAGCAAGCAGGTTTTGAACAGGTCAGTATTGTACAACCGCAACAGTATTTTCAAAATCCAGCCGTGCCTTTCACCTCGAACGAGGAACATCTGGGTGATCTGGTCTGGATGATTCATGCAAGCAAAAAAAACAGCGTTATATAACGCTGTTTTTTTGATCTTGCCCCACATTAACTGACCGATTCCAATACTGTCATCACTTCTTTTTGTCGTTGTACATAACGCAATAAACGCTCTGCCACATCAAAACTGCCATGCTTGAATAAGGCACGAACTCGTGTTGAATTGACTTCAAAAATTAAGCATTCAATTTTAAATTGACCTTCTTCATCTTCCAGGTGTAGAGCCAAATCACGTGGATATTGTGCAGCTTTTTCTGTTAAGCCTTCGGTAAACTCAAGCAAAACGCCAAAGAAATTTAGATCCACTATATGAGTAGGCAGTTTTAACGGTGAATGACGATGAGTTAATACGGTCATCGGTTTTTGTACAGCAATACGTTCTTCGCCACGGCGCTCTAGAGTCAGTAACTGAGCACGTGTCATCGGGATAATCCCTTCTACATTTTGAATAGGCTGACCCTGCAAGAAGGTGGCAAACAGACTCATGGTTTCTTTACGACGCTGTAATTGCGGCACATGATCAGCATTGGCAATCATGGCGAATTCCATATCTGGACATTGCAAGGCAAAATTGGCATTTTCATGTGGCAAGGTAAAACTGTCATATTGCCCACATGCAACCAGTACTTTACATTGCGGAATAGGTACATCAGTTAAACGCAATAATCGGCTACAGTTGATTTCATAACGATCTTGCTCAGTTGCCGTAAATTCAGCCATCTGTCTGAAGAACAGACGCTTTGCAGTCGGTGACATGCGGGTTTGATCAATTTTGGCGTGATTGACCAGATACAGAATCACCGCCTGACCAAACTCATCCATGCGCTGTTCATTCATTAAATGTAAAGATTCTTCCAGCAGCATGCGCCAGCTTTTACGGGTTTTTTGCATCACGCCCATCAAAATCATTCGGTCAATCAGTTCAGGGCGTTGATGTGCCAAACCTGAAGCCACTACCGAGCCTAGAGACATCCCCATGACCGAAACTTTGGGAAGTTTTTCTACATCCAGCCATTCACCGAGCATACGTGCCAAGTCCGGCAATTCTAGAGTTCCCGCAGAAACACCGCTATCACGATTGGCAATTTGCTGATTGGCCCCCATGGAAGGCAAATCAATCAAGATAATTGGTCCTGCACTCAGCAGCTGTTCAACGCAATATTTATAAGAATTAAAATTTTGAAATGCCCCACCCACAATGACAACTGGCGTGTTGTGGATAGTTTCAGGTTGAGCAATTGCCATATACTCAATTTTCCAACCATTAATCCATGTCGTTCGTGCCGGTTCTTTAAAACTGTTCCTATGGTAAAGATCAAAAAAACCAAAATCTGCGTTTGATTCTTCTACTTCCGAGTCCATTTGGATCATGGAATTCATATCCCTTCCTCCATTCTTGCCTTATTGTTATTTTGCAAGAAAATAAATTTAGAATTTCTGCGTCATCCTGCTTCCATTCTTCGCTGTAATTATCGGACGTCACTGTCCTTATATCCTTTCATAATATACAGAGGATGAATACTCAAGCAACTGATTCTATGACCACTTATCTAAATTTATCCAGAAAAGGATTTCAAAATATTAACAGCCTGAAAGTTTCAGGGACTTTTTTCGGGTCAGATGCTTCATTGTCGGGTTCCAGACTGTTACTATCAAAGTGTAATTTCTAAGTGATCAAACCGCTATGCAAGATTCAATTGAACAATATATGCAAACGGTAGGACAACAGGCACGCCAGGCTTCTCGCGTGTTGGCAAGCGCTTCTACCCAAACCAAAAACAATGCCTTATCTGCAATTTACACTGCATTACAAGACAGTGAAGCTGCAATTCTGGCTGCCAACCAAATAGATATGACCAAAGGTCGTAACAACAATTTGGACAGTGCATTGCTTGATCGTTTAGAACTTACCCCCAGCCGCTTTAAAGGCATGCTGCATGGCTTAAAAGATGTGATGAATCTGGTCGACCCGATTGGAGAAATTACCGACCTTGCTTACCGACCTTCAGGCATTCAGCTAGGGAAAATGCGGGTTCCTTTAGGTGTGGTCGGCATGATTTACGAATCACGTCCCAATGTCACACTGGAAGCGGCTTCTCTGGCACTCAAGTCTGGCAATGCCATTATTTTGCGTGGTGGTTCTGAAGCACTGGAGTCCAACAAAGCCATTGCCGAAGCGATTCAGCATGGTTTAAAGGCTTCAGGTTTACCAGAAACTTCGGTGCAAGTGATTAACACGACAGACCGTGCCGCAGTCGGACACCTGATTACCATGTCTGAATATGTGGATGTGATTGTTCCACGTGGAGGCAAAGGCCTGATTGAACGTGTGAGCAACGAAGCCCGTATTCCGGTCATTAAGCATTTAGATGGCAATTGTCATGTCTTTGTTGAGGCACAAGCCGACTTGCAAAAAGCCCTGCCGATTGCACTGAATGCCAAAACCCATCGTTATGGCGTATGTAATGCCATGGAAACCTTGCTGGTGGATGAGAAAATTGCAGAAGATTTCTTGCCAAGCATTGCTGAACTGTATGCGGAAAAGCAGGTAGAACTGCGTGGCTGCCGTGAAACCCAGCGCATTCTCGGTTCAAACGTCAAACCGGCCAGCGAAGAAGATTGGTACACTGAATATTTAGGTCCAATTTTGGCAGTTAAAGTGGTGAGCGGAATTGATGAAGCCATTGATCATATTAACAAATATGGCTCACACCATACCGATGCCATCATTACCGAGAACTTTAGTCTTGCGCGTCAGTTCTTGGCCCGTGTCGACTCAAGCTCAGTGATGATCAATGCCTCTACCCGTTTTGCCGACGGTTTTGAATATGGTCTGGGTGCTGAAATCGGCATTTCCACCGACAAGATTCATGCGCGTGGCCCAGTCGGCCTGGAAGGTCTGACTTCGCAAAAATGGGTGGTATTTGGGGATGGTCAAATTCGCCAATAATTCCTCTATTTAAAGTATCTTTAAGTGTTCAGTTTCAACCCTGAAGCTGGACACAGCGACTACACTATCCCTGCCCTAAATTTTGTAACATGATAAAAAAACTGAAAAAGATAAAAGGGAAATCACATGTTTTATTATTTGATCATTTGTACCTTTTTACTGGCATTACTGGTTTCTTTTACAGTGATGAAAATTTTTTCCAATTCGATTAATCAAATTCTTGCCCGAATTATTAACGATCCCATTCATAGTGCCTGGGCCAAATACACCAAATTTGCCGGCATGGTGGTCGGAACATCTTCAGGCATTCGTATTTACGATATGGAAAAATATATCACGCCGCTGACGTATACCGAGAATGACAAGAAAATTGTGATTGAACTGACTCAAGAGCGCTGGGTACTGGAAATTTACCGGACAATTATTGAAACCTTGCAAGGTCTGGCCTGGATGATGCTGGTGTTTTTTATGGTGGCATTACTGGCTTATGTGATTGTACGCTGGTCAGAAATAAAGTATCAAAAGTAAATATTAAAACAACGCTTATGCCCTGCTCAAAATTGATTTCTCATGTTAGGGTTAAAGGCGTACAGGAAGGAGCGTTTATGCTTGAGTACTATTTCATTAATAAATGAAAACCATCAACCAATAAATTCTATTTATTATTATTTCACTGGTCGATAGTGCTTAAGTCTAATCTCCTAAAGTCTATCTAGGACAGAAAATCAACACATGATACAACATGCAGACTGATCTGAATTGCATTGAAATGTACTGCATAAAGATCACTTTAGGGACGACTTATTTCAATTAAAATTCGGGTATTAAAACGTGTCTACATCAGTATTAGTTATTAACTGCGGCTCATCTTCTATTAAATATGCACTCGTTTCAGAACGTCGTGAAGATCGTATTTTTGGTTTAGCAGAAAATTTAGGTTCTGCTGAAGCACGCATTAAGGGTGTCACTGTTGGTGGCGCGCCACTCGAACTGTCTATTCCACATGCCGATCATGAAAAGGCTTTGGAAACCATTTTAGAACGTCTTTCTCATTATAATCCTCAAGCGATTGGGCACCGTGTCGTACATGGTGGCACATTGACCAAAGCTGAGTTATTAACACCAGAAATCATTGATCGTATTCGTGAAGCGACGCCACTTGCCCCGCTTCACAACCCTGCTCACCTTGTAGGAATTGACGCGACCATGCGTTTGTTCCCGGACCTTCCACAAGTGGCAGTATTCGATACAGCATTCCACCAAACCATGCCAGCGCATGCTTACCGTTATGCTGTACCAAAATTCTTATATACAGAGCACAACGTGCGTCGTTATGGCTTCCACGGTACCAGCCATGCTTACGTGTCTGAACGCGGTTCAGAATTGGCAGGCAGCTTAAAACAAGGTGGCTGGTTAACTGCACATTTAGGCAATGGTAGCTCGACCTGTGCCATCTGGAATGGTCAAAGTGTAGATACGTCAATGGGCCTGACCCCGCTTGAAGGCATTGTGATGGGTACCCGTAGCGGTGATGTCGATCCAAGTTTGCACAGCTTCCTGGCTGCCAACTTGGGCTGGGATGTGTATAAAATTGACAGAATGCTGAACAAAGAAAGTGGTTTGCTCGGTCTATCAGACAATCTTTCAAATGACATGCGTACCTTGATTGAAGCATCAGAACAAGGCAATGAAGATGCAACGCTGGCCATTGAAGTATTCTGCTACCGTTTGGCTAAATCTCTGGCTGCTTTAAGCTGTGGCCTGCCACGTCTTGATGGTCTGTTCTTTACCGGCGGTATTGGCGAAAACTCGGCTTATATCCGTGAAAAGACCATGGCTTACTTACCTCACTTCGGTTTCAACTTAAGCAAAGAACAAAACAATAATTTAAAACGCGGTACAGAAGGTCGTATTGATGCTGGCACAGGTCCTCAAATCTGGGTCATTCCAACCGATGAAGAAGGCCGTATTGCCAAAGAAACAGCACACGTTGTAGAAGGCGAGGTAAATCAGTCAGCTGCAAAAAAGCCTGAATGTGAGACTACGATTGCTTAAGCAATCGTAGCCTACTTATGCTTTCAATAAATCCCTTTATGATTTAGAAAAAATTATGAAAACAATACTTTTGGTTCCTACAGAAATTGGTGTTGGCTTAACGTCTGCATGTCTTGGTTTAATTTATGCATTGGAATGCCAAGGTGTAAAAGCAGGTTTTCTAAAGCCTTTCTCTCAAGAATTACAGCCTGAAGCAGATCGCACCACTGCACTGTATCGTCACCTGTTCAAGCATGAAACCGTTGAACCGATTTCCTATGCGGCCCTGACTGAACGTTTAAAAAATGATGAAAATGACGAGCTGCTTGAAGATGCAGTACGTTTACACCGTGAAATTTCCAAACATCACGATGTCATTATTGTAGAAGGCGTGCTACCAAACGGACGTGATCCTTTTGCGACAGAACTCAATGCCACTCTGGCGAAAGCGCTTGATGCCAAAGTGATTATTGTCAGCAATGCCGACATTAACAATGCGGCAAAAACCGCGGCAAAAGTTGACAATCAATTACGCTTCTTTGGTGGTGCGACTTGCGAGCGTACTGCAGGCGTATTGTTCATGCGTACCAAAGGCTTGCCGGAAGATTCTGCACAGATTCCTGTGACGCTTGATCCAAACCTGCGTTTAATTAGCGATACCAACCGATTTGTGAGTGCAATTCAAAGCACGCACCCAATGATTGGTAAAGACTGTATGCCAGTCATTGGCTTAGTTCCATTTAGCAACACTTTAAGTGTGCCACGCATGTCTGACTTGGCTGTGCATATTTCTGCAGAATGGATTAACCAAGGTGAAGCAGCACAACGCCGTGTATTACACAGCAGCTTAATTGCATCAAATATTGAACACGAAATGCATAAATTCGTGGCAGGTGAACTCATCATCAGCGGTTCTGATCGTGTTGATGTCTTGCTTGCAAGTAGCTTGGCAAGCAGTAATGGCATTCCACTGGCAGGTTTGGTTTTAACTGAACATCAGGCACCAAGCACTCAAGCTTTAGAATTCTGTCAAACAGCAATCAAAAATGGCTTGCCAATTTTACACACCAAATTGAGCACTTTTGACACAGCACAACAATTGCTGAATTTAAGCAATGAAATTCCGGTAGATGATACCGAGCGTGCTGAGCAGGTGACCCGTTTCGTGGCCAGCCACATCAATGCAGACTGGTTAACGCAGTTAATCAGCGATACACATAAACCACGTTTATCTCCTTCTGCATTCCGTCATGAACTGGTGCAAAAATCAATTGCAGCGAAAAAGCGCATTGTTCTTCCTGAAGGGGATGAACCACGTACCATTCAGGCCGCAGCAATTTGTCAATCTCGTGGAATTGCCCACTGTATTCTGCTGGCAAAACCTGAAGCTGTGGTTGAAGTAGCAAAAGCACGTGGAATTGAATTACCGCATGATCTGGAAATTCTTGACCCAGACCTGATTCGCGAGAATTATGTCGGAAAAATGGTTGATTTACGTAAAGGCAAACTCAACGAGTTACAAGCGCGTGAACAGCTACAAGATACGGTAGTTTTAGGCACCATGATGCTGGCTCTTGATCAGGTGGATGGCTTGGTGTCAGGTGCAGTGCACACGACAGCCAATACGGTTCGTCCTGCATTCCAGTTAATCAAGACCGCACCGGATTACTCACTGGTATCTTCTGTGTTCTTCATGCTGCTACCAGATGAAGTCTATGTTTACGGTGACTGTGCAATTAACCCGGATCCGGATGCTGAGCAACTGGCTGAAATTGCAATTCAGTCTGCCGACTCTGCCAAAGCATTTGGCATTGACCCGCGCATTGCCATGATTTCTTATTCAACCGGTACTTCTGGTGCAGGTGCCGATGTAGAAAAAGTGGCGAAAGCGACTAAAATTGCCAAGCAACGCCGTCCTGACCTGCTCATTGATGGTCCATTACAATATGACGCAGCATCAGTTGAAAGCGTAGGTCAGTCTAAAGCACCAGGCTCACCAGTTGCAGGTCGTGCGAATGTATTTATTTTCCCTGACTTAAACACAGGTAACACTACCTATAAAGCAGTTCAACGTTCAGCGAATGTAGTGAGTGTGGGACCAATGCTGCAAGGTTTAAATAAGCCGGTGAATGACTTGTCACGTGGTGCATTGGTCGATGACATCGTGTTCACGATTGCATTGACTGCCATTCAGGCAGAGCAACAAGCGGCTCAATAATTCGTAAATTTAAGTTTTCCAAACCATCTGATTGAAAAATTGGGTGGTTTTTTTATGTTGATTTCGTATAACAGCCATTATGTTAAATAGCGGGATGTAGATAACTTTTTCATGAGATATATTCTAAGATTGACCAATCGAAAATATAGAAAAATATTATGACCGAAAAGCTTTTAGAATTTTTGGGTACAAGTAATCATGACAAGGAATTGATCGATTTTTTGTTAAGTAATCAATTAATTACAGAACATAATCTTTATATTCCTTTATTAGATGAGGACAATGAACCTTTAGATGAAGACACCTTATATATCGCTAATGAAGAAAAAGGTATTTGTTTACTATTTCGAGATGAAGCAAGTTGCTTAGATCATCTTAGTGATACACCAATGTTAGGTAAAAACTTATTTTTTTATACAATCTTTTTCTATAATCAAAATGTTGAAGGATTTAATAGATATAGAAAACCACTTCCCCAAGGACTTGACTTTGATATGTCTAAGGCTGAAATTCATGATCTTCTGGGAAATCCAGATGATGTAAGAGAAAGCCTATACTCTGAAAAATGGTACAATTTAGACTGTGGATATTCAATCTACGTAAAATATAGTGTCCACCATGATGGCATTCGCTATATATCAACAACGACATCTAATTATAAAGTTCCACTAAAATTAACATAATACACGTTATACGAAATGCTCTTTTTTATTTTATAAAAATCATTCACTTAACCAAAATTAGAAAGCCCAACTCATGCTAATTGGGCTTTCTAAGATAAATAATCATGTTCCACGCTCAATATTCAATCATTGTTCCACATTTTTATTGAGCATGACTTAATCAAAACTTTTGCGCCAACCACACCGTATGTCCGGCACAGTCCTGATCTTCCGCGACCATCTTTACCACTTCAAAACCATGATCTTTCAATAATTGGCGATATTCATCTTGCGACAAACTGGCATGATACAGTACATCACCAAACAGATCTCCAAGAGCCTCTCCATGACTTGGCCCACTGGTGAACATCAAAGCTGCTCCTGTTTCAGCTAACTTTGAAAACTGAGCAAACATCTTGCGCTGATCATCTTGAGTCAAATGAAAAAAACTGTCCCACGCTAAAATACCGTGAAACTTTTGCCCTAAATCCAGTTGACGCATGTCTGCCTGAATCCAGTGCTGTTCAGGAAAGTTGTACTTTGCCATTTCAATCATGCCCTCGGAACTATCCACCCCTACTACGGCATGACCTTGTTCAATCAGATATGCCGCAACCGGTTTTCCCGAGCCACAGCCTAAATCCAGTATTTGAGCATATTCAGGCATCAGCGAAAGAAAATGATTGAGCCAGGCTTTTTCATACAGAAACTGACCGCGTAATTCCGTCCATGCACGTGCATGTTTCTTATAAATTTTAATAATATTTTTCGCAAACTCAGATTGATCTTTCATAAGCGGTTTTTTCTAAATGTGCCTTTCAATAGTATAAGCAGATTTAGATCGGGATTTAAAGATTTGAAGATTTGAAGATTTGAAGATTTGAAGATTTGAAGATTTGAAGATTTGAAGATTTGAAGATTTGAAGATTTGAAGATTTGAAGATTTAGAAGGTTTTTATTTTGAGAAAATTTAAAATACAAAAAGAAGATAAAGCCTATGCCTAATCTTCTTGCTGACCAAACCCCTATCATTGCACCATATAAAGAAAAATCAATGACGGGAACAATTGCAAGAAGTCTGTATTTATCAGATGAGATTTGATGCACTTATGATGTAAAAATTTTAGGACAAATTTATGACAATTTGGCCTCACTTACCCCTACTAAGAAAACAGAAAAATTAAATTTTATTTTTCAAAAACTTAAATCAATAAGAAAATTAAAACCATGTCAATCAATATTTTAAATGTCATTTTACCCGGAACAAGGATTACCCTTATCATCTCTATGACAAAAATCACTCAAAAAACGACCATTCATTTGTGCTGAAATTTACCATTAAACTTTCGGCCAAAAAGCATTCAAAATGCCCACAAAACCTGCTTTTTATCTTATAATTTAGCCCGCTAGCTAACAGCCCGCTCAAGAGATATTTGATATGACAACTATTATCAAGCAAGATGACTTGATCACATCGGTAAAAGATGCGCTTCAGTTCATTTCTTACTATCATCCACAAGACTTCATCCAAGCGATGAGCCGTGCCTATGATCGTGAAGAAAACAAAGCCGCAAAAGACGCCATCGCACAAATTTTAATTAACTCTCGTATGTGTGCAGAAGGCCACCGTCCTATCTGTCAAGATACGGGTATTGTGAACGTATTTCTTGAAGTGGGCTTAGACGTTAAATTTGATTTAACCATGAGCCTGGATGATGCAATCAATGAAGGTGTGCGTCAAGGTTACCTGGAAAGCTCTAACGTACTTCGCGCATCAGTTTTAGCTGATCCTGCTTTTGGCCGTAAAAATACCAAAGACAATACTCCTGCGGTAATCCACTACAAACTCGTACCGGGTAACAAAGTTGACATTACTGTTGCTGCTAAGGGTGGCGGTTCAGAAAACAAATCTAAACTTGCGATGTTGAACCCATCTGATTCAATCGTGGATTGGGTACTGAAAACTGTTCCAACCATGGGTGCAGGCTGGTGTCCTCCTGGTATGCTCGGTATCGGTATTGGCGGTACTGCTGAAAAAGCCATGATGCTTGCGAAAGAAGCATTGATGGAAGAAATCAACATGGACGAATTGCTTCGTCGTGGCCCTCAAAGCCAGATGGAAGAACTTCGTATTGAAATCTTCGAAAAAGTAAATGCTTTGGGTATTGGTGCGCAAGGTCTTGGCGGCTTAACCACTGTTCTTGATATTAAAATCAAAGATTACCCATGCCATGCTGCGGGTAAACCCGTTGGTATGATTCCGAACTGTGCTGCAACTCGTCATGCACACTTCCAGTTAGACGGTTCAGGTGTTGCGCATATTCAAGCACCTAAACTTGATGACTACCCTGCTGTAACTTGGGATTCTTCATCTTCTAAACGTGTTGACCTGGACAACATTACTCAAGAAGAAATGAACTCTTGGAAACCAGGTGATACTTTATTGCTTAACGGTACCATCTATACCGGTCGTGACGCTGCGCACAAACGTATGGTTGATATGTTGAATAATGGTGAAGAACTTCCTGTAGACCTTAAAGGCAAGTTCATTTACTACGTTGGCCCTGTAGATCCAGTGGGCGATGAAGTGGTTGGCCCTGCTGGTCCGACGACTGCAACACGTATGGACAAATTTACTCGTCAAGTACTTGAAGCAACTGGCCTGTATGGCATGATTGGTAAAGCTGATCGTGGTCCTGCTGCTGTTGAAGCAATCAAAGACAACAAAGCAACTTACTTGATGGCTGTGGGTGGTGCTGCTTACCTGGTATCTAAAGCAGTACGTGAAGCTGAAGTTGTGGCTTTTGCTGACTTGGGTATGGAAGCAATCTACAAATTCAAAGTTGAAGATATGCCTGTATCTGTAGCGGTTGATGTCAATGGTACATCTATTCACGCAACAGCACCAAAAATCTGGCAAGCGAAAATTGGTAAAATTCCAGTAGTTGATGCTGCGAACTAAGATTCCAAGCTAAAAAAAGCACCCTTAATGGGTGCTTTTTTTATATTAAGACGATTACCACGTCAGTGGATTCCAAATCTTAAACGGCTGGGTCAGTTGCACATCTTCCGCTGGATCATATTTTGCAGGTTTCAGTTTTTGCGCTTTCTTGCGCTGCTTCCCGGTATTTTGATCTAGAGCAACAAAGTTATAACTTTCGGACTTCAGTTGAGTATAGGCAATTTCATTTAAGCCGGATTTTTCGGGTACCAAGATTAAAGGTCCAGAAACTTCACGACGAGTACTTAAGTTTTCTTCATCATACTTAATGAAATAAGACTGTCCTGCTTGCACAGTAAAATCCAGATATTTTGGCTTTTGGAAATGCTGCACACCCAAAGGCCGACTGGTAGATATGCGATAGGTTCCGACAGGTAGTTCAACCCAATAATAGTGATTATTTAATAAGCTTGGGATACGTTCACTATTAATAAATAAACTCGATGCCACAATTTCCTGACGGTTCCATTTGCTGTCAGGACGATATAGATACACTATGGCTGCCTGATCATTTTGCGCCTGTACCGGCTGAAAGCGCTGTCCTAATTTTTGATTGACCCAAGCACCAATGGTAAACATACCAAAACGATATTGTTCCAGCATACCCGGCTCATGTTCGGTATCTACAGGTTTTAAGGTTGATGTAGCCTGAGTGTGCTCCATAGCAGATTTGCCATGACATCCCAATAAAATAAAGCTTGCACAGACTGCAATACAGACTCCACGCATGATTTTCCCTCACTGCGTATTTTTTATTTTTGTACTCAATTGAAAATTCATTCTTCGCTTATTGATCGCGACATTGATCTGAGTTAGTTGATCTTATTTAGGCGTCCACGCCTAATCATTGAGATTAACATTGCGTTTTATTTTTGGAAATAAAAAACGTGCGAAAACACCAGTTTTCCGCACGTTTCTGACGAATAGCGAGTTAAGCAGATTTAGAATTTACCACTTTTAAATCTACTTTAGAGGCATTTTCAGTCTCTGATTTGGGCTGACGCTCTGCTTTTAATACCGGTTTGGCTTCACCAGAAATCACTGCATCACTCACAATTACCGTCCCGATATCGCTACGGCTTGGTAAATCATACATGGTTTCAAGTAACGAGTTTTCCAGAATTGAACGCAGGCCACGCGCACCCGTATTACGCTCCAATGCTTTTTTGGCAACGGCACGCAGTGCTGAATCTTCAAATACCAGATCCACATTTTCCATATCAAATAAGTATTGATATTGACGGGTTAAGGCATTTTTAGGTTCAGTCAGAATCTGCATCAAGGCTTCTTCATCCAGCTCATCCAAAGTTGCAATGACCGGTAAACGGCCAATAAATTCTGGAATCAAACCAAATTTCACCAAGTCGGTCGCCTCAACTTGACGGAACAAATCAGACAGTTTTTGAGTATCGTCTTTGTTCTTCACTTCTGCCGTGAAACCAATACCGCCTTTTTCCTGACGCTGTTGCACGATTTTCTCTAAACCTGAGAAAGCACCGCCACAGATAAACAGGATATTTGAGGTATCAATTTGAATGAACTCTTGTTGCGGGTGCTTACGACCACCTTGAGGTGGAATTGAAGCAACCGTACCTTCAATCATTTTCAGTAAAGCTTGCTGAACACCCTCACCCGATACATCACGGGTAATCGACGGGTTTTCAGACTTGCGGGTAATCTTATCGATCTCGTCGATATAGATAATACCCTTTTGCGCTTTCTCTACATCATAGTCGGCTTTTTGCAAAAGCTTCTGTACGATGTTTTCAACATCTTCCCCTACATAACCGGCTTCGGTCAGTGTAGTGGCGTCTGCCATGGCAAATGGAACATCCAACAAACGCGCTAAAGTTTGTGCCAGTAAAGTTTTACCTGAACCTGTTGGCCCGACCAAAAGAATATTACTTTTTGCGAGTTCAACAGCATCTTCAGGCTTATGGCCTGAATGAGTGACTTTTAGGCGTTTGTAATGGTTATATACCGCAACTGAAAGCGTTTTCTTAGCAACATCCTGACCAATCACATATTGATCAAGTGCAGCACGAATTTCGTGTGGCTTTGGCAAAGGCTTACTTGCCCAATCACCAGATTCAACTTGCTGACTGGTTTGGACTAAATCTAAGCATACGTCCACACACTCATTACAGATGTAAGCGTCCTCACCTGCAATCAGTTTCCCGACTTCAGACTGCGTTTTACCGCAAAATGAACAATGCTTTTGTCCTTGAGGATGGTCGGACATATTCACTCCAATATAAAAATCTGAAAATTATGGACGTTTACTTAACACTTCATCCACGAGACCGTACTCTTTAGCAGCTTGGGCTGTCATAAAGTTGTCACGGTCAGTATCTCTGGCAACAGTTTCATAGTCTTGACCACTATGCTCTGCCATTAAACGGTTTAAACGTTCTTTAATGAATAGAATTTCACGTGCGTGAATTTCAATATCTGATGCTTGACCACGGAAACCACCAAGCGGCTGGTGAATCATCACACGTGCATTTTCCAAGCAATAACGTTTACCCTTAGCACCTGCATTCAGCAGGAAAGCACCCATCGATGCTGCCTGCCCCATACAATAAGTCACCACATCAGGTTTAATAAACTGCATGGTGTCATAAATGGCCATACCCGCAGTCACTGAACCACCTGGTGAATTAATATAGAGATGTATATCTTTATCTGGGTTCTCTGCTTCTAAAAACAACATTTGCGCAACAATTAAATTTGCCATGTTGTCTTCAACTTCACCGGTCAAAAAGATAACGCGTTCACGCAAAAGACGTGAAAAAATATCGAAAGAACGCTCACCACGAGAAGACTGTTCTACCACCACTGGTACTAAAGCGTTATCAATTGTTGGAACATACATACGTTATTTATTCCTAAATTCTTGTTACTCAACTCATAGTCACAATATGAGGGATAATTGCCGAAAATGCAAAATATTCCCAATTAAATAACAGATATTTTTTATATAAGCATTGTGAATTTAGTAGAGGTTCAACAGGGTTTGTTGACAATTCGTCTATGTTTGCGACTACGAGTATTTTTTAGGCGATACAAGGCGTGAAATACGAAATTTAGTCATTCTAAACGAGTAGTTCACAACGCAAGCCATTTATGAAATGTCAACAGACCCTATAAGTCTGTAAATAAAAAAAGGCGCATGATGCGCCTTTTTTTAATCAGCTAAACTTAGCCTTGTTGACGAGCTTGTTGCTCTTTCAATAAGTCTTCGTAGCTTACTTTAGTGTCAGTCACTTTAGCAGATGCCAAGATGTGATCAACAACTTGATCTTCTAGAACAACAGCTTCGATTTGAGCACGTTGCTGTTTGTCATTTTTGAAGTATTCAATCACTTCAGTTGGATCTTCATAAGAAGAAGCCATGTCTTCGATGTAAGCCTCAACGCGAGCTGCATCTACTTCGATTTTAGATTCAGCCAATACTTTGCTTACAAGCACGCCTAATTTAACTGCTTTTTCAGCTTGTTCTTTGAACAATTCATCTGGAAGCATGCTTGAATCGAATGCTTTAGCGCCTTGAGCACCAAACTGTTGAGTGAACTGTTGGATCATTTGTTGACGTTGACGGTCAATTTCTTGAGACAACATAGCTTCAGGAATTTGAACTTCGTTTGCAGCTACAAGCGCATCAAAAGTTGCACCTTTTACCTGGTTACGAAGACCATTTTTCACTTCACGTTCCATGTTTTTACGAACGTCAGCTTTTAATTTTTCAACGCCTTCTTCTTCAGTTAGACCGAAGATTTTAAGGAATTCAGCATCAATTTCTGGAAGTTTTTGTTTTTCAACTAATTTCACAGTGATTTTGAATTGAGCAGCTTTACCCGCCAAGTTTTCAGCTTGGTAGTCAGCAGGGAAAGTAACATCAATTACTTTCTCTTCGCCTTTCTTCATACCAACGATGCCGTCTTCGAAGCCAGGGATCATACGACCTGAACCTAAAACAAGTTTGAAGTCTTCAGCAGCGCCGCCTTCAAATTTCTCGCCGTCCACAGTACCTTCGAAATCGAAAGTCACTTGCATGTCTTTTTTAGCCATGCCTTTAGTTTCAGTCCAAGAAGCACGTTGCTTTTGAAGGTTTTCGATCATTTGATCAACGTCTTTGTCGTTCACTTCAGTTGCTTTACGCTCAACTGCCAGACCGTCAAATTTAACTTCAACTTCTGGATAAACTTCTACAGTTGCTTCATAAACAAGAGCGTCTTCTTTGTTTTCAACTTTTTCAATGTTTGGCATGCCAACAGCATTGATTTTCTCTTGTTGAATTGCTTCAAATACTGTGTCACGAATTACATCGTTCACAACTTCTTGATAAATGCTTGCGCCATATTCACGACGTACCACATTTAAAGGCACCTTACCTGGACGGAAGCCGTTGATCTTCACAGTTTTAGCAGTGCGTTTTAAACGAGCTTCAAATTGCTCGTTCACACGGCTCGTCGGTACAGATACATTTAAACGACGGGCAACGCCCGAAACCGCTTCAGAAGTTACTTGCATGGCTTCCTCGATATAGAAATAGTAATTGCAATTTTGAAAGTGCCACATTATATGACAACATTGAAAGATATACAAAACAGGATGGCTTAACCATGTAATTTTACGCTTTTTAGATAAAATTCTGGCTTTATTGTTCTTTCATCCCATCTTTTTAAAGATAACACCTTGCCGAATTTGTTCGTATTGCATTTGTGTGGTCTATTCTTCTCATTATTTTACCCGCTTCTCTTTTGGATGCTTATTCATAAATAGGGTTTTGTCCCCTATTTCTGCAACATCTCTCTATAAATACGACATCAGCTTAAATTATTTATCATGTTTTAAAAAATACGCTTTTCACGAGATGAAATATGCGTGGGTAAAATGCAAGAATTTGTTCTATCTCTGCGTTAAAAATGTTAAAAATTGATATCAATATTCACAATTAATAACACTCTCTTGATCGTTTTAATAGTTAATAATAATTATCAATAACTTAATTAAATATTAACACATTGTACCATCCATATAAACACTTAATTGTTTATTTTTAATCGCCAATTTCAATTCAACTTAATAGTTATGTAAAATAAGAATCATTATTATTCTCATACATTTTCACAATACCATATTGAGTTAAAAATGGCCTTCATTAAAACACGCAAAAAAATCGTATCTTCTGCGATTGTGTCATCACTTTCAATGATGGCAGCTAATGCAATTGCACAAGATCAGGTTGCTCAGCTTGACACTATTCATGCTCAAGCAGAAGCAGAAACAACTCAAGGTTTAAAAGTAGATAAATCTGCAAACTCCAAGTTCGTTGCTCCTTTGCTTGATACGCCTAAATCAGTTTCTGTTATTTCTAAACAGCTGATTGCAGATACTCAAGTGACAACTTTAAGCGATGCTTTGCGTACAGTACCGGGGATTACTCTAGGTGCTGGTGAAGGTGGTAACCCGAATGGTGACCGTCCATTTATTCGTGGTTATAACTCTGAAAGTTCGATGTATATAGACGGTGTACGCAATGCGACATCGCAAAACCGTGAAATGTTTGCAGTAGAACAGGTTGAAGTGACCAAAGGTTCTGCATCTGCAATGGGTGGTGCAGGTACTACTGGCGGTAGCATCAACATGATTTCTAAAGTTGCTAAAAAAGGTGACTCATTAGAAGGTTCTATTGGCGCAGGTACAGATAATTACCAACGTATTACTTTAGATGGCAACAAAGATTTTGGTAACGGTATTGCTGCTCGTGTTGCAGTGATGGGCCATCACAATGAAAAAGCCGGTCAGGCGGATGGTACTGAATACAAACGTGCCGGGATTGCACCAAGCATTAGCTTTGGTTTAGACACCCCTACCCGTGCAACTTTAAGCTATTACTACTTAAAGACAGATGATATTCCGGATTCTGGTATTCCTTATAACAACCCTTTCGGTGCGCCAAGTGCCGGGGCGACTGATTACCGACCATTAAATGGAAATGGTAAGCCTATCGATGTGAAACAGGGTAAATATTACGGCTGGAAAGACCGTGATTTCCAGAAACAGGAAAACCAGTCTGCTACGATTAAACTTGAACATGACCTGACTGACAATCTAACCATTTCAAATACCGCTGTTTATAGCAATTCTAAAAATGATTATCTATGGACTAATCCGGATGATTCTCAGGGTAATTTCTATAACAAAGCTGGTTTTACAAATGAATTAATAGGTAACGTTTGGGCACGTACCAACTCACGTGTAGCTGATACCAATACCTTTACTGACCAGCTGGCTTTAACCGGCAAGTTTAATACGGGTGCCTTACAGCATAGCTTTAACCTGGGTGCAGAGTACTCAGATCAGGAAACTGACCGTACCCAATACATTATTGATGGTCTAAACGCGACAGGTAATGCACATAATGCCTGTAATGCTACTGATATTGCTTCGGGCTGGTGTACTTCAGTACAAAACCCAAACCGAGGCCCATGGAACGGCTCTATTAGCACAGAGGGGGCTGATCAGTACAATATTCAAAGTAAATCAACATCGGTTTATTTCTTGGATAGTATTGAATTCAATCCACAATGGATTTTAGATTTGGGTGTACGTTGGGACAAATTTGATACCCAGCAAACCATGATTGCAGGTAGTAAAAATACTGTTGTTCCCCCAGGCACTGTACGCAAAGCAGAAAATGACAATGATTTCTTCAACTATCAAGCCGGCATTACTTACAAACCTGTAGAAAATGGCTCTATTTATGCAAGCTATGCGACTTCAGCGAATCCGGTCGGTGTTGATGGAGGTGATGGTTCTGAATCATTCAGCAATCAAAGCGGCTCTACTAGCCTAGAACAGGCAAATTACCTCAACAATCTAAAACCTGAAGAAGTCCGCACTATGGAGTTAGGCACCAAGTGGGATGTTCTGAATGACAAGCTGAACTTAACTGCCGCGATTTTCCGTACCGAAAAAACCAATACCCGTGCAGTAGATTCTGATGGCTTCACGCGTAATATTGGTGAAACTCGTGTCGATGGTCTTGAGCTTGGTGCAAACGGTAACATCACGGATAAATGGGCAGTTTCTGCGGGTTATACTTATTTAGATAGTGAATTGGTTGATGATGGTGCTGGTACAAATGATGGCAAACAAGTTCAAAACGTTGCGAAAAACAGCGCAACCCTTTGGACAACTTATCAAGTATTACCACAGTTAACACTGGGTGGTGGTGCAACTGCAATGGATAAAGTCTACGGTAATGCTGCTAATACCAAGTTTGTTCCAGGTTATGTACGTTACGATGCTATGGCACGTTATAACGTCAACAAAAACGTTGATTTACAACTTAACCTAAACAACTTGTCTGACGAACGCTATTTCACTAAAGCTTATGCATCTCACTATGCCACTGAAGCGGAAGGCCGTAGCGCAGTATTGTCTCTAAACTTCAAATACTAAAATCGACTTTAAAAATCCCATAATTTATTTATGGGGTTTGATTTAAAATAGCCTCATAATGAGGCTATTTTTATAGCTAAAAGAATTCATCCTTCCAAAGGTATATTGCCGTGATCCATCATATTCCTAACGTCCTGAGCAAAGAACAAGTCCAATATTTCCGTGAAGAAATGAATAAAATTGAATGGGGCAATGGTAAGGTCACAGCCGGCACGCTTTCGGCAACTGTTAAACAAAACCAGCAACTGCCTGAAGATCATCCCCTCACTCACCATTTAAGTACCATTATTCTAGAGTCATTGGGGCAACATCCGCTATTTTTATCTGCGGCCATTCCGCTCGACATTATTCCACCGCTGTTTAACCGTTATGAAAACAATGAAGCTTTTGGTTTTCATGTCGATAATTCAATTCGCCGGATCCGTGGCAGTAATGAGCGCCTGCGTACAGACTTGTCCTGCACAGTTTTTTTGAGTGAACCAGAGGAATATGAAGGCGGTGACCTGGTGGTAGAAGATACCTATGGTTACCATGAGGTTAAACTACCTGCAGGCGATATGATTCTCTACCCTTCCACCAGTGTGCATGAAGTCACGCCAGTGACCTCCGGCTGCCGTCTCGCTTCATTCTTTTGGGTACAAAGCATGATTCGTGATGATGCAGAACGCCACATGCTGTTTAACCTAGACCAGTCCATTCAGAACTTGCGTATGCAGTTAGGCGATCAGTATCAAGAAGTCATCAAGCTGACCAATCTTTATCATAATTTAATGCGCAAATGGGCTGAACTCTGATTTTTTAAAGCCATAAAAAATGAATAGCTTAAATGCAGAATTGCGGCTGATATGGGTTTAATTTCGTAAAAAACCCAGCAGTAGAGTTAAGCATTTCATTGTGAGCCAGTAAAAAATCACAGCATAATCATCATTCTTGTTCATTAGCGCACTGGATTAAGCACATCCATTGCGCTTTTTTAAGCAACATTTCAAATAAAGCCTGACAATCTCATACAAACTTATTGCAAATAATAATAATTATCATTAATATTTACACCATTGTTACAACCCATAACAATATGTTCACTTTTAGTTCCAGATTACTGACCTCAAAAGTTGCAAAACAGTATTGGAATTCTGTCATATACGAAACCAGAGATTACCGACCATGGCACAAATCAAAAGCCGTAAACACCACAGAAACGCTCAACTGGTTGCATTAGCGGCATCGTTCCCGCTTATGACTCATGCAGCAACCAGCAATGGTGTAACCCAGCTGCCAACCATTACCGTGGAATCTAAAGCGGAAAATAAATATAAAGCCGATAGCCTCAGTTCCCAAAAATATACTCAGCCGCTGGTCGATACCCCGCAAACCATTTCAGTGATTAAAAAAGAATTATTAAAAGAACAAGGTGCAACATCCCTAGTTGAAGCCTTAAGAAACACCCCGGGAATTACCCTGCAACTGGGTGAAAATGGCAATACCAGTGCTGGCGATGCTTTTCAAATGCGTGGCTTTTCTACTCAAACCTCGACCTATGTCGATGGTATTCGCGATTTGGGTGCGGTCACCCGTGATGTCTTTAACGTGGAACAGATTGAAGTGGTCAAAGGCCCTTCTGGTGCGGAAGCCGGTCGTGGTGCAGCATCAGGGTATATCAACCTGGCCAGCAAACTGCCACAGACTGAAAATAGCCGTGAAGTTTCTGCCACTTACAATACTGCAGAACATGCCCGCCTGACTGCTGATATCAATCAGGTGATTAATGATGGCATTGCAATTCGCTTAAATGCCATGGGACAGGACGGCGGCGTTGAAGGCCGCGATTTTATTGAAAATAACAGCTGGGCGATTGCACCCTCGATTGCCTTTGGCCTGGATAGCGATACCCGCCTGTATCTCTATTCACAGCATATTCGTCAACGCAATATTCCGGATGGCGGTATTCCGACCATTGGCATGACAGGTTTCTACAATGCCGATTCAGCTTTAGCCGTAGCACCTAAAGTCAACCGTGAGAATTATTATGGCCACGTCGATGACCATGAAGATGTCGATGCAGACATGTACACGGCAAAAATTGAAAGTGATCTGGCTGAAAACGTCAAACTGACCAACATCACCCGTTTGGGTAAAACCAGTATGAACCGTGTTTTAACCGGGATCAATACCGGTTCAGCAGGTTTAAGAACCAATGGTTCAACTGATCCAAAAGACTGGGAAGTTAACCGTTCACGTCAGGGTATCGATCAGGAAAATAAGATTCTGGCTAACCAGAGCACCTTGAACCTGAATTTAACAACCGGTGCGATTGAGCATGATGTGGTTGCCGGTCTGGAATTCTTAAAAGAACAGCAACATACAAAAACCATGGCTACGCAAATGCCGGGTCAAGCGACGGTCGCAACCTCTTGGGCCAATCTTTATAATCCAGATCGCAATGAAGCAATGCCCGGCCTGATGTATAACGGGGGCTATACCCATGGTGAAACCGATACAGCTGCCGCCTATTTATTCGATACGCTTAAATTTGGTGAACGCTTCCAGCTGAATGGTGGAGTTCGGATCGACTATTACGACACCGAATATGATGCTTTGACGCTGCCATCAGGTAGCAGCAGCTTGGTTCCATCCAGTTTTGGTGCCCATGACACCCTGGTCAGCTGGAAACTGGGAGGATTATTTAAACCTACAGTTAAAAGTAGCATATATGCTTCTTATGCCAAATCTCTGACTCCTCCGGGAAGTGCCAACTTTAGCCTTTCAGCAGACGGGATTAACAGTGCTGCAGCAAAACCGCAAGAAACCCATCACTATGAAATTGGCACCAAGTGGGATGTGTTGAATGATCAACTGGCACTCAATGCTGCTGCCTATTACACTGAAAATGAAAACCAGTTTACCCAGGATGCAATTACCCAAGAATCCATTCAACAAGGTAAAACGACCGTGAAAGGGGTTGAACTGAGTGCTGTGGGCAAAATCACGGATGCATGGAATGTGTCTGCCGGGGTTGCGCATATGAAAACTGAACAAGAAGATCAGCTCAGCGTGAATGCAACCACAGGAGCAATTACCCGAACCAACAATGTACGCTGGTCACCGGAATGGACAGCAAGCTTATGGTCGACCTATGACATTGCCGGCTTTAAACTGGGCTTGGGTGCACGTTATGTCGATGAACAAAAACGTGTGATTACCGATAGCACGGCAGCGGCGAATATGCCTAACATTCCAGGCTATGTGGTATTTGATGCTATGGCGGGTTATAGCCTGAATAAAAATGCTTCAGTCAACTTGAATGTCTATAACCTGGCAGACAAGGAATACATCAGCACCTTGAACAATGGTGGTGGTCGTGTGATTTTAGGACAACCGCGTTCAGCAGCTTTAACCTTTAACTATAAGTTTTAAGTCATTCGCTAAGTCTTAGCAGATTGAGTATAAATGTAGTGTATTAGAGCTCTAATGCACTACATGATTTATTTTGAGTCCAATTAACGTTAGGGATGCAGATCAAGCTGATGATGTTACATATTCCTGAAATTCTGAGCAAACAGCAGGTTGCCGAGCTACGACAACAATTAGATAACAGTCAGGCCTGGATTCAGGGTCAGCACAGCGCCGGCTTTCAGGCTCAAAAAATTAAAAATAATTTGCAGATTGATCCCAACAGCATTGCTTATCAATCCTTTGCGGCCAAAATTCTTCAGGCCTTACAACACAACATCCTGCTCAAATCTGCGGCATTGCCCAAACATATTCTTCCGCCTTTATTTAACTGCTATCAGGATCAGGGGCATTATGGCAATCATGTCGATAATGCCGTGCAATATTCCAGCAGCATCGGACAAGCCATTCGGACTGACGTTTCCATCACCGTATTTTTATCTGAACCCGATGAATATGCAGGCGGTGAACTGATTGTAGAAGACAATTATGGCAGCCATGAAGTCAAGCTCGATGCGGGAGATGCCATACTCTACCCGGCGACCAGCTTACATCGGGTGGAACCGGTGACCCAAGGCAAGCGGATTGCGGCATGCACTTGGATACAAAGCATGGTCAAAGATGACTGGCAGCGCAGCATGCTGTTTAACCTGGATATGAACATTATTAAATTACGCCAGCAGATTGGCGATAACGAAGAAATTCTGGGTTTGACCAGTCACTATCATAATTTATTACGCCAATGGGGAGACCTATGAAAACCGTTGCTCCCCTTGCTCCCCTCTCGCAGATTCCGCCCTATTTACAGACTATCGCCGATTATGAAATTCAGGCACAAAAGCATCTTTCCGATATGGTCTGGCAGTACTTGCAGGGCGGTGCTATGGATGAGGTCAGTGTTCGCGACAATCTGGATCAGTTTCAACAAATTCACTTATTGCCCCGAATGCTCACAGACCTGACTCAAGGTCATACCCGCTGTAAAATTTTAGGGCAGGAATATCCGCACCCGATTTTTCTGGCCCCGATTGGACACCAGCAACAGTTCCATCCTGAAGCTGAAGCAGCAACCGCACTGGCAGCAGAAGTGCTTGGTAGTAATATGGTTCTGAGCACTTTCAGCAATACCGACATGCGTCAACTGAAACAGGAAAATCCATACAAATGGTTTCAGCTGTACTGGCAAGGTGACCGGGAAAAATCGCTGGCGCTGGTAAAACTGGCCGAACAGCAAAACTTTAAAGCCCTGGTGATTACCGTGGATTCACCGCATACCGGCATCCGAGACCGTGAACGACGGGTATTCTTTCATTTACCTGAAGGCATGCAGCATCCGCATACAGCGGCGCATATTCCCTTGCCTGAACTGCATGAGGGAGATCATCCCATATTTAATGGTTTGATGAAAATTGCACCCACCTGGGAGGATATTGCCTGGATGGTTCAACAGACCTCATTACCCGTTATTTTAAAAGGGATCGTCAATCCGCAGGATGCTCTGCTGGCCATACAGCACGGCGTACAAGGCCTGATTGTATCCAATCATGGCGGTCGTGTGTTAGACACCTGCATTCCGCCACTCACCGCATTGCAAATGATTAAAAAAGTGGTGCCGGCCGATTTCCCACTGCTATACGATGGCGGGATTCGCCGTGGTTCAGATGTATTTAAAGCTATTGCGCTAGGCGCTTCCGCGGTTTTAATCGGTCGTCCTTATATTTATGGGCTGGCAACTGCGGGGGCATTAGGTGTGGCGCATGTGATTAAAATATTGAAGGAAGAATTTGAAATTACCATGGCATTAATGGGAACAGCCACGCTAAAAGACATCAACAATGATTATATTTTCCACAATAAATAAGATTGGTGAAAAATATTTTCTTAAGTTAGCCCCTAAATGCAAAAATAGAAAAATATTTTCGGAATAAATGAATTAATATTAAGTTATAGATTTACAAGTGCTACGGTAAAACTAAATCATAATAATGCATTGGTTTTATTACAACTTTCGACTAATGTCTTCCAGTGTCAGACTTGTAAATTGCTAGAATAGACACAATCTATATAAGTAACAGGTTGCCGTTATCCACGACTTTAAGCAACCCATGTTACACAAGGAGTTACCTCATGATGTTGGCTGATCCAAGTAAAAAATATCGTCGCATGTACCAACGTGTCGACTTGCCAGACCGTCAATGGCCGAATAATGAAATTACCAAAGCGCCAATCTGGATGAGCACCGACCTTCGTGACGGTAACCAAGCCATTTTTGAACCTATGGATATGGATCAAAAATTCAAGATGTTCCAGATGTTGGTGAAAATCGGTTTCAAGCACATTGAAATTGGGTTCCCTTCTGCATCGCAAATTGATTTTGACTTTACCCGAAAATTGATTGAAGAAAACCATATTCCGGATGATGTTTACATCGAAGTATTGGTGCAGGCACGTGATCATTTGATTCAGCGTACTTTCGAATCATTGGTCGGTGCAAAACGTGCCATCGTGCATATCTATAACTCAAACTCTCCAACTTTCCGTCAAAAAGTCTTGAACGTGGATGTGGAAGGTGCACGTCAGTTAGCGATTAATGCTGCACAAAAAGTGAAACAATATGCAGCGCAATATCCTGAAACTGAATTTATTTTTCAGTACAGCCCGGAATGTTTCTCTGCAACTGAATTGGAAGTGGCAAAAGCAGCCTGTGATGCAGTGACTGAAATCTGGGAAGCCTCTCCTGAGAATAAAGTGATTTTGAACTTGCCAGCCACTGTTGAAGTTTCAGGTCCAAATGTTTATGCCGACCAGGTAGAATGGATGCACCGCAACATTCAGCGTCGTGATGGCGTGATCATTTCTGTACACTGCCATAATGACCGTGGCTGCGGTATTGCAGCATCAGAATTGGCGATTATGGCCGGTGCTGACCGTGTTGAAGGTTGTGTGTTTGGTAATGGTGAACGTACCGGTAACGTCGATGTTGCAGCTATTGCCTTGAACATGTATACCCAAGGTGTGGCACCTCACTTGGATTTCTCCAACATCAACGAAATTATTGCCACTGTTGAAGAATGTACAGGCTTGCCAGTGCACCCTCGCCACCCATATGCCGGCGACTTGGTGTTCACCGCATTCTCCGGTTCGCATCAGGATGCCATCAAAAAAGGTTTTGAATTTCAGAAAAACGAAGAAATCTGGGATATGCCGTACTTGCCAATTGACCCTAAAGACTTGGGCCGTGACTATGATGCGGTGATTCGCGTTAACTCACAGTCAGGTAAAGGCGGTATTTCTTACTTGTTGGAATCGAACTACAACGTGGTGTTGCCGCGTCGCTTACAGATTGAGTTTTCGCAAGTGGTTCAACAGGTGACTGACGAGCAAGCCAAAGAAGTTTCTGCACAAGACATCTGGACCTTGTTCAAAGACACTTATGTAGCAGCGAAAGATGCTCATTACTCGGCCAAAAACTACAAATTATCAGATGAAAATGGCAATCAGGTCATTGAGTTGGATATTGAAGTAAACGGCGAAGTTCAACACTTGCGTGGTGAAGGTAACGGTCCGATTTCTGCAATCTTGAATGCATTACAGTTGCCAATTGACGTGTTGAACTATGAAGAACGCAGTATTGGTTCTGGTGCAAATGCCAAAGCATTGGCCTTGGTTGAGCTTCAGGTCAAAGGTACCGGTAAATCAGCCTTTGGTGCCGGAATGCATGACAACATTGTGACCTCATCTATCGAAGCGATTATTGCCTGCACCAACCGCTTGATTGAGCAAGGTGTATTAAGTACCGATCAGGTGATTGCTGCTGCGGTATAAGTATTAGCAATAATATTTAGCATTAAAATGACTTTAGAAGGATACCCGCTAGTGGTATCCTTTTATTTATTGATCCTAAAGATTTAAGGCGAAAATTTCCTGTGTCTTTTCCAGCTGATTCAGTGGGCTTAGTTACCCCGCAAAAGTTTATTTTTGAAGAGCCGTTAGAGCTCGAATGTGATCGAATTCTTCCACGTTTTGAGCTCATGGTCGAAACTTATGGCGAACTCAATGCCGACAAATCCAATGCAATTCTGATTTGTCATGCGCTTTCAGGCCATCACCATGCGGCAGGTTATCATCATGAAGATGACCGCAAACCCGGTTGGTGGGATGCATGCATTGGACCAGGCAAAGCAATTGATACTTCTAAGTTCTTTGTGGTTGCACTAAACAATATTGGCGGTTGCAGCGGTTCGACCGGCCCGATTTCGCCGAACCCTGAAAATGACAACCGTCCTTATGGACCGGATTTCCCACTGGTCACCGTGCGTGACTGGGTCAAAACCCAGGCCCTGCTCTCTGACCGTATGGGCATTGATGTCTGGTATGCCATTATTGGCGGTTCTCTGGGCGGCATGCAGGCTTTGCAATGGTCGGTGGATTATCCTGAGCGTTTAAAAAAATGCGTGATTATTGCCAGTGCACCGAAACTATCGGCACAGAATATTGCCTTTAATGAAGTGGCGCGTCAGTCCATTTTGTCTGATCCCGACTTCCATAATGGCCGTTATCTGGAAAATGACAGCTATCCGAAACGCGGGCTGATTTTGGCACGTATGGTCGGTCATATTACCTACCTCTCTGAAGAAGCCATGAAACAGAAATTTGGCCGTGACTTGAAGTCGGGCAAATTTATGTACGGTTTTGACGTTGAGTTCCAGGTCGAAAGTTATTTGCGTTATCAGGGCGAGCAGTTCAGCCGTAACTTTGATGCCAATACCTACCTGATTATGACCAAGGCGCTGGACTACTTTGACCCATCACGCGAGTATGAGCAGTCATTGAAAAAAGCCATGGCAAATACCCAATGTAAATTTCTGGTGGTTTCATTTACTACCGACTGGCGTTTTACCCCGCAACGTTCACAAGAAATTGTCGATGCACTGATCAGCAACCATAAACCGGTAAGCTATGTCGATATTGATGCCGAACAGGGTCACGACTCGTTCCTGTTCCCGATTCCGCTTTACGTTAAATCATTACGTGCATTTTTAGGTGGTGTAGAACACCTCGAAGCCACACCTAAGGAGACTGTGTAATGCGTATCGATCATCAACTGGCAGAAACATGGATTAAACCCGATTCCAGCGTACTGGATTTAGGTTGTGGCGATGGTGAACTGCTGGCACATATGAGCAAAAAGCAC
Organism: Acinetobacter sp. NS-4; assembly: GCF_037402435.1. Classification (NCBI taxonomy): domain Bacteria; kingdom Pseudomonadati; phylum Pseudomonadota; class Gammaproteobacteria; order Moraxellales; family Moraxellaceae; genus Acinetobacter; species Acinetobacter sp. NS-4. The sequence goes on along the minus strand of NZ_JBBEUE010000010.1, from coordinate 46,541 downwards.
AATATTCGTGCATATGGCCTAGAAATTGATCAGGAAAAGATTGCAATTGCAGTCAGTCGAGGGTTAAATATTATCCAACAAGACTTGAACCTCGGTTTAAGCCGCTTTGCAGACCAGTCCTTCGACTATGTGGTGATGGCACAGGCTTTGCAGGCTGTAGATGCACCGGACGTATTATTGCGTGATATGGTGCGTGTGGGGAAACAGGCCATTATTACCTTTCCTAACTTTGCGCATTGGAAGACCCGTTCTTTCTTGGCATTAAAAGGGATGATGCCTGTTTCAGAAGCATTACCGTATATGTGGTATAACACGCCAAATATTCATTTATGTACTTTCCGTGATTTTGAAGCACTTTGTGCCGAAAACGATATCCGGATTATTAATCGACTCGCCGTGAATGGGGATCAGCAAGGTAGTTTACTCAGTAAACATATCCCGAATCTGTTTGGTGAAGTCGCTATTTATCGAGTGAGCGCACTATGAAAAAAATATTATTAAGCACACTATTCGTTGGACTGTTTAGCATTCAAGCCCATGCAGAATATGTTGCACCTACAGCTTCGGTTTCAAGCCAGGCTGCGCAGTATTCTGTTATGGATATCAACAACCTGACCAAAGCCGCTAAAGCCGGTCAACCCGCTGCACAATTTTATCTTGGTACCAAATATCAATACGGCAAGGATGTTCAGAGAGATGAGCAGCAAGCCTTTACCTGGTACAAAGCCGCTGCGGACAATGGCTTGACCGCCGCCCAGCTGAATGTGGGTCGTATGCTGGCGGATGGTATTGGCACCAAAAAAGATGAAGCTTTGGCACGTAAATATTTTGAAAAAGCAGCAAGCCGTGGCGATAACCGTGCCAGCTTCAATCTAGCCAGGATGGAAGAGCAAAAGAAAAACTATGTTGGTGCATACCAGTGGTATGAATTGTCTACCCGTGACGGCATGCTCGACAATAAAGTTATTTCCCTTTCTGAAGGCAAAAAAACCGCTTTGGCTGCCAACTTGAGCCAAGAACAGATTCGTCAGGCACGTGACCGTGCGGACAAGTGGATTCAGGCACAGTAATTCTGCCTGATTCTAAAAAGCACCTGCGGGTGCTTTTTTATGCACAGGATGATTTGAGCCGAAGCATTTTAATAAAGCGCAAACCGCCAAACTCACAGACACCTGAAATACATTCAAAACCAAATTTTTTATACACAGCAACAGCATTACAACTCGAATTTACACTCACTTGCTGAGGGTTACCATCTTCCAGCCTTTGCAGCAGATAATTCCATAATAATCGTCCAATCCCCTGCCCCTGATAAGCCTGATCTACAAAAAAATGAACCAGATGCGTTGGTTCTCTATAAGCGATTACACCAATTATTTTGCTTGCTCTTTCATAAACAAAATAATGGACTTCTGTTTGTTGTAATAACCGTTCTAAAGCAGACTGGCTAAATTTCTGCTCGCCTTCTGCATGAATAGCAAAGTCAGAAATATAGGGCTGAATCAGCTGCTGTATGTCTACACTATCTGACAACTCGGCAATTCTAATCACAATTTATTTCCTTAATTTTCTTATTATTTAATTCAAACCTACAATCAGCAGCGCTGAAGCAAATTAGGAACTAAAAATCCGTTAAAATAACACTATATTTATTGATACAAAGAGCACAACAATGGCGTCTCAAGACTGGTTATCTCAAGGAACCCTCGTTCTTGCAAGCAACAACAAAGGTAAAATTGCCGAATTTGAAAAAATGTTTGCAGAACTCAATCTTCCTGTTGAAGTCATTCCACAAGGCAAACTGAATATTGAAGATGCTGTTGAAGACGGCTTAAGCTTTGTTGAAAATGCGATTATCAAAGCGCGTCATGCGTCTAAGATTTCAGGCAAACCAGCCATAGCTGACGATTCAGGAATTTGCGTTCCGGTACTGGGCGGTGCACCAGGGATTTATTCTGCACGTTATGCCGGTGAACATGGCAATGATGCCGCCAATAATGAAAAGCTGTTAGCCCGACTTAAACCGCTTCGTAAAGAAGGCGAAGTAATTGAAGGCATGTTTGTTTGTGTTCTTGCATTGGTTCAACATGCAGAAGATCCACTGCCACAAGTTTTCCAGGGTATTTGGACGGGTGAAATACTAGAAGCGGCTCGCGGTGAAAATGGTTTCGGCTATGATCCATTGTTCTGGTTGCCTGAACTGAATGTATCTAGTGCAGAATTATCAAAAGAAGATAAAAATAAAATTAGTCACCGTGGTCAGGCGATGCATTTATTTAAGGCGAGTTTAGAAAGTTAAAAAAACTTCTCAATAAAGTTCTCCCTCCTCTCAGGAGGGATGAGAAGTTCAGCTTCGCAAGGGGAGGTTAATCTTTCAAAACCCTCTCTCTAACTCCCTCCCAAAGGGAGAGAGAACTTTCAAAACTCTTCTAAACATGTCATAAATCATAAATTCGGCACTAAGCTATGTAACACCACTCCATACACGCCAATCAATATCGCACTCGCAATCGTACCCGACGCAATATATTTCGCTGAATATCCTGTGCCCTGATAATGGGTTTCAAGCGCCACAATATTAGCTGCGGGTGGAAGTAGGAAATACATCATCATAACAGCGTAGCTCAGTACTTGATGCGGAATAGGTAAAAACAAATAGGCTCCTGTTACCAAACCTAAAGCGAGAATAAAACGACCGCTAATCAGCAGCAGACTTCGCTTTAAATCGCTTAGTTGAATCCTGACTTTACTCAGCCACATCCCCAAAATACACATCCCGGCAAAAGTCACCAGAACCTTATTGGCCTGATAGCCCCACTGAATGACTGGGTGAGATTCATAAGCACTAAAATCCCAGAAGGATAGAATCCCGGCAATCGTCAGTGCCATCACCGGCGGTGATTTCAGCATATTTTTAACAATAAATTTTGGATCCTGTTTATCAGGACTGACTGCCACGACCGCACTAACATTTCCAAATAGAGAACCACCGATATATAAGGCAACAATGGTATTTAAGGCTTCAGGACCAAACAATGCCAAAGCAAATGGGAAACCGAGCCAGACACCGTTTAAATAACTAAAACACAGTGCACGTAATTTATCTCGGGAAAAAACATAGAACAGGCCAAACAGGAAGAGTGAACTACAGATACTAAAACCGATCAGCCACAAACTCCCCTGCTGATAGAACACCATGTTGTAAATCACAATCAATGGGATCAGCAGGCGTGCCAGCATAGCGGCCATTATCGGGCGAATCGGCTTTAATACATTGACACCCAAATATCCAATAAGAAACGAGATGAGTGGAAGGATAAGTGCCATGGATTGCAAATTGAATTGAAGCAGAAGTTTAAATCCTAGCACAATCCTATAAATAGCATGACCGGGTCTGCTTATTTTTCTGATTCCATCTCCATTCATGATTGTCTTGAAACTGAAATTTTTCAGTCACATTGCTGTCATGGCCAAATGTTCAGATAGAGCTAAATAAAAAAAGAGTAAAGAACATGGCAGGATTATCAATTTGGCACGTAGTCATTTTTGCAATTGTGGTGATTTTATTGTTTGGCACCTCCAAACTGAAAAACCTAGGTAAAGATGTCGGTGGTGCAGTCAAAGATTTTAAAAAATCCATTAAAGATGATGAAGCTATTCCATCTAGATTAAATGAACCCCGTACCATTGAGGCACAGGTGAAAAATCCTGAAAATTCAGTGAAAAGCTAAGAGTACCGTGCCATGCTGAATGTAGGTATGACAGAACTGCTGTGCTTTGCCATTATTGCATTGCTGGTACTCGGTCCAGAAAAGCTTCCTGAAGCTGCGCGCTTTGCGGCGAAATGGTATGGCAAAGCCAAACGTTTCATTCAGAGTGTTCAAACTGAAGTCGATCGGGAACTCAAGCTTTCAGATTTTCGTGAAGAAATCCAAAAAGAAATTGATCGCATGACAGAAATAGAACAGCGCTTGCAAAAGCAGCTGGATCATTTGACTCAGTCAACACAACCACAAAAGACTCAAGCGCCATCTCCACAGCTTTACACATGGCGAAGTCCGTGTCGTTTGACACCCTTTTCAGCGAATTTTGTTCAGTTATATGGCACTGATGCAGTCAAGGTTTCGCGCTCTTATCTCCCCTCTACATTGAAGATTGCCGTATGAGCCCAAGTCAATTGCCTGCCACTGTAGTCAAATCAGAGACTGAGAATCTGGAACAAATGCCTGTGATGCAGCATTTAATCGTTCTACGCCAGTATCTATTTAAAATCGTTGCTATTACCCTGCTGCTGTTTTTCTGTTTATTGCCATTTCGCAATTATACTTATCAGCTTTTGTCGGAACCACTCAGACAGCAATTGCCTGTCAATTCAACCATGATTGCCACCGATGTTACCGCGACCTTTATGGCACCGTTTAAGCTGAATCTATTCGTGGCTCTGATGTTGGCGATGCCGGTGATCATCTACTTCTTATGGTCATTTGTACGCCCTGCCCTGTATGAAAAAGAGCGTCACTTAGCCATTCCACTTTTAGCTGGCAGTATTTCTTTGTTTTACTTAGGCATAGCTTTCGCCTACTTCATTACCCTACCGGCAATTTTGCATTTCTTTATCAGTGTATCGCCGGAGAGCGTTGCACCAATGACCGACATCAACAGTTATTTAAGTTTTTGTTTAAAACTGTTTTTGGTGTTTGGATTGACCTTTGAAATTCCGATTGTCACTTTAGTCCTGATTCTGATTGGTGTGGTCAGCACGCAAAGTCTGGCAGAAAAGCGGCGCTTTATTGTGGTGGGCTGTTTCTTTGTCGCCATGTTTGTGACTCCACCTGATGCTCTTTCCATGGTGATGCTTGCCATTCCCATGTGGTTATTATTTGAAATAGGATTATTTTTTGGAAAGATGTTAGAAAAACGCCACGCATTCAAACCGTAATCAGACTACTTTTACCCGGCTCCAAACCTGAAACGCAAGTTTTGAGTTTTTATTTATATATATTAAAATATTGATTTTATTATTTTTAAATAAAACAAATTGTCTTTAAATTGACCAAAAAGTGTAAAAAAACTGTCATTACCCGTTTATACAATCGCTCATGATAACCAACTAAACAATAACTTAATTACACTTTACGGATTGAATATGACAACCACTTCTCATCAGCCAACTCGTCGCGATCTTTTAAAATGGTTTTCTGGAATTCCTTTTTTACCGCTTGGGGCAATGGCCACAACAGCAGCATTAACGGGGTGTAATAATAGTGATTCAGACGCCATCACTATTCCACCGACAAAACCAGTCAATTTTAAAAGTGCTAAATTTACCCCAATGACTGCACCAAGCACAGTTTCTGACATGGCGACGACATCGGTCAAATCAAAACTACAAATTACTTGGGATGATGCAACAAATACAGAATATCAGCTTGCATATAAACCCTTCTTTGTTACGGGTCAAACTGTACCCAAACATGGTGGCGGAACAATTGTTGCCGGCGGCTATTTTGATGTGAATGGCAACCCGATTATGGATAAATCCGTCGTAGGACAAGAACGTCAGTTCTTTTCTGATGCTCCGGATGGTTCATCACTCATTCATTTAGACGGTGCCAAAGTCGAGGGTGTGACGACTCCCGTATTCCATGTGGTTCAGTTTGAATATAATTCAAAAGACCAGTCAGGTGCAGACACCTACGGTCAATTGCCTTCTCCAATTGCCATTTTGACTCTAGATCAGGATCAAAAGACCGGTCATTTAGAACTTAAAAAGTATTTCAATGTGAATACTGCACCTGTGCACGGTTTATGGATTACCTGTGGTGCCAGTCTTTCTCCGTGGAATACCCATCTTTCCAGTGAAGAATATGAACCTGATGCTTTCAACCAAGGCATTGGCGGTGCAGATCCAGCCGGATTTGGAAAATACTTCTTTAATAATGATATGAGTAAAGTCAAACCATATAACTATGGTCATTTACCCGAAGTGATCGTGAACTTAGATGGCACAGGTAGCATCAAGAAACATTATTGTTTAGGTCGTATTTCACATGAACTGGTTCAAGTCATGCCTGACAATAAAACCGTCATCATGGGTGATGACTATACCAATGGCGGTTTCTTTATGTTTATTGCAGATAAAGAGAAAGACCTCTCTGCGGGAACACTCTACGCTGCTAAATACAAAGATGAATTAAATGAAACCTCTACAGCACGTATTGAGTGGATTAAGCTTGGTTCTGCAACCAGCAAAGAAATTGAAGATTTGGTCAATGTTCAAAATATTCAACCAACAGATATCATGGAAAGCTTAAACGTAAATCCAAATGATGCGAGCTATACTGAAATCACATTGGCGAAGAAAAAGCTTTGGGTCAAACTCAAACCAGGTATGGAAAAAGCAGCCGCTTTCCTGGAAACCCATCGTTATGCGGCACTGATGGGTGCGAGCATGGCATTTACCAAAATGGAAGGCACAACGGTAAATATCAAGGATAAAGTGGCTTACTCTGCCCTTGCCAATATCCAAGACTCGATGGTTGTCACAGGTAAAGGTTATGTTGCTGCACATAATGTTAAATTTGCAAAAGCATTGAAAGCAGGTGGTGTACTTGCTCATGATCTTAAAAGCAGCCAAGTTGACAGCAATGCTACACTCATTAAAAGTGAATGGGTGCCTGCGCAAAGCCATATGTTATTGATGGGCAAAGATATTAACTTTGACAACTTGGGTAACACAGCTGATCCAGAACAAATTGCCAGTCCAGATAACTTGAAGTTCTCGGAAAAACTACGCACTTTGTTTATCGGTGAAGATTCGGGCAACCATTTGAATAACTTCTTGTGGGCTTACAATGTGGATACGAACACCTTGGATCGTATCTTGTCTACGCCAGCCGGCGCAGAGTCCACAGGTTTGCATGCCGTAGATGAAGTGAATGGCTGGACCTACATCATGAGTAACTTCCAGCACCCAGGTGATGAATGGAATCGTTTCTATAAAATCGATGCTACAACTGGTGCACGTAGCGGCTTAAGCGCAGATTTACTGACGCAAATTGACACTGCAATTGATGCAAACTACAACAAAAAGTTCGCTGCGGCGGTAGGTTATATTACGGCTGACCCAATCGCTCCATCAATGCAAAAGAAAGCAACACCAAGTAAATAAACTGCCTTCTAAAAATGCCGACCTCGTGTCGGCATTTTTTTATTTATGTAAAGGTAAATGCATCTGGATAATATTGCCCTGAGTTTCCCCCTGCTGGGATTTTTCCTGCCACAGCCACGCATCATTTTGCAACCTTAAAAAATTGGAACAGCGCGTACCATACACCGGACTTTGAATAAAGGTGGAAGAGAGCAATTCTTCCATCTCTAAACTAATGCCGGTTTGTGGCAAAAGCTCGGGAATAATTTTCCGCTCATCTTCCAGAATGTCCCACACTGCAAATTCCAGATCGGCCTCAGGAGTTCCGGACTGCTGGAGCATCGGTAAAAATTCCTGGGTAAAACGCTTACGCAGATGTTTGGTCTTTTCCCAATGCTCCGTCATTAAACCATTCGATACCACATACACGCCTTTGGCTAACACCTGAGGTGCTTCACCTCTATTACTCATATAAACCGCCTGATGCTGATCACCGACAAATAGGTTAAAACCGGCATAATCACATTGCCGTTTTTCCAGGTCTTGAGCAAAACGAATCGAGGTTAAATCAGATTCTAAAAAGGCCTGAATCAAATGACCACGTGAAGTTGGATACTGCTTTTTATCAGTCGCGTCTCTAAAATTGGTCACGACTGCCCAGCGACCTGATGCAGTAATTCCCATCCATGTGCCACCTGACTGCAGGTCTTTTCCGGCAATAATCGGGCTGTTTTCCCAGTAATGTAATGCCGAACTCGGCCGCTGATAAAACTCATCCCGATTGGAAATCAGACACAGCGGCGTATCATCCAGAACCTGCCAAGCTAAAGCTACAATACACATAATTCATGCTCTTTATCTTTACACATTGAATGTACAACATTTTTCCTTGGTTTCAGCTAAAATCTGTGCAAAACATAATGACAAGGAACAGGAATGCTGAGCTATCCGAATATAGACCCGGTTGCGGTATCGCTGGGACCATTACAAGTCCACTGGTATGGACTGATGTATTTACTGGCATTTTTATTTGCCTGGGGACTGGCGACTTATAGAACCAAACAGCGTGATGGCTGGACACCCGAGATGGTTTCAGACCTGATTTTCTATGGCGCTTTAGGTGTGGTGGTGGGTGGCCGTGTAGGTTATGTGTTCTTTTATGGCTTTGAACAGTTCCTGGCCAATCCGCTATGGCTATTCCAGGTCTGGACAGGTGGCATGAGCTTCCATGGCGGATTTCTGGGTGTCATGATCGCCATGCTGTTCTGGTGCAAAAAATATCAGAAAACCTGGTTCCAGACTTTGGACTTCATTGCACCCTGCGTTCCGACGGGCCTAATGTTCGGTCGTATTGGCAACTTTATTGGTGGTGAACTTTATGGTCGTCCGGTTTCTGATCCGAACTTTGCCTTAGGCATGATCTTTCCTACTGATCCATTGCAGTTGGTGCGTCATCCCTCACAGCTTTATCAGGCACTGGGTGAAGGTTTAATCCTGTTTATTGTGCTGTGGTGGTTCAGCTCCAAGCCGCGTCCACGTATGGCTGTGTCAGCCCTGTTCCTGATCGGTTACGGTATTGCTCGTTTTGTGGTGGAATTTTTCCGTGAACCCGATAATGGCCAGCTGTTTATTGGCTGGATGAGTAAAGGTCAATTCCTGACCGTACCTATGATTTTGATTGGCCTCTGGATGATGTGGTATGCCTATCAGAAGAAAATCTATGATTGGGGCCCAAATAAAAATTCTTAATTTCTAGCGAGGCAAAAGCCTCGCTTTTTTATTGCCGTTTTTGCTAAAGTGCCATTAGCTCTCATTTATCTATCGGAACAATATGCTTGAATTTTGGTTTAATCCTAAAGTTTCCATCCTCCGTAAATTGCTAATCTTTGTGGTCATTGCTATTGCAACAGGCGTGCTGTACTGGATGGAACCTTTAAAACCGGATGCGATTCTGATGTTTCTGGGAACAGGGATTATTTTTCTAATTTGCCGTTATTGTAAAATTCATTTTGCTGCAAAAAATCCGACCGGCCTGTTCTACCGGCTATTGGTCTGGATTCCAATTGCCCTATTACTTGCGCTGATTTTCATGCATATGCAGAACGGAGAAATTCTCATTCCGGGTGCTCAAGGCATTGGTTTTATGGCATTGGCCATTTGTCTGTTTTCGCCTTTATCTTTACTGAATAAAAATGATTCTTTAGATGAGCAAAAATAATGCTGGAGTTCTGGTATTCAGACAAATGTAGCTATCAACTAAAACTGATGGTTTGCATTGCAACTTGTGTGATCATTTATCTCTGCTCTACGGTACAGCAACTTTCAGCTGTATTTACCGGGATCAGTGTGGGGATTGGTATGGCCGTACATGGATTAAGGGCTTTAAACTTAAAAATTGCTGTAGATAATCCCTATAAAAAAGGTTTTGCAATTCTTATTTTGATCATGCCGCTAATGGCTTTAATCAGCTTGATTTCAGTACTGCCAGCACAGCATAAACTGATGCTTGCCATTCAGGCGATTGGCTTTGCTGCGATTGGTTTATTTTTATTATCGGGCTTTCCCAAACGCAGATTTGATTAAAATGAACTGAGCGAACCGTCCTATATTTAGCCCTCAAAATAACCCTGAATGAATAAGGGATATTTTTAAAGCCGAAAATAAAAAAGACCGCTAAAAAGCGGTCTTTTTTTAAGTCTTAAAAGACTTATGCAGCTAATGCGCCTTTAGCTTTTTCAGCTAAAGCAGCAAATGCAACTGCGTCATGCATAGCGATGTCAGCAAGTACGCGACGGTCGATGATCACTTGAGCTTTTTTCAAGCCATCGATCATACGGCTGTACGACAAACCATTTTGACGAGCACCGGCATTGATACGTGCAATCCACAAAGCGCGGAATTGACGTTTCTTTTGACGACGGTCACGATAAGCGTATTGACCTGCTTTGATTACTGCTTGGAACGCAACGCGGTAAACGCGTGAGCGAGCGCCATAGTAACCTTTAGCACGAGCAAGAATTTTTTTATGACGGCGATGAGCCTGTACACCACGTTTTACACGAGCCATTTATAAATCTCCTTAGATGTATGGGCACATACGGCGAACTGAAGCAACGTCACTGACGTGAACCATTACACAGCCGCGTAATTGACGAATACGCTTAGCAGATTTTTTGGTCAAAATGTGGCGTTTGAACGCTTGTTTACGCTTAAAACCGTTAGCAGTCGCTTTAAAGCGTTTAGCTGCACCACGGCGAGTTTTCATCTTAGGCATAACAACCTCTTTTGAACACCTGTTCGGCTCGTTTGCACCATTACAAAACGACCTGCAGGTAAGGGAGCCAGTATTCTAAAGCATCTTTGCTTAAAACAAAAGCACATATGCTGAAAATAGCGCACCGATCATCGAGTTCACTTAGACTTATTTTCACTATCCAAAACGGGATGTTTTTATTAATAAATCAACTATTCGGCATTATAATTATCACAACATAAGAATACTGGACTCCTATGAACCCTGCACAGGATGCTTTTGCAGCCCTGCGTTATCGTGACTTTTCCATTGTGACGATCAACCAGTTCTGCCTCACCCTCGCTATTTTAATTCAAGAAATTATTGTCGCCTATTCGCTGTATCAGATTACCAAAGATCCGTTGACGCTGGGTTTAATTGGACTTGCCGAAGCAATTCCGTTTATTGCCTTGTCATTATGGGGCGGCTATTTTGCCGACCGCTTTAATAAACAGACCATCATGAAAATCTGTCTGTTTTTTGCCTTACCTCTGCCTCTGATTTTATGGTGGCTTTTTCATGCTTATGGCTTAGGTCAAATTCAGGTGAATACCCTGTCTTGGGGGATCTATGCTGTTATTTTTGGCTTGGGCACCATTCGCGGTTTTTACAATCCATCTGCAACATCGCTCAAGCCTTTTCTGATTCCACGTGAGCTCTATGCCAATGGTGCAACCTGGACCACGATTGGCTGGCAAAGTGGGGTGATTATTGGGCCGATGCTCGGCGGTTTTATGCTGGCATTTTTAGGTCGTGAAACTAGTTTACTTTCGGTAGCGGTACTCTTGGCCATCTGTTTTATCCTGATTAACCTGCTGCAAAAGCGCAGTTTTCCCAAGATTGAAACAGACAATTTACTGGAAAGTTTGGGTGATGGTTTCCGCTTTATCTGGAAAACCAAAATTGTGCTCTGGGCCATTTCACTGGATCTGGTTTCAGTACTGTTTGGCGGCGTGATTGCCTTATTGCCGATTTTTGCTGAAGACATTTTAAAAGTCGGGCCTGAGGGTTTGGGTTATTTGCGTGCTGCTCCTTCCATTGGTGCACTCATCACCATGATTGCCTTAACCAGATTTCCACCGACCCAGAATGCCTGGCGCAATATGCTGCTTGCGGTGGCCGGGTTTGGACTGTTTACCTTGCTATTTGCTTTCTCGAACAATATGTGGCTATCGCTGTTTGCCTTGGCCATGACCGGTGCCTGTGACAGTATTTCCGTGGTCATCCGACAAACCATTCTACAAATTTACCCGCCTGAAAATATGCGTGGTCGTGTCGCAGCAGTAAATGGCATGTTTGTATCATCCAGCAATGAGCTGGGCGCTTTTGAATCCGGTTTGGCCGCAAAATATATGGGTACCATTATGGCAACCGTATTTGGTGGCTGCATGACCATGGTGGTGGTGGCCATGAGCTGGGCAAAAACCCATGATTTATTTGGTGTCGATATTACTAAAGCACATGATCATGAACATTAATTGAATTTTTAGACTTGCGAGTATTTCCAATTCAGGAAATACTTCGCACTAACAATACTCCACTCCTGCCGCAAGATCTGGTTTGATTAAGAAATAAATATTTATGAAACAAATACTGTGTTTTTCTCTACTCATGAGCCTCCCGTTCAGTGCTGTCTATAGCGCCGCACCCAAAGCAGCAAAACAACTCGCCGTTCAGAAAAGTGCAGCCCTTCCAGCGCATTTGACTACCCGCATTCAGTGGACCAAATTTCCACGCCCCAACTACAAAAATGAAGATTTAAAAGAGCAGAACCGCAGTGCCATTATTCGTATTTATGCCGATGAAACCGGCAGTATTACCAAAGCTAGCGTACAAGAAAGTACCGGATTGGCACATTTGGATAACCTGTTAATGAATGCCGTGCATGAAGCACATGTTAAACCGCATATGGAAAACGATACTGCAACCCCCCTCATTGGCTATCAAACCTTTAATTTAAGATTAAGCCAAGATGATGCTGAAATTTGTTCTTATCACTTTGAATCGAAAAATTGGCAGGCTCAACAGCAGAACAGAAAAACACCTTTTTCATACCAAACCCAGCCTCAGCTAGACATCAATTCTGAATTGCTCAACGGCCACAATCGTAGCGTTAAATTCACCTTTAATGTCAATAAACACGGCGATGTAAAAAAAGTTAAAGTGAAACAGGGTTCAGGTATTTATGCTTTAGATCAACAGGTCGTTCAAGCTGTATCAAATAGTCAAGTTACTGTACAACGTACTGCCAAGACCTTATGGCTGTATAAAAAATCCAGCTTTAAAGATGAGATTAAGTTCGACTTAAATCACTGTGAATAAGCAAAATAAAAAGAGAGATACTCAGGTATCTCTCTTTTAAAATAGACTAAAAGCCAAATAGATAAATAAATAGCGCCCTATTTTAGCAATTGAAACCATCATTAAAAATCGGGCAAAATTTTCTTTCAGCAAACCGGCAATCAGGGTAATCGGATCACCAATGATCGGCACCCAGCTCAGCAATAATGACCAGTAGCCATATTTGTGATATTTCGCCTGTGCTTTCCACATTTGCTGCTCTGATACTGGAAACCATTTTTTGTCTTTGTAGTGTTCAATCTTAAAACCCAGCCACCAGTTCACACAGGATCCCAGAATATTTCCCAGACTGGCAACAGCAATTAACAGCCACACCGGATGCTGACCCTCGAACAAAAAAGTGAGCAGCACCGCTTCAGACTGCAAAGGTAATAAAGTTGCCGCACCAAAGGCAGAAATAAAAAGTAACAGGTAGGCCGGCATCAGGCTGCTACCGGTTTAAAGCCCGAGTTTTTTCTTGGTTGAGGTATATTCATAAACTGTCCAAAGCAAAGCTAGAACCAGAACCAGATAACGGCTATAGCTATAGCGCTGCGTCAAAGGCTGGATAGCTGCGTATAATGCATTTTGATCCTGCGTATTTAAAGTTGCCATAAAATTCTGGATGTGCACGGCTTCTGCAATATAAAGGATTAGACAAGCCGCTATACCAAAAATGATACTCCAGTAGATTCTGGCATTTCGTTCAAGAATACGGGTTGAATTTAAAAAGAATGCTTTCATAAGGTGCTGATCCAATAAAAAACCACCGCTGGGGTGGTTTATTTTTCTATACCGCCATCTTAACACAATTGCGATTTATGCTAACCCGTCTACCCGAATCGACAATGCTTTCTGCACAGCTGGACGTGCAGTCAGGCGATCTACATATTCTTTCACATGTGGATAATCTTCAAGCTGAATTTGCTGCCATTCATGGCGTAAAATCCACGGTAAAATGGCCATATCGGCAATCGAATATTCCCCAGCCACATATTTTTGACCAATCAGCTGCTTATTCAGCACGCCATATAAACGTTTGCTCTCAGCTACATAACGTTCAATTGCATAGGGAATTTTTTCAGCTGCAAAACGACCGAAATGATGGTTCTGCCCCAGCATCGGCCCCAAACCACCCATTTGCCACATCAGCCATTGCTCGACTTCAACACGCTGCTGTTCATCGGTAGGATAATACAGCCCGGTTTTACGGCCCAAATACTGCAAAATGGCGCCCGATTCAAATATGGAAATCGCATCGCCATTCGGACCATTCTGATCCACAATCGCTGGAATTTTATTGTTAGGAGAAATACGTAAAAAGTCAGGTTGAAACTGATCATTTTCTAAAATATTGATGGGAAAAATTTGATAATCCAAACCCATTTCTTCTAATGCTATTGTAATTTTATGACCATTGGGCGTTCCCCAATAATAGAGATCAATCATGTTTGCTACCTTTTGCCTTTTTCGTTTTACATGACGCTATTGAACTGTGTACTTATTTATAGCATGTTTTTTATGGACAAATCTTAAATCCTTAGTGACGCTTAGAAGCAAAATTACCAATCTAAACACTTATTCTGATTTAGCATGACCAGATTTCTGCATACTTTAAAAAATGAATTTCAGTGATTGAAAATATGCCAAACAGTCTTATATAAAAATAAGGCAATCATCTTTTCAGATGATTGCTTTAAATACTGTGAATGTAATAGCAAACAGGATTTTTTCCTGTTTGTAAAAACTTCGTGATCCTCAGGAGGTTCTATCAATGAGCAGTTTCAGTCTTAGTCCGCTATTCCGTCGAAGTATTGGCTTTGATCGCTTCAATGATCTATTCGATTATGCAATGCAAAGCGATACTCCCAATTACCCCCACTATAATATTGAAAAAACAGGCGATAATAATTACCGTATTGTTGTTGCCACTGCCGGATTTAATCAGGATCAGCTCGAGATTAATCTGGAAAACCAGTTATTGACCATTACTGGTAAAGCCGTTGACGAGTCTTCAGACAGCACGGTCGAGTTTCTGCATAAAGGGATTTCCAGCCGTTCCTTTAAACTGTCGCTACGTCTGGATGAACATATAGAGGTGCAACAAGCCGATTATGAAAATGGTTTACTGAAAATAGACTTACAACGTTCTGTGCCTGAAGAAGCCCTGCCACGCCAAATTCCAATTGGAGCTAAAGCTACTGAACAGCTCGCTTCACCCGAAAAGGACAAATAAAAGATAAAAAGACCCGCCAATAACGGGTCTTTTTTATAACCATCCTAAAATCCTCAAACACGCTGGATTTTCTTTGCCATATACTGACTAAAAAGCGCTTAAAAACTCAAAACAATAGTTTAAATAAAACAGGTCTATCATGAACTATACAAGACAGCTTCCGCTTAACCCGATCAGCTTATTTATGGCCTTGTTCTTTTTCTTGCTATTGGTGCTTCTCTTGCTGTTCGGTTGGCCGCATTATAAAGTGTGGAAACAAGGCATGGACGGTCAAGCTGCACTAGCAGAAGCGGAACAATCCAAAATGATTCAGGTGCAAGTCGCTAAAGCAGAACTGGAAAGCGCCAAGCTTCGTGCTGAAGCGATTAAATTGGTTGGAGAAGCGGCTAAAGATTATCCTGAATACCGTAAACAGGAATTCATTGGCGCCTTTGGTGAAGCATTGCGCGATGGGCGGATTCAACAAATCATCTACGTACCGACTGAAGCCAACATTCCCATTGTTGAAGCAGGCAAGCAGAGTACGGCGCAATAAAGTACATATCCAGGTAATAAGAATTTTAGTATTTCTCACAAAAATCAGCCATAAAAAAGCACTGCCATTGCAGTGCTTTTCTAATCAATGAGTGCTTACTTTTTACGTTTTGGTCCAAGTAGCATACCCATTTGACGACCTTCCATTTTTGGTGTTTGTTCAACTACACCGAATTCAGCTACATCTGCTTCAACTTTTTGCAATTGAGCAAGACCAAGTTGTTGGTGAGCCATTTCACGACCACGGAAGCGTAGAGTGATTTTTACCTTGTTGCCTTCTTCAAGGAACTTGATAATGGCACGTAATTTTACGTTGTAATCACCAACATCAGTCGCAGGGCGTAGCTTGATTTCTTTCACCTGTACTTGATGCTGTTTTTTCTTCGCTTCTTTCTGCTTTTGCTTAAGATCAAACAAATGCTTGTTGAAGTCCATGATTTTACAAACAGGTGGCTCAGCATTTGCTACGATCTCTACAAGATCAAGCTCAACGCTTTCTGCCGCACGTAAGGCATCAGCCAAGCTTACGATACCTTTTTGCTCGCCATTTTCGTCTACAAGACGGACTTCTTTTGCACGAATTTCATCATTCAAGGCAGGACGGTTTGATTTGTTACCGCCCTGTTGATTACGGTCAGGCTGTTTAATCGCTGTTACTCCACAATGTACCGGCCGCGTTCGGCTACGGCTGCTTTTACTAAGTCAACGAAAGCATCGATTGACATAGTACCTAAATTTTTTCCTGAGCGGGTACGCACGTTCACTGTACCTTCCTCAACTTCACGGTCCCCGAGAACCAATAAGTAAGGAATACGCTCTAAAGTACGTTCACGAATCTTAAAGCCGATTTTCTCATTTCTCAAGTCAGAAATTGCTCGAATACCGCTTTCTTTAAGTTTAGCGACGACTGACTCACATGCTTCAGCTTGCGAATCGGTAATGTTCATCACACACGCTTGAACTGGCGACAACCAAGGTGGCATAAAGCCTGCGTAGTGTTCAATCAGTATACCAATAAAACGCTCGAAACTGCCAAGAATTGCACGATGTAACATTACAGGCTGATCACGGTCGTTATCTTCTGTTACATAAGAAGCATCCAAACGCTCAGGCAAGTTAAAGTCACACTGAATAGTACCACATTGCCAGATACGGCCTAAGCAGTCTTTCAATGAGAATTCAATTTTCGGACCGTAGAATGCACCTTCACCCGGTTGAAGATCCCATGCAAGACCTGCAGCATCTAAAGCATCTGCTAAAGATTTTTCTGCCATATCCCAAAGTTTATCATCACCGACACGTTTTTCTGGACGTGTCGACAATTTCATTTGCACTTCTTCAAAGCCAAAGTCTTTGTAGACATCCAGGGTTAACTTGATGAAGTCCGCAACTTCTTGACCAATTTGTTCTTTGGTACAGAAAATGTGTGCATCATCTTGGGTAAAGCCACGCACACGCATAATCCCGTGCAATGAACCTGATGGCTCGTTACGGTGACATGAACCAAATTCTGCAAGACGTACAGGTAAATCACGGTACGATTTTAAACCTTGGTTGAACACTTGTACGTGACAAGGACAGTTCATTGGTTTAACCGCATAGTTACGGTTTTCAGAATGCGTGGTAAACATGTTGTCTGCATAGTTTGCAGCATGTCCTGATTTTTCCCAAAGGGTGAAATCAACCACTTGCGGGGTACGGATTTCAAGGTAACCGTTGTCTTGCTGAACTTTACGCATGTACTGTTCAAGTACCTGGTAAATGGTCCAGCCATTCGGATGCCAGAACACCATACCCGGTGCTTCTTCCTGCATATGGAACAAGTCTAAAGCTTTACCGATTTTACGGTGATCGCGCTTTTCAGCTTCTTCAATACGTTTGATATAAGCTGCTAACTGTTTTTTGTCTGCCCAAGCTGTACCGTAGATACGTTGCAGCTGTTCGTTTTTCGCATCACCGCGCCAGTAAGCACCAGAGATTTTAGTCAGCTTGAACGATTTTAAGAATTTGGTATTCGGAACGTGCGGACCACGACACATATCCAAATAATCTTGATGGTAGTACAAGCCCATTTGTGTTTCTTCAGGCATGTCTTCAATCAAGCGGAGTTTGTATTCTTCGCCACGTGCAGTAAATTCTTTAATTACTTCATCACGCGGTGTCATTTTTTTGATGACATCATAGTCCTGATCGATGAGCTTTTTCATACGCTCTTCGATGGCTGCCATGTCGTCTAAAGTAAACGGACGTGGCATCCAGATGTCATAGTAGAAACCTTCTTCAATGACTGGACCAATCACCATTTTTGCTTCTGGGAACAATTGCTTAACCGCATGGCCGACCAAGTGTGCACAAGAGTGACGAATGATGTGTACACCATCTTCATCTTTAGGCGTGATAATTTGTAAGCTTGCATCTTCGGTGATGAGATCAGACGCATCAACCAAACGATCGTTTACACGACCAGCAACTGTATTTTTTGCAAGACCGGGACCAATGCTAAGCGCAACGTCCATCACAGATACGGCTTGATCAAATTGTTTTTGATCGCCATTTGGCAAAGTGATAATTGGCATAAAAAATCCTTAAGGAGTGATGCCCCGTACCATAGGGCATGTCACCGCGAGATTATGATCAAGGCAGAACCTCAAAAGATAAAAACGGTGGATAAATAAAAATCGCCTAGAATTTTACACGTCTTATCCACAGGATTAAACCTTTTCGCCTAGAAAATTCGCGATTTGGCTCATTTTGAATTTATTTGCCAATGTGCTGCCATCCCCCTAATTAAGGATTTCAGCTGTCATTTTTATTCTCTAAAGCTATCCCCATGCTTCGAATTTACCCTCTGCGTAGGCATAGAGCTGCGCAAATTGAGGGATAATCGCTTCACTCTGGGTTGGTCTTAAAAATACATAATCATCCCGATCAATCTCACAGGATTTCGGCACCAGCAGCATTTCCTGATTGCTACTGCGGCCATACAAGCGATGCTGCTTGCTTTTTTCAGGATAAATAAACCGGCCTGCCAATAGCCACCGTACACAAACAGGGCTTTATATTGATGTAGAAAATGATTCAGCAATTCCAGACCCGGCAATTGGCTATGGCGCAAAACTTTTAAGACTGGCGTGGCAATCCATAAAGCACATTGCAGTTCAGCCAGACTTTGCTGGTCAATATCCCCCTGATTCAGTAGAGCCTGATTGATGGGAGCAAAATATTCGCCTAAAGCCTCCAAGCGCGTGTGCCCGCTTGCACTGTTCATTGCATTTCTGCTTCATCAAAGGCCAGCATGCCTTTTAAATGATCAATATTAAGTAGCACCTCATCCGGTCTTAGCCAAAGCACTAAACGAATGCCCGGCGCCTACTGCACGAATCTGTACATGCGATTTCACCAGTTGCTGCAGTTCATTCAGCTGTCGAGGTTGAAAAATTTCAGGATCAGCCTGCTGGCTTCCAGACCAGTTGTGCCATCCTTTATCTGCCTGTTGTATTTTCATTATTATTCCTTGGCTGATACTATTTTAATTGCCCAGTTAGAGTAAAATACCTAAAAAAGCAAACATGGGAACCCGCGCGTTCAAAAAAAGTAGTACTGCAAAATATTTTATTTATTTTTCAATGTTTTAAAAACAGCTAAATAGTACTCGACTAAAGCATAAATGCAAGATTTCCAAGAAATGCATATCTTTTTCAACAGGATATCAAAATAAATATATATAACGGAGTTTTAACATGGTTAGCGCATACGATGAATTACCGCGTACCCCCGCAAATTTTGTAGCGTTGTCACCTTTACGCTATCTGGATCGCGCAGCGTATATCTATCCAAATCAAGATGCGATTATTCATGGAAAGCGCCGTATTACCTGGCGTGAGAAATACAATCGTTGCCGTCAGTTTGCCAACCAACTCCAAAAATTAGGCATCGGTAAAAATGACACCGTTTCTGTACTGCTGCCAAACGTCCCGGCAATGATTGAAGCGCATTTTGCTGTTCCTATGGCAGGTGCTGTACTCAACACCTTGAATACCCGCCTAGATGCCAAGACAGTTGCATTTATGCTTGAGCATGCTGAAACCAAAGTGTTATTGGTCGATCCTGAATTTACTGCGCTCGCTAAAGAAGCACTGGCACTGGTGTCACAAGACATCTATGTGATTGATGTCGCCGATGAAGAGTTTGAAGGTGAAAACAACCGTATTGGTCAAGTTGAATATGAAGACTGGATTGCGCAAGGCGATGTAAACTTTGAATGGCATTTACCCCAAGATGAATGGGATGCCATCAGCTTAAGTTACACTTCTGGAACTACGGGTAATCCTAAAGGTGTGGTTTACCACCACCGCGGTGCCTACATTAACGCAGCCAGCAATATCATTGCCTGCGGTATGATGCCTCGTGCCACCTATTTATGGACACTGCCGCTGTTCCACTGTAATGGCTGGTGTTTTGCTTGGACCATGGCTGCTAACGGCGGTACCAACGTTTGCTTGCGTAAAGTTGATGCTGAACTGATCTTCAAATTGATTGCTGAACATAAAATCGATTATTTCTGTGGCGCGCCTATTGTCCTGTCGATGCTGATCAATACACCAGAAGAGAAAAAGGCCAAGATTGAACACCGTGTTGAAGTGATGGTGGCTGGTGCAGCACCTCCAGCAGCGATCATTGAAGGTATGCGTAATATTGGCATCAATGTTACTCATGTCTATGGCCTGACAGAAACCTACGGTCCTTCTGCACTTTGTGCATCACAAGCGGGCTGGAGTGATTTGTCGATTCAAGAACAAGCGCAGTTGCATTCGCGTCAAGGGGTTCCATATCCATTACAAGATGGTATGAAAGTACTTGATCCTGAAACCATGCAAGAAGTTCCGCATGATGGTCACACCATGGGCGAAATTATGTTCCGTGGCAATATTGTGATGAAGGGTTATCTGAAAAATCCTGAAGCGACCGCAGAAGCCTTCGCTGGTGGATGGTTCCATACTGGCGATTTAGCAGTTTGCCAACCAGATGGCTATGCCAAAATTACTGACCGTTCCAAAGACGTGATTATTTCAGGGGGTGAAAATATTTCCTCGCTAGAAGTAGAAGAAGTGCTGTACCAGCACCCTGCAGTGCTTACCGCAGCCGTGGTTGCAAAACCTGATCCACGCTGGCAGGAAGTACCGTGTGCCTTTGTGGAGCTGAAACAAGGCAAAACAGCAACAGCTGAAGAACTGATTGAATTCTGCAAACAACACTTAGCACGCTTTAAAGTACCTAAAGATTTGGTGATTACCGAAATTCCAAAAACATCTACCGGAAAACTGCAAAAATTTATCTTACGTGACTGGGCCAAAGAACGTGCCACAGGTGAGTTTAATTAATTTTTTCTGAATAATATCTCAATAACCTCCATCCCAACCTTCCTCCTACAAGAAGGAAGGAGAATGTGGAATATACAAAGAGAAAATTATTAAGGCATAAAAAAGCGACTCCATTGAGCCGCTTTTTTATTTCTATCATGAAACAAAAAAAATCAGTTATCTGAAATCAAAGCCACTTGCTGAATATAGTTAAACAGCTTTAACTTCGACGCGGCTAACTCTTCTTCAGATACTTGCTTGGCCATATCACGATGAATACGCAAAATATGCTGACGAATAGGATGATGCTCCGCCGCATTATGCGCTTTCATAAATTCTTTAATCACCGGATCACCTTGAGCGATCATACGGTCGACCCAACGCTGTAATTGAGCTGTTTTCTTTGCTCCTTGCTGCGGGGTTAAATAAGACAAAATCATTGCCTCATCTTCATTACGCAACAATTTACCAATCCGTAGAAACTGGCGACGACGTGCCTCACCTGAAGTAATACTACGCACATCAAGTAAAGCATCAATTAAACGTTCTTCCACAGGGAGTTTCTGAATCTGTTTAAGGCTCAATTCAGCCAGTTGTTCACCTAAAGCAGCCATACGCTGAACTGCTTTTTTTTGTTCGGTTTTGCTTGCACGTCCTTCTAAAGACTCAAAGTCATCTTCAGTAAAACGCTGTTGCGGTCGACGTGCCACGATTAATCTGCCTCGTAAAATTTTGCTGCAAATAGTGCCTGAATTTCAGATAAAGCTTGTTCTTCATCTGCACCTTCAAGCACTAAACGTAAAGTTGTGCCCTTGCCTGCACCGAGCATGAGCAAGGACATAATATTTTTTGCATCTACTAATTTGTTGCCTTTACCAATTTGAATCGATGAACGAAATTTGGTGGTCACTTCAATTAGCTTTCCAGACGCACGCGCATGTAAACCTAGTTTATTAATTACGTCAACAGTTGTGTCAATCATGACCAGTGCTTCATTTCTCTGTGTAGGACTTGGATAGACCATTTTTCCTCAAGGGCTTTTTTGAGTCTATCGACGATATATACTGAACGGTGCTGCCCGCCGGTACAACCAATGGATACCGTCATATAGTGACGATGCCCTTCTGCAAATGCAGGCAACCACTTATCTAAAAAGTGATAAATGTCTTGGAACATTTCATTGGTTTGTTCACTTTGCAGCAAAAACTGTTGCACAGGCAAATCTAAACCTGAATATTTTCGCAATTCCAGATCCCAATGTGGATTAGGCAAATGACGCACGTCAAAAACATAATCGGCATCAAGCGGAATACCGTGTTTATAACCAAATGATTGTAAAATTAAAATGAGATTATCTGATTGTCCAAGTTTAGACAACAAGGTATGTTTCAGATCATGTACGCTTTTATCGGTGGTATCAATATGTACCGTTGAACGCAACTGTATCGGAAGCAATAAGGTTTTTTCTTCCTGTATACATTCAGTCAGGCTTTTAAAACGGCTGGCTAAAGGATGCGGACGCCGCGATGCACTGAAACGCGAAATCAGTTCCTGATCTTGCGTGGTCAAATAAATGATATCCACCGAACCATATTTCTGTAATTGTTCAAAAACATGGTCAAACTCTTGTAAATCTGCGCGGGTACTGCGTACATCCACGCCTAGTGCCAGTTGTTCTAAATTATTGTCACGATCAAGCTTTTCCACAATTTCCGGCAGCAATGCCAGCGGTAAATTATCAATACAGTAATAGCCCAGATCTTCAAGCACCTGCAGGGCAGATGACTTTCCAGATCCGGATTGTCCTGTAACAATTAAAATACGCTTCATGGCAAGGCTGTCCTTTATAGCAAGAAT
This sequence comes from Acinetobacter sp. NS-4, assembly GCF_037402435.1. NCBI lineage: Bacteria > Pseudomonadati > Pseudomonadota > Gammaproteobacteria > Moraxellales > Moraxellaceae > Acinetobacter > Acinetobacter sp. NS-4. Next base: position 23,772 of record NZ_JBBEUE010000010.1, on the reverse strand, counting down.
CTATGCAGTATGCTTAACCTGCAAGTTATCAATCAGACGGGTTGTACCTAATTTAGCAGCGACAAACAGCACCACATCCTGATCAAATGCTTCTATTTTTTGTAATTCTGGAGTACGCGCTTCCACATAATCCACAATAAAACCAGCTTGTGTCAACTTTTGCTTCATATTTTCTAACACTTCCGCAAGACTAACACCACTGTGCAATTGCTTTTCGGCCGCATTTAAACTTTGGTAAATGGTCGGGGCAATGGCACGGTGTTCTGCACTCAAATAACCATTACGCGAACTGAGTGCCAAACCATCTTCAGCACGGGTAATTGGCACACCAATCACTTCCAGCGGAATGTTCAGGTCACGTACAAACTGACGAATCACTGCCAGTTGTTGATAGTCCTTTTGCCCAAAGAAGGCATAATTTGGCTGCACAATATTAAACAGTTTAGTGACCACCACCGCCACGCCATCAAAATGACCAGGACGCTGTAAACCACATAAGTCATTGGTAATATCAGACACGCTAATATTGGTTAAACGTGGCTTATTGCCATACATTTGCTCAACGCTAGGCGCAAAAATAATGTCACAGCCGACATCGGCCAACAAATGGCTATCGCGCTCCAAAGTACGTGGATAACTATCAAAGTCTTCGTTTGGCCCAAATTGAATCGGGTTGACAAAAATGCTGACTACCACAACATCACAGAGTTTTTTTGCTTCACGAACCAGGTTTAAATGCCCTTCGTGCAAATTACCCATGGTTGGGACAAAACCAATAATTTTTCGTGCCGATCGAGCTGGACTCAGTGACGCGCTTAATCCCTGAATGGTAGTTTCTGTTTTCATGTTTACAGCTCAACTTGAAAAGTTTGTTCTTTAGCAGGAAACGAATGATCCTGGACTGCAGCATGGTAGGCTTTAAAAGCATCCAGAATTGCAGTTTCCCCTGCTTGTTCTTTCATAAAATTACGTACAAATTTAGCCACATGGCCACCGGTCAATCCAAGCATATCTTGCACGACCAGCACTTGGCCATCAGTATCCGCGCCCGCGCCAATGCCAATCACAGGCGTATGTGGAAACAACTCACTAATTTCCTTACCGACCTGTGCCGGAACACATTCCAGTAAAAGTATCGCAGCACCGGCTTCCACCACTGCCTTACAGTCGGCAATCAGCTGATCGGCAGCTTCACGGGTACGTGCCTGAACTTTATAGCCGCCAAAGACATGCACAGATTGTGGGGTTAAACCCAAGTGTACGCATACAGGAATACCATTGCGGGTCAAGACCTGAACCGTTTCGGCCAGCCATGCACCACCTTCTATTTTCACCATGTGTGCGCCAGCTTGCATCACTTGTTTGGCACTGATGAGTGCATCATTCAGTGTGGCATAACTCATAAACGGCAAATCAGTCAAAATAAAAGCATGCTGGTTGCCACGGCGCACCGCTGCCGTATGATAAGCCATATCCTGTACCGTCACAGGTAAAGTAGAATCACACCCCTGAATGGTCATCCCTAAAGAATCACCAACCAAAATTGTATCAATTTCAGCAATTTCCATTGCTTTCGCCATACTCGCATCATAGCAAGTCAGGCAGGAGAATTTGCGGCCTTGCGCTTTAAATTTTCTTAAGTCACTTAGACTAATCATCCGGATATTCCTCTTATGACGACTTTCTCAAGCGGTCATGCAAAAAATTAAATATTTGCCCAATTTCCTTCATCCAGCACTGTAAGCGACGGATGTTGCAATAGCGGTAAATCTTTTAATAATTGGCCTTTGAGTTGAAAATTTGCATCCAAATCAAGCAATGGCATCAATACAAAATCACGATCCATGACACCTACATGCGGCACAGTCAAGCGCGCGTTATGAATCTGCTCTTCACCATAAATGAGCAGATCCAGGTCCAAAGTCCGTTCGCCCCAATGACGCAGTCGAACTCGACCTGATTCCTGTTCAAAACGCTGCAATTCATCCAGCAATGCAAGGGGTTCCAAGTCTGTAATGAGCTGTACAGCCGCATTTAAGTAATTGGGCTGATCTTGAGGTCCCATGGGAGGACTTTGATACAACCTGGAGGTTTTCACTGTTCCCAATGTCGCCAGCTTCTGCACTGCTTCGATCAAAATTTGACGCGAATCACCCAGGTTACTGCCTAAGCCAATATAGGTTACTGTCATCATTGTGTCGGTCCAAAAACAACCTGACTTAAATCACGTTTGACCCGTTTGCGTTTTAAAATTGGATGATCGTAGCCAATTTCGGAGCCATTTGACGAAGCAGACTGAACTGGTCTTTCAGGTTTTGCCCGGCTCTTGCGTTCACGGCGGCTACGCGGTTCAGGCTCGTTCACCAAAGGCTCAATCTCAACAGCCACCAATTTAGTTTCTACCACATCTTCTGTTGCAGTTTTACGACGGCTTTTTGCACGTTGACGGTTGTATTGACTAATGGCACGTTCTTTTTCGTCCGTCGTCATCTGTTGATACGCATCCCACCACACGCCCATGCCTTGGGTGGTGTCGTCGCCTGATTTCTCACGCAACAACAAAAAGTCAAACCCGGCACGGAAACGCGCATGGGTGGATAAAGCCTGAATTTGTTGCGGCTTCGGATTGAGCAAACGCGTTTGCATTTCCCACACTTCACGAATAAAGGTTTCTGCAAAACGTGGAATGATGGTACGGGTGGCCTGACGTTTTAAAACATCCAAACCAGCTTGTGCTCTTGCCTCTGCAGGAACAACACCTTTACTTAAATAAAAGTTGCAACGCTCTAAGAACGGTTTCCACAACAATACCGCATAAAAGAATGCCGGGTTGATGGTTTTGCCAATTTGAATACGCTGATCGGTATTAATGGCAGCACGTTCAATAAAGGTCGAGATATCCGGGCTGATGTCTGCAAACAGCTGACGCCAAATATCAAAATCAATCAGCATCGGCAGCACACGATTCAAATGCCCCATGGTGAACAACTTCTGTGATTCATCATATAAGCGGTGCGGAGAGATATCACGCAGCAACTGAGTCATTTCAGGGGTAAAAATCTCTAAAATTTCAGGCGCAATACTAAAATTTAATTTTGCAGCGAACCGCAAAGTTCGGAGCATCCGTACCGGATCTTCTTCAAAACGTAAGGTTGGATCGCCCAATAAACGTAAGGTTTTATTTTTTATATCATCAATGGCATGACAGAAATCCAGCACAATACCTTTACGCGGCTGGTAATACATCGCGTTAATGGAAAAATCGCGGCGGGCAAAATCCTGTTCAATCGTGCCCCAATTATTGTCACGTAAAATCATGCCTGAAGCAGAAGTGACTGCCTTTTTAGGCGGTGCACGGAAAGTGGCAACTTCGATCAGCTCACGACCGGCATAGACATGAGCAAGCTCAAAACGTCGTCCGATAATCCGGCAACGTCGTCCGAAGACTTCTTTCACCTGAGCCGGAGTTGCATTGGTCACCGCATCAAAATCTTTAGGATTTAGCCCTAAAATTAAGTCACGGACACCACCACCGACGATATAAGCTTCATAGCCAGCCTTGGTTAAAGCATCGATAACATCTAATATGGAAGAAGGTAATTGAGCGGTTGATAAACCACATTTTGACGCGCGCAAAGTTTGCAAAAGACGCTGTCTCCTACGTCTGAACGTAAAATATCTAAGATGACGCTAATCATATCTCTAACACAATCAAAGGGCAATTTGATTATCTCAATGCTCAATATTTTGTTTGATATTTTAAGGATCTATTGCCTTCTATTACAAAGCTAAGCGGTCTTTATTCTTGCTAAATAGCGCAGGTCCAATCCCCTTGACCTGTTGCAATTCTTCAATATTTTTAAATTTCCCATTTTTTTGCCGATAGGCAATAATTGCTTCTGCTTTCTTCTGACCTATCCCAGACAGTTCTTGTAATTGTTCAGCATTGGCCTGATTCAAATTGATCTTTGTCGCTGAAGATGTGGAGTTTAAAGCAGGCTTAGCCAGATAATGCTCTCGTGTTGAGACCCGCGGTATTTTCAACCGTGCATCGTGGGCCTGCTGTTCAGCCTTCCATTTTAAATATTGCTGGTCAAACTGTTGAGCATAACTATTAGATATACTCAATAAAGACAGCAAACTAAAAAGATAAGAAATCCCCTTCAGGATAAGTATTATTTTTTTCATTGGGAAACCTATTATTTTAATTGTTTTTTCGCCTGCTCCCAAAGTCGATCCATTTCTTCTAAAGACAGGGCTTCAATATTTTTATGTTGTTGTTGAGCCTGATCTTCAATGAAAGCAAAACGTGTTCTAAATTTATGAATGGTACTTAACAGTGCCATTTCACTAGAAAGCCCTAGTTTACGTCCAACATTGATCAATGAAAATAAACAATCGCCAAATTCGTCGAATATTTCGTCGGAATTTTGCTTTTGCATGGCTTGTTGCAATTCAGCTAATTCCTCATTCAGTTTGCCATAAGCACCTGCCACATCGGCAAAATCAAAACCAATTTTCGCAGCATTTTTTTGAATTTCATGTGCTTGCTGAATTGCAGGTCCATGTTTTATTTCATCTAAACGTGATTGTGCTTTGCCCTGTTTTTCCTGTTGTTTAATTTTCTGCCAAAGTATCGATACATCTTCCGCACTCAATTGTGAATATTGCTCTATCTGAAATACATGAGGATGGCGGCGAATCAACTTCTCGGTAATGGCATTCACCACATCATTGAAATCAAAAGCGCCTTGTTCGCTGTACATTTGTGCCTGAAACACCACTTGCAGAAGCAAATCTCCGAGCTCATCGCGTACTTCCTCTGGCTTGCCCTGCCGTACCGCTGCTTCGACTTCATAGGCTTCTTCTATGGCATATCGGGTCAGGCTTTGCGGTGTTTGCTGCTGATCCCATGGACATTTTTCACGTAGCTCTCGCATTACTGCCAATAATTGATCCATGTTGTTCTCACTCCCATCATTTCAGACACACAACCATTTTCATTATCAATCCTGATGATGCTGAACTTAAATTCGTAAAAAATGCAGCACAGCAAAACTAAATTGAAAGGAAAATCAGTTGCACAGTATAGGGATTAGTGGCGCTGTACAAGGTATTAGACTTTCTTCCATATCTATTATTAATGGACAGCTAGATTGAACTTCTTATTCAGCAGATTCATTTGCTCTACGGGATTTAGCGAAAGTCTGGAATAAAGTGGTAAAAAATGAATCTGCTTTAGGTGTAAAGCAAGTAAGACGCAGCAAAACAGAAAAATAGAACCTCTATTCTTTCATCTACTTTAGAAACAGCCTCAAAGTGCAAGGATTGGAGCAGAATAGTGAAGAACCATTTACCCATAACAATTGGTAAAACTTTACTTAAAAAACACCTATGGGCATTGCCTTATTTTGACTAGAATTATCTTTATCCCCCTTTTCAATAAGGCAATAATAATGAAAAATTCTCTTCTTATTTTAATCAGCAGCTTAAGTTTAATGGCATGCACAACTATGCCACATTCATCCGATAAAAATACTTTTCAGAATAACCCAATAAATTCGGCACCGAATGGCAATGCCAACAAAGAGGTTTCTGTCGAAGGCAGTTATACGGGTGAAATTGTAGGAGATTATAAAAATTCTAAATTTTCCCAGTTAAAAATTGGGATGTCGCAACGTCAGGTAGAAGATCTAGTGGGTGCTTCAACAGACCAAAGAAGCTATCAAACTGCCAAAGCTTGGATACCCGTTGCAGGTGCTTTTTCTAAAGATCAATTCCGTATCGAAACCTATTATCCTGGTGCAGGTCGCTTACTTTATGCAAATAATGGAACGAAATTATATCGAATTGAAGTAGATCGTAGCGAAGATGGCCTTCAATAATCTTTGCGTCTTTCATCAACGATCCGCTCTAGTCGTATCTTAACTATTTATCCATTAAAAACGAGTGATATGCCTAACTCGTTTTTTTGTTTTAAATTTTTTATATTTTTGATCTGCCATTTATTCAGATTAATTTTTTATTCTTAATATCTTATTTTTCATTCCGTTATACAAAAAAACATATTTTAAGATGACAAAAAGATTTTTATTTCAGGAAAAGCAAACCCCTTACAGGAGGCTTCAGATCGCCAGGCAACCGTGAGCATGACCTTGCCCAAATGAAAGTTTTGATAGGCAAAGGTTCCAATTAAAGGATGACTGCACAATCCCCCATCATGCAGCGGGTGAACATGGGTATCCAGCTCATTTAAGTTTAACCGCACTCCCAGTCCGGCAGCTTTTAATACCGCTTCTTTGGTGGTCCAGACTTTAAACCAATAATTTGAATCCTGCTCCAATTCATTCCAGTATGTTAATTCATGAGGATGAAAGGCATGATTCGCCAAGGCTTCAAATCTGACCTTGCGATCCAAGTCTTCAATATCCACCCCGAGATCAGGCATATTGCTACTGGTCGCCAAAGCATAATTTTTTTCGCTATGACTATGATTAAAATAAAATTGTGGAAAATTGATTAAATAAGGTTTGCCATATTCAGTCGTTGCCAACTGCTCTTGCTGAATTGACGTCTGTAACTGTTCTGTGAGTAATTGATTGCGGTAATGATAGATTTGCTGTTTTTGCAGCTGAATTTTAGCTTTACGATCTAATTCATTAGACAGCGTCACTATACGCTCAAGCGCATTCACATCTACCCGTATCCATCTACTCACTTAAGATCGTCCTATCAAAAATACAGTTACATCTTAAAAGAAAAAAGCCCAAAGATCACTTTGGGCTTTTTCAAGATCATTTAAACCTAGCGATTAACCGCGTTTAAATTTCTTCTCGGCTTTCTTGAATTTCTGTACATAACGGCGCTTACGTGCTGCAGTACGTTCATCAATCTGAGTTTTACGACCTTCAAATGGGTTTTCCGAAGTCTTAAACTCAATACGTACTGGCGTACCTTCAAGTTTGTAAACCTTACGAAACACGTTTTCTAAGTAACGACGGTAATCCGCAGGAGTTTTATCTACTTTGTTACCGTGGATCACAATCGTTGGTGGGTTTTGACCACCGATATGCGCATAACGCATTTTAATACGACGACCTTGTACCATACCCGGTTGATGCGCTTCGGTTGCATCATTCAAGATTTGAGTGATTTTTGCAGGTGATACTTTTAAACGTGAAGAATCATACGCACGGTGGATTGAAGGATAAAGATCCCCAACACCTGTACCATGTAGCGCAGAAATTAAATGTACTTTTGCCCATGGAATAAAGTCAAAACGACGATCGACATCAAGCTTACATTGCTTACGATCATACTCAGACATGTTGTCCCATTTATTGATCGCAATCACCATGGCACGGCCTGCTTCTAAAGCATAGCCAATTAAATGTAAATCTTGCTCAACAATACCATCACGCGCATCGACCACAACCACAATGACATTGGCATCTTTAATCGCTTGTAAAGTTTTCACAATCGAGAACTTCTCGATCATTTCATCAACTTTACCTTTACGACGAACACCGGCAGTGTCAATCAATGTGTATTTACGACCATCTCGTTCAAATGGAATATAAACCGAGTCACGCGTCGTACCCGGCTGGTCAAATGCAACCACACGTTCTTCACCAAGAAGACGGTTTACAAGTGTTGATTTACCCACGTTAGGACGACCAATGATTGCTAAACGCAAACCTGTGTCTTTATCGTGTTCATCCGGATTTTCATCTTCAGGTACTTCAGATAATACTTCTTCAAGCATTTGCTGAACGCCACGACCGTGACTTGCAGCGACTTGAAGCGGCTCACCCATACCCAGTTTGTAAAACTCAACCAGTGCAGCTTCAGCGTGAACACCATCTACTTTGTTGGCAACAAGATAAACTTTTTTACCCAAAGTACGCAGGTCACGTGCAATCTGTTCATCCGATGCCAGTAAGCCGGCACGTGCATCTACAACAAAGACAATGATATCAGCTTCATGAATGGCGGTTTTTGATTGTTCCGCCATGTATGAATCGATACCACCTTCACTTTCGCCAATACCGCCAGTATCGACAACGATGAATGATTTATTTTGATAAGTCGCGTCGCCATACTTACGGTCACGGGTCAGACCGGCAAAGTCAGCAACAAGCGCATCACGGCTCTTGGTAATCTGGTTAAATAACGTTGATTTTCCGACGTTCGGACGACCAATGAGCGCAATTACGGGTTTCATAAATTAACCTTTATTCAAGATCAGCCAGTAGGTCTGGTCTGAACAAGCAGAAACAATGGAAGAAATAATGGGCCAAAAATAAATAAAACACGGGGCATTGAATACTCAATCCCCCGTGTAAAAAAATACGGTTAGCTTAGTTTAACATAAGGCTGAAAAAAATTAACGGTTCTGCCAGATGCTTAAAGCACCCTTACGGGTCGCCACATAAAGTTGATTGTCAATCACACGCAGGGTACGCACTTCGCCACTGGTTTTTGAACGACCAATCAGCTGGCCTGTTGCCGGATCAATTAAATGCAATACGCCATCCAAATCACCCACCACCAGATCCTGACCCAAGATCACCGGATTACTGAGTTGGCGATTCAGCAGGCTGTCATTTTGCCATAATTGCTGACCTGTGGTCAGTGCATAAGCGGTGATTTTTCCATCAGCCTGAGCAACATAAACGGTGTTATTAAAGACTTCAGGACGCTGGATACTGCTGGCATCTTCACTCCACACAATTTGTTGTGCAGCCAGATCCATCACCGTCACTTGCCCCTGAAAACTGGTCGTTACCAGGAATTGTCCAGCTACGACAGGCTCACCATCAATATCATTCAGACGCTGAATATCCGAACGTCCGTCACTGACAGCAACACGACGCTGCATACGCGGCACACCACTGATAATATCCAGCGCATATACATACGCATTGGATGAAGCAATCAGGACAGTACGCGGATCAAGCGCCACCGGTGTAGCAACACCACGCAAGCTGAACTGTACATTCGGCAGGTTATAAGTCCAGACTTGCTGACCTGTAGCAAGATCATGCGCATAGACCGTATCATCATTGCTAATGGTAATGACACGACCGGACTGAATTAACGAAGCAGATAAAATGGCGCCTGACAACTGTGCAGTCCATTTTTGCTCACCTGTGGCCTGATCCAGAGCAAACAATTGACCTTTTTTATTGCCGACCACAACAATGCCTTCACCGGCCTCTATACCCGCGCTTAAACCCTGCTTAGAAACTTTTTGTTTCCATAAGCGTTGTTTACCTTGATAGGCAGACACTTCACCATTTGGATCGACGGCAAAAACTACACCATTAGCGGCATCTAAACGCAGACGTAACGGGTCTGCTTTACCGGTCGAAGAAACACTTTGAGAAAATACAGGAACAAGATTTTTTGCTTGCACCAATTTAGGCAATGGATTCGGTTTAACCTCTTCCACCTTGATTTTATTGGTAGAACAACCGGCAAGTGCAAATGTTAAAATTGTTAGTGCAAACGGTATTTTGTATTTTCTATCCATCACGACTCATCCACTTGTGTTTCTAAAATTGGGCGTTCCACATCAGGATCATCAACTAAAACGCCAACACTTTCGAGTTTAATTTGTAAAATTTGACGTTCTTGCTTACGTTCAAGCAACGCATCCCATGCGCTCATATACGATTTTTTAGCATTTTCTATATCATTTTTAGCCACATAGACATCACCACGTGCTTCATCAGCAGTCGCCTTAAAGGCAGGATCGGTCACCGCAGCCAATGTTTTAATTGCATCGTCATATTTCTTTTGTGCCAGCTGAGCATAAGCTAAACGAAGCTTAACCACTTGCACTAAACCGGCATCATCCAGTTTGGAATTTTCAACTTTTTTCAAGGCACGTTCTGCATGTGCATAATCGGCTTTGTCATAAGCCAGCTTAGCCATCAACAATTGAGTTTGAATGGCCTGGACAGAATCTGGAGCTTCCTTAACAATTTTGTCCGCAGTTGCAGATAAGGCATTAAATGCATTGACATCGCCTGAAACACCTTTTGCATCATCCATCAACTGTTGAACTTTGGCTGTTTGCTTTTGAGACTCAGCCAAGTTCTTCTTCTGCCAATATTCCCAGCCAAAAAAGGCAATCAACGCAATTAAAATCCCACTAATCATGGCAGAACCATATTTTTTAGTGAAAGATTTTAAGTTATCAAGTTGTTCTTCATCACTCAATGCGTTCATGGGATTAGCTTTTCCTTATGTTATTTGGCTTATTTTGAAGAAAATTTTTCGATGATAAATGGCACAAAATCAGCCACGGCAATTTCAGTCTGTTCTGCTGTTGCCAGCTCCTTGACCAGAATTTGCTGAGCTTCGGCCTCACGTTCACCAAAGATTAAAGCATAAACGGCACCCGCCTGATCGGCTTTTTTCATTTGGCTCTTCATTGAACCTTGTGAACCGGTTTTCAAACGGATGCTGCTATTGGCTGCTTCAAGCTTGTCTCGGATCTGTTCGGCAAGCATCAAGGCTTGACCTTGAGTTGCAGGGTCTGAAACCAGGAACATTTCACAATCACGAACTGGTGTGTTGTCTTCGACTTGTTCAAGCAAAAGCAACAGACGTTCCATACCCATGGCAAAACCAACGGCGGGTACCGATTGATCAGGTTTACCTTTGAGCTGGCCAACCAAACCATCATAACGGCCACCGGCACACACGGTACCTTGTGAACCTAAATGTGTAGTGGTCCATTCAAATACAGTTTTGTTGTAATAGTCCAGACCGCGAACCAGTTTCTGGTTAATCACAAACTCAATGCCGGCATCAGTCAAATATTGTTGCAATTGAGCAAAATGCGCCAAGGTTTCTTCACCCATAAAGTCATGAAGTTTCGGTGCATTTTCAAGAATTGACTGAGTTTTCGCATCTTTAGAATCTAAAATACGCAGCGGATTCGTGGTTAAACGGCGCTGTGAGTCTTCATCTAAATCAGCTTTATGTGATTCTAAAAACTCAACCAATGCAGCACGGTATTCTGCACGCTCGTCAGACTCACCCAATGTATTCAATTCAAGCTGTACTTTATCGGCCACACCCATGCGTTTCCACAAACGCGCAGTCATCAGAATCAATTCTGCGTCCTGGTCTGGCGTTGCCACACCAAAAGTTTCTACACCAAATTGATGGAACTGACGGTAGCGACCTTTTTGCGGTTTTTCATAACGGAACATCGGCCCGATATACCACACGCGCGGAGTGGCACCACGAAGCAGGTTATGCTCCAGCATGGCACGTACACAGCCTGCTGTCCCTTCAGGACGCAAAGTCAAAGACTCAGGCGGATTACCTTTGTCCAAGAAGGTGTACATTTCTTTTTCGACGATGTCGGTTGCATCACCAATTGAACGCTTGAACAGATTGGTCTGCTCAACCATCGGCAAACGGATTTGCTGGTAGCCATAAGCATCCATAAGTGATGCTAAATGTTGCTCAAGACGTCTCCATGCAGGGGTTTGCGTTGGAAGAATGTCATTAAAACCTTTGATTGCGACAATTGAACTCATGATCTACTCAGAAAAACCTGTGCGAATAATCTCTTTGGATTTAGCTTCTTCAAGCTCGGAAACACGTTGACGAACCATAGATTCGATTTCATCAACCAATTGATTGGTATCGATTAAATGGCTTTTCTCGCCATTACGATACACCAGTGAACGCGGACTTGCACCTACCACCCCAATATCGGCTTCTTTGGCTTCACCCGGACCATTCACTTTACACCCAATCACGGACACATCCATGGGGGTACGAATATCTTCTAAACGCTCTTCCAGTGCCTGCATCACTTTAATCACGTTGAATTCTTGGCGCGAACAGCTTGGACAGGCAATAAAATTAATGCCGTTAGAACGAAGCCCCAATGATTTTAAAATATCAAAACCAATTTTCACTTCTTCTTCAGGTTCAGCAGCCAAAGAAATACGCATGGTGTCACCAATGCCTTCCATGAGCAGACCGCCGAGCGCAATTGCTGATTTCACCGAACCGGTACGGTAAATACCAGCTTCAGTCACACCCAAATGTAGGGGATTATCGATTTGCGCAGACAATAAACGGTAGGCATCCATGGTCAAAAACACATTCGACGCTTTCACCGATATTTTAAATTCCTGAAAGTCCAAGCGGTCTAGAATATCAATATGACGCATCGCTGATTCAAGCAAGGCCTGACCAGTAGGTTCGCCATATTTTTTCTGAATGTCTTTTTCCAGTGAACCGGCATTCACCCCGATACGCATGGAAATATCATGATGTTTTGCTGCTGCCACCACTTCACGGATTTTCGCTTCGGAACCAATATTGCCCGGGTTAATACGCAAACAGTCTGCACCGAGGTCAGCAACGGCTAAGGCAATTTTATAGTCGAAGTGAATATCGGCAACCAAAGGCACATTCACCTGTTTGCGAATTTCGCCGAATGCTGCTGCCGCTTCCATGCTTGGCACGGAAACACGCATGATATCGGCACCAGCATCCGCACAACGCTGAATCTGAGCAACAGTTGCTGCGACATCACAGGTTTCGGTATTGGTCATACTCTGAATACTGATCGGTGCATCACCACCTACATACACAGAACCAACACGAATTTTACGAGTAGGACGGCGCTTAATCGGATTTTCAATCATTGATATCGCTCTATTCTTGACCCATTAACGTGACAAACGGAAATCTGCTTTTCCGTTCACGGTATAAGATGACAATGCAATATTTTCATTGTTCAAGGTTAAAGTCACAGCTGATGCATCATCCAGACGAATTTGGAACGGTGTTTCACCATTCAACTTCAAGTTAGATGACTGACGGCCAGTTGCCAGCACTTTACCGGTTGCATCGACAATATGTACAGAAGTTGGATGACTAAATGTAAGTTCAAGCTGATCTCCCGACACCGCAGTCGAGTTATCCAGATTCAATACCTGAACATCAGATTCAGCTGGAGCAACTTCCTGACTGTCACTTTCTGTGCTGGACGACCAGTTTTGTATCGCCATAACAGCAACAGCGATTGCAACCAGTACCGCCAAAATCACCAAAATGCGTTTTAACCATTTCTTGTTACGGTCACTCTTAGAACCAGGCAGCTTGCCCATGATTTTAATCGGTGAATTGTTTAAGGCATGATTGGGTAACAATCCGGTATCATTTTGATAGATCTCATCAAAACGTTGAATAATAGAACTTGCATCCACCTTCAGGTATTTCGCATAGGTGCGATAATAGCCCTTGATAAAGGTCGCTTCTGGCAAAGCCTTATAATCATCTTGCTCTAAAGCTGTCAAAGTTTTTACAGGGATGTTTAAATCTTTGACAACTTCACTTAATTCACGCTTTTGTGCAATTCGAACTTGACGTAAGTACTCGCCTGGACGCTGAACATTTCCTAATGCAGTGGGTACTACGCTTGAACCATTCGATTGCGGTGAATTAGGATTTACTTCCATACGGCCTCAGTACTGTACTGTAATTGCAGATAACGTTGGTATTCCGGACTTTCAGGGAACAGTGCACGCAACTGGTTAACTAAAACCTGCGTTCCCATTGTGTCACTATTTGCCCGTGCAATTCGGATACCAATCCAAAGCGCACGTGCACCTTGATTCTTTTGACCGACACTACGCACAAACTGTTCATACAATTGTGTTGCAGCGGCGGTCTGCTGTTTTGCATAAAAAATTTCTGACAACTCTAACATTGAAACATAAGAGTCACGATTGACTTGCAGGGCCTGTTTGAATGTTTTTTCAGCATTCGATACATCACCAAGTTTTAAGTAAATTCGTCCTGCATTTTCCAATGCTCTGTAGCGTTGATCATAGCCTAATGTAGCGCCTGCCACATTGAGCTGCTGAAGCGCATCATTATAACGCTCAATTTGATACAAATAAGTACCGTAGTTGTTACGCGCTTGTGCATTTTTCGGGTCAGCAGAAATCGCCCGCTTAAAATATGATTCAGCCTTATCCATGCTGATTTTACTGCCTTCTTGCTGCAGTAAAACGCCCATCATCATATTTGCCGTTGAATCACGCGAATCCACTTCAAGTGCCTGATCCAAAGCACGTTTTGCTGAATCCAGGTCACCCGATTTAATATATTCTGCCGCCAATTGAGTGCGAACTTTCACTGCCTTTTCAGGATCTTTTTTTCCTATTGTTGCTGGTGTTTGACACGCAGTAACAAAAATAGCAGACATACAAATTGTTGTAATAAAAGCTAATTTATATGCGGGCTTTCTCAATTGGCATCCCCTTTTATTATCCTTGAGTGCGCAGAATCTCATTTTGCTGCGCGACTTTCTTTTTCCACTGTTCCGCACGACGGGTACGGTCAGCAACTTGACCCACTAACTGTCCGCACGCAGCATCAATATCATCGCCACGTGTCTGACGAATCGTACACACAAAACCGGCATCAGACAAAGTTTTTTGGAAAGAAATAATCCGGTTACGACTTGAACGCCCGTATGGCGCATGCGGGAACGGGTTAAATGGAATCAAATTGATTTTGCTAGGCAAGTTTTTAAGCAGCTTAATCATTTGTTGTGCATGTTCAGGATGATCATTCACCCCATCTAACATTACATATTCAATAGTCACATGCTTACGCGAACTTTCGTTACCGTCTTTGGCGATATAACGCTGACAAGCCGCAATCAATTGTTCTAACGGATATTTTTTATTGATTGGCACAAGTTCGTTGCGCAGCTCATCGTTTGGCGCATGCAATGAAATCGCCAAAGCCACATCAATGTCTTTCACCATTTGATCGATTTTCGGTACCACACCTGAAGTCGACAAAGTCACGCGGCGTTTTGACATGCCGTATGCAAAATCATCCAGCATAATGCGCATTGAATTTAACACTGCATCATAGTTTAACAGCGGTTCGCCCATGCCCATCATCACGACGTTAGTGACTGAACGTTCACGATCTGCCACTGGCACATCTTCCATATAAGAGAAGTTTGCCATCCATAACTGACCAATAATTTCAGCCTGACTTAAATCACGCTGGAAACCTTGTTTACCGGTTGAACAGAATGAACAATCGAGCGCACAACCGACTTGTGAAGAAATACACAAGGTTCGACGTAAGCCGCTACGGTGTTCAGCAGGAATCAATACGGTTTCGACTAATGAGCCATCACCATCGCCAACACGGAATACCCATTTACGGGTACCATCTTTAGAATAATTTTTATGCACCACTTCGGGCGCTTTAATTTCACAAATCTTTTCCAGTTTTTCACGCAGTTTGCCCGAGATATTGGTCATCTCGGCAAAATCAGTCACGAAAAATTGGTGAATCCATTTCATCACCTGCCCTGCACGGAACTTCTTCTCACCCATATCTTCGAAGAATTTTTCCATTTGCGGACGCGACATGCCAAGTAAGTTCACTTTCTCGACAGCCTTTTGCTGTGCTGGAGCGGATGGAGTGTGTTGCTGTGCCTCAGAAACTGCTGATACAGCGACTGCTTCAGTACTCATGTGTATTACCTAAACCATGTCTAAAGATGAAAGGAGAAGCTCAATATGTGAGCAAAGAATTATTCAGGGAATAAAAAAACCAGATAAGTATAATAACACTTATCTGGCTTGAATACTGCGAATTAACGAGTACGTGGAGCAATCTCAGTTTGAGCGAAGAAGTAGTTAACTTCACGGTCAGCAGATGCTACAGAGTCAGAACCGTGAGCAGCGTTTTCGTCGATGCTTACAGCGAAATCTGCACGGATAGTACCAGGAGCAGCTTCTTTAGGGTTAGTCGCGCCAAGGATGTCACGGTGAGCAAGAACTGCGTTTTCGCCTTCAAGAACTGAAACAACAACTGGACCAGAAGTCATGAATGCAACCAGGTCAGCAAAGAAACCACGTTCTTTGTGCTCAGCATAGAAGCCTTCAGCTTCAGCTTGAGTCAAGTGTTTCATTTTAGTTGCAACGATTTTAAGACCAGCTTTTTCGAAACGAGCAAAGATGTCGCCGATGTGGTTTTTAGCAACTGCGTCTGGTTTTACGATAGATAAAGTACGTTCGATAGCCATGATAGGCTCCTTAAGTCAATTGTTGACATGAAAATTTGCCGCATTATACCGAGATAATGCGTATTTTTCTGCTTTTCATCTGTAAAAAAATACTTTTTTAAGATGAGTGCTTAACGTGCTTCGTCAATCCAGGCCATTTGAATCCCTTCCAGCAAACCCTCGGTAGATTTAGTCGGATCATCACTAAAGTCTGGTAACGCACAAACCCAGGCATGTAAATCGGTAAAACGAATCCATTGTGGATCCACATCTGGATGTGCTTCAGAAAGCTCAATCGCAATATCAATAGTATCTGTCCAACGCAAACCCATAGCTATTCCTAATATATTCAAATCAGTTGCGGTACTTTAGCAAATTTTAGAAAAACCGCGTGAATTTCCTGATTTATCGGCACGTATTTTTATAACATGATATTAAAAAAAGGCGCACTCACAATAATTCCACTGGCAACCACTGCACCAATCAATGCGCCCACCACGACATCACTAGGATAATGCAGACCTAATACCATCCGTGAAATTGCCACCAGAATGGTAAAAGGCAGCATCAGAATCAGTAGCATTGGCTGAATATGGCCCAGGACAGCACTTGCCATGACGGCATGCAAGGTATGACCAGAGGGAAAACTAAAATGGTCGAGCGGTTGTTCTTGCATTCGAATCACCTGATGCACCTGATAGGGTCGAGGGCGTACGGTTTTTTGCTTTAAGATTTTATAAATAAGCGTGCCTACAGATCCGCTAAGCAGCAGATACACTAACTGCACCAGATAAAATACCCCTTCCAGCATCCAGAGGCTGGCCAGCATAATTAACCAGAATAAACCATTGCCAAAACGGCTGATCATTTTAAAAAAGTAGGCCACGGCTTGTGAATGTGAAAAATGATTCAGATACAAACAACCTTTTAAATCCAGATCCAACATCGTTATTTTTGCTTTTTTAAAATTCATGATGATGCTCCTTTAAGCTGCTGCTTAAAATTTAGGATGTCATTTCCATCTCCATTGCTACCCGATACAATGCTTGCTCAAACTGTTGTACCGGGTATTGCCAGCCTATATGCTGCACAGCTTTTCGGGCGTCTAGCCCCATATATTTCAATTGCTGGTTACTCGGCAACTGATAAATTGACTGAATAAAACCTGTTACATCTCCCAATGAGCTTAACCAGCCTGTCTCACCATGTTTGACATGTAAATGTGCACTGGCATAATTATAGGCAATGACGGGCAAACCACTGGCCATTGCCTCCAGCACCACATTGCCAAAGGTTTCAACCTGACTGGCAAACACAAAAACATTTGCACTTGCATAGGCTTGAGCCAGTTTTAAACCCGATAGATTTCCGGTAAAAATAACATCATGACCTTGGCACAGCAGCTCTAATCGCGCACGACCTGGTCCCTCACCCACAATGACCAGCTTGATATCCTGCTGGGTATTTTTCTTCATTGCGACATAGGCTTGAATCAGAACCTCAATTTCCTTTTCAGGAGATAACCGTCCCACATACAGCAAGACCTGAGTGCTAGATGTGGCCTGCCATTGTTGACGCAAAACCTCTGAGTAATGGTGTGGAGAAAAACACATCACATCTACACCACGCCCCACCACCTCCAAAGGGCAATGAATGCCAAATTCTCTTAAAATATATTCCGTATCTTTGCTGGGAATACAGGTCAGTTGTGTATTGTTATGAAACCAACGTAAATAACGCTGAATCGGCTTAATTAAAAAGGCCAAATCGAAGTAACGGCTAAATTCTTGAAAAGGTGAATGGAAACCACTTGAAACAGGTATTCCCTTGTTTTTTGCAGTCTGTAAAACACTTAAACCCAAAGGACCTTCTGTAACAATATGCACCACATTAGGTGCAAATTGATCCAATGCATTGGCGACTTTTAAAAACTGTGGCCAGCCAAATTGCAGACTTGGATATCGGGGAATAGCTTGAGCTTTGACTAAACACTCCCGGTTGGGCAAAAATTCACCACAAGTCAGCTTTTGTTCTGGTCGAATCAGTAAAATTTTATGTCCTTGCTTTTGTAGCCCTTTACACAACTGTAATAAGGAAAGTGCTACCCCATTAATTTCTGGCGGCCAGGTTTCTGTCACAATCGCAATTTTCAGCCGCGGGCGAATTAAATCATTGAGTATTGCGATATCATTACAAATGCGGTCTTGCTTATTTTTTTTAAAATAAAATTGGAAATTTTCTGGAAAATTTTGTTGTTTTAGCAGGCTGGTCGCATACAAAGTTGCCATACAACACCTATATCGTTATTTTAGATTTAGCATAGATGTTATTTCTTTCAGTTTGATGATCTTTAGATGACCGTTTATTGAAACAATGTATAACCCTAACAATCAATAAAGACAGACCACCACCTCTAAACCCAACTATTTTAAGCAGCTCTTTTTAGTTCTATTTTTAATTACAGACAAGCTTTCACTGGCATACAAAGTATAATTAAAATGATAGGTTTACGTATATTACATCGCTATATATACCAACTGGGGTACGCATAGAAGGCTGTTCTTCCAATCGTACCGCAATGACATATTTACTATCTTTTGAATTTTTAGATTGGGACAGAGGAACATTCCATTGATTTCTTACCGGACCCGAAATACTCATTCTAGTTTTTAAGCGATAAGCACCATTCGATACATAACTTGAACCATCCGAACTACGCAAATTTTGACTGCTAAATTTGATTGCATAAGATTGGTCGCAAAAAACTCTAAAAGAAGTTGCAGCAAAACTATGATAATAATCTGCCAAATGCATTACGGGTTCAGATATAGCATTTAAATAACATTGTCCCGCATTCACTAAAGCACTATTTGCATACAATAAAGTCACTATTATAATTTTTTTCATTGTAATACCCTCTCTAGCGACAAATTACATCCATAACGGACTGCTCTACCGCTTTTTGGTTTTGATTTGACACTTCAAAAACACCCTGACATGTCTGACCGCCCTTGGTTTTAGCTAACAACCTATATTTATTCGGTTTTAATCCATATAAATACACTCTACCCTGAGCATCTACTGGGAAGTACTGACTGTCTTCATCATTGATATAAACTTCGCTTGTACGAGGCATAAGTTGATTGCTTTTATCTAATAAACGCAAAACCACTTGTTGGGTGTGATATACAGGAAAATTTAGAATATAACCTCGTTGATTTAAGCCAATCATTTTTTGACTCGAATAATCAAACGCATCTTCAATTGCTAACTGATTTTGATCGAATGAAATATCATAAGGAATATAAGGAATAATATTATGTACAAACAAATAACCATTTTTATTGGTGCTGCCTACAGGCGATAATGACCTTGTAACATCAATCTCTGGAGAATCTTCAACTTTAACTAAAGCAAATGCATTATCTACAGATTTTGTTAATGCCACTTTCCCGCCTAACCAAACAATAGCCCCACGATAAATCACCTGATTGTTTTCATACTCATCAGATTGATCCAACTGAACACGTAAATCGCCGACACTTGATTTCAATAAACCAGAAGCTTGATAAGCTAAATTTCCACGACGCTGATTTGCACCCAAAACATAATCAAATCCAGTTTGTGCTGGTGATGCTTTAACAAATTGTACCCTTGTTTCATTATCAGTTGAGTGTGAAAAATAAGCATTCTTATTATTCCCTAGACTATAATTTAAAGATAAATATCCACCAGAATCTTGTTCACCTTTAAATTCTTTAAAACATGAAACACTTAATGAAAGATTTGGGTGTAGCATTCTAGAAATACCAATATTTAATATACGGCTATCCGAAATATTAAAATTATTACCTTCATAATAACTTCGTTCCAAATAATTTAAATTAAAATTATTTATTATTGGTAAATCATACATACTGAAATAAAAAATATAATCATATTTTGGAATAAGAACTTCATTATCATAACCCAAAGTTTTATAATTATTAGTAGAATACTGCCCACTAAAACCTAAATAAATATTATTTAGGTTTCGACTAATCGAACCACCAACTGAATAACCAGACCCATTATTACTATCACTTCCCGCAATAAATGTATCTAATAATGCATATTTACTAATTGCTTGAGTCCATAATAAACCTAAGTTTTTTACTTCTTCACTATATGCAGCATTCAAGCCCAATGTCGTTAAGTTACCTATACCTCGTCTAAAATAAACATTAGAAAAAAATTCCCTATAATCATTACTTTGAAGATCATAATTATATCTAATTTTACCTAACGAAATATTATATTCATTTAACTTGGGTTTAAGCAATTTGTTATTTATATATACAGGAAAACTTTGAACAGTTTTATTCCCCAAAATATCTTCAACAATGACCTGAGCATCTCCAGATTGCTGAATCAATGCTCCAGGTTGTAAAGTATAACTCCCCGGAGTAATTCTCTGTTGAGAAATACTTACACCATTAATATACAAATCAACTGTTGAGGGTAAAACAGCACTTCCTTTTAAAGTCGGCATATTCCAATAAATATAATCAGGCCGAGCTGTAAAATTTGTGCCAAAGCTTACACCCCCATAACGTACTGAATTAACAAAAGGGTTGGATATAGTGGTGGTATCACCAATTGTTAAACTTAAAAACTTATCAGGAAAATCTAGATCAAAAGCTGATCTTAGACGAACTACTTTTTCTTCCTTTACTTCTTCTAGTGCAAGAGTTGGTTCTTCTTTATTCTCATCTAAGCCTCGTACAAGTATAGAATTTTGAAACAGCCAATAATCTTTAAACACACCTAATTCTGCTAATGAATTAAAATTTTCATCTTGTGAAGTCTGCCCATAAAACAGATCATAATTTAGAAACGCACCAAAAGCCGCCCTGTCAGGCATAATTAATTGTTCTTGGTTTATTTTTTTGACCTGAAAGTATTCAGCGGGTACCGTTATTTTCACAGACTGTACATGTGGATCTATTTCAGCAAGAACTGGATTCATTGAAATTAAACAAAAATCTTGTTTTATTAGATGTTTAGGAAAAAATTCACCCCTCAATTCCAAAGTATTTAAAGCTTGGCATTCTATGTATATTTTTTTATCTTCTTCAAATATAAGTGTTTCTAAATTTTTATCTATACCATTTAACCAGACACTACTAAAGACAACATTGCTCTCCTCCGCATTTACCTGTTGAACAGGCAGCACTATATTTAAAAATATGCATGGCAAAAACAATATAATTTTTTGCATAATCCATCACCCTGACAAATTAAATTCCATCGGCAATTCACTTCTATCTGTTTCAATGATTAATTTATATTTATGAAAATCCCCCAACTTAATCTCACCAAAATTAAAATTTTGTTGCTGATTATTAAGTAAATATTTCATGTCTGTCGTTACTGCAATTTCTTTTTTATTGTCGTCAAGAATGGTTATTTTTTTAATTTGGACATGCGTATTCGTATCATTTTTCACATTTAATGAAAGCTGTGATCCGTTGTATATTGGATTAAAATTTAGTTTAACCTTTTCTTGTATCCCAACGAAGAGGGGCATAGAAATATTAAATAGAAAATTGACCTTAGATTCTTTTACAGTGGGGGCAATTTCATTAAAAATGATTCGCCAAGTTTCTTCTTTTTTTGGGGGTTGCATTTGAGTAAAACCCACTCGAACAATCTGCTTACTATTGGGCTGTAATACAAAGTTTTTAGGATTGATTACCACAGAAGTATCAGGTTCCAAAACATCCTCCCCTTCTGCATTTTGCGCCCATTTCACAGCAGAAACTTCAAATATTTTAGGCTGATCAGATTCTTTATAATCCAATGTAACGGTAGCACTACGCTGTTTTTTAATATCCGAAATATACAGCTGAATAGGCGTAATTTTTAGTCCTGCATAAATTGTCTGTGAACATGCCAATACTATAGAAATAGTGAACATCGAAAATAACTTATTCATTCTTCCCCTACCAATTAATTTTTTTATTTTGGAATCTTGATATTTTTATAGGAAAGTTAGGATCACTAAAAAGTAAACCTAACTTCTTTGATTATAATTAAAAATTAGAATGAAACAGCAATTCGTAATTCTTCAGTATAAGTACCTACTGGTTTAGATACCCCAACTTGCGGACTTACAACGGTAACACTATATGGAGTCCAACCACCTGGTGTAAATGGTTGAGATCCTGTTGTAGCATTCAAAGGAATAGTTGTTGTGCCATTACGTTTAGTGGTAATTGAAATAGGAATTGTATTACTACCCATTTTAAGATTAGAACCATTTGCAGTTGTTAAACCAATTTTAAACAGTGCATTTGCCCCCACACGGAAACTACCTGTTGCAGTATCACCACCTACTTTATCTTGTAAAGTTAAGGTAGGAGTAAGTACCTGTAGTTCACAATGTGGTTCAACTTTAAGTTTAATATCAATTTTACCACTACAATCTGTATCACAACTTGATGGAGGTGGTGGAGTTGGTATACCTCGTGCCAAATCATCTTCCGCATAAGCACCTGTTGCACATACACCGAGTACTAATGCCGCTAAAGCAGCTTGTGTCATTTTATTCATGATTTTCTCCATTTCTTTTTTTAAAAAGAATATGTATATGTAGTTATTTTAACAATTACGCTGTAACTCTTTTTATTATGAGTAAGGTTACGTAACCGTTGACCTATCTTATTATCTTTATTCCAAAAAAATACAAAAGCTTTATTATTCACAATATATTTTTATTTTGTTGTTTTTTTAATTCACCATCTAAGCTTAACACTATATTTATAAAGGCTTATAACGCAAAATAAAATGATACAATTTTTAAATGTTTCCAATTATGTAGAAAAAAAAATTAAAAGCACACGTTAAATTTTTAAGTTATTAATTTTATTATATTTTTTTAAATACATTTCTTTACATAGAAAATAAATAAAGTTACTTAATTTACAAAAGTTTATAAATTAATGCTAATTATTTAGCAAATATGTGAATTTGTCGTCATTTTTTCTTTCTTTTTCATACATCACCACTTCCCTTTAGGCATAAAAATATCTACTCCAGACTCCTAGTAACAAATAAATTAATTTAAAAATAAATATTTAAAGAAAAATTAAGCATATATAAATAATTTTTATAAAAAATGGTTAGAAAAATTTATTTTTTTATATTTGTTTTTATTTAATTCGAAGCTTTTACCAACTGTAATCTATCGTACTTACTTTAATATAGTATGTAATATTTAATGATCATGACATTATAAATAGATCTACTTTTTAGATATAATAATTCATGTAAATATTTATAAAATATATAAGGTGAACATTCATTAAATTAAAATTCTATCTATTAATAATGAGCTATCAGATATAATAAGTTTATATCTATTTTTTACTCTTAGTTATTTAAAGTAGATAATTATAAAAATAGCTATAATGCAATCCGATTTTTAGATACCCACTACCATTAGGGCGTGTCCTCATTTGGCTTTGCACCAAATAAATATGCAGGCTATACGGATCATAGATTTATAATTGCGTGCTAGTTTATCGAATCGAGTTGCAATAGCACGGAAATGTTTTAATCTCGCAAAAGCATTTTCAACTAAATGTCTAAATTTATATAGATATTTATCAAATTCCTTATTCGATCTCTTACTGTTTGATCTCAAT
>NZ_JBBEUE010000009.1:0-144680 GCF_037402435.1 Acinetobacter sp. NS-4 | reverse complement strand
TTTTGTGTGGTAACTCAACTGATGGCTCTAGTCCTTCTGTTTTTCAAGTTAATTGCTTATCTGCGATTCGGGTTATAATAGTATTTTATTTTTCAAATAATAGTAAATTGTTGATATTTGGTTAGTTCTATATTTAATTTTTATTGCGTAATCCTGTCCTTATTCCTTTCCACATATTTTTTATTTGTTGTATACGTGATGAGTCTATAAGTACTACTATAGTAGTTGTTAAAGCTAATTTCATTATTGCCCAAATTTTCCAGACTTTAGGTATATAAGGGCGCTGCATCAATATAATTGCATTTTTATACAGATAATAATGGCGCTGAGGCGAGCGTACTGGCCAGACTCTCCAGCCAAATAACCAAAAACGTTTGCTTGTTTCTCCCATGCTATGACCGAAAATTGAGTTCGGAATGCCCCAAAGTTGATAACCATTAGAGATTATTCGAAAGGACCATTCAGTATCTACATGGTCAATGAAGAACTGCTCGTCTAAACCTCCTAATTTTTGAAATAACTCTAAAGACATCAATGTACCACTACCATTAAGACTAGAACATTTTATGGGCGTAATGGATTCTTGTGTTGGATATACACGAGTCCAGCGAAACTTACTAGATTGATGAAAACCATGCGTTAAGCCAGTTGTGAGATCTGTTAACAAGGGGCCTACACAGCCGACAGGATGACCATTTTTTTGTAAATTTTTAAAGGCCATAAGTAATTTTTCAATACTTTTATGTTGCGGTATACTATCTTGGTCTAATAAAAGTATAAATTCGGGAGAATCCACTAGATTAGATATAAATTCAGCTCCACGATTGATAGCTGTTGCTAGACCGAGATTGACTTTACTTCGTATTAGATAAATATTTCTGAATTGATGGGATAATAATTGAATTTCATCCCAGTGTTGAATTGTTGAAGCATTATCAACAATTACTTTAATACTGGATTCTGGAAGTATATAAAGCTGTGATAATAAATCTCCAATATTAGGATTAAATGTGATGGTAATTGTGGCTAAGTTTGTAAAATCTATATCTGATATTTTCTTCTTTGTCACGATTAGATTCCTATTAATACTTTAATTAATTTTTTTTCGAACTTAGACCAAGCAAATTGCGCGGAAAAATCGCAACAATTTCTTCGCCAATTTTGTTCATCTCTGTGTAAAGCTTTTATAGTAGCTTGTGTAAAGCTCGTATAATCATTTTTTTCTACTAAATAACCAGATTCATTATTTTGTACAGCATCGACAATTCCACCTGTAGCAAAGGCAACGGTAGGTGTACCATGAGCAGCAGCTTCTATGGCGACCATACCAAAGCCCTCTGGGTCATCCGGGATATGTTTGACTGGAAATACATGTATATCAGCAAGGTAATACCATGAGGATAAAACATAATCCTCACTGATGTTGCCTACAAACAAAATATGCCCAGCAATATCATGTTTGGCTGCAGTTTCGAGAATAAGTTCTTTACTTTGTAGATTTTTATTGAGCGATTGGCTTGGAGTATCCCCAATAACAACCAACACGGTATTAGGTATATTTTTAATAATGTTAGGTAATGCTAAAGCAACAAATTCATTTAAACCTTTACGCTGTGTCAAACGACCTACCGAAATCAGGATTTTTTTGTCATGTAAATGATATTTTTCCCGAATAGACTCAATAATTTCATTATCTTGAGGTAAGGGGGGATAGGTGACACCTGGATAAATAATACAAATTTTTTCAGTTGGAATGCCTTTTCTTAAACAAATGTCTTGGGTAGGTGTGCTGTTGGCAATAATACGGTCTGCAGCACGTATCATGGGGATCCATATGGTATTGTATAGCCAGTGATTGGTCGCAATATCTAATCCATGAATATAAACAATGCTCTTTATTCGAAATATTTTTGCCAACAAAACAGTAATAGGAGCGGTTAAGCCACTGCCAGCAAAAAGAATATCCGGCTTTTTAACAACACAAATTAGAAATGTTTTAATAAATGCAGTAATTAAGAATAAGGGTAAAGGATTGAGTCTAACGCCATAGAAATTACAATTTTGAGGTGCTGTATTTTGAGCGTCCTTATGGCTTAATAATAAAATTTCATTTTCATGGCTTAACTCATCTGCTATATGCCAGTTAAGGCGTTCCATCCCTCCAATGAGTGGAGGCAGGTTACGAGTTACAATTAAAATTTTTTTCTTATTCATATTGATATGAAAAATAATATTATTATCTATTATATTTAAATAACCAAAATTTTTCTATTTGAATAATATTTATATTCTTTTTTTTTATAGTTATTTTTCTTTATCATATGAGAAGCTCACTTTTGTGCATGTTGTTATGAAATTCCTTCTACTCCTCTTAGCTAGTGTTCTCATCTCACTGGCTTGGCTTCTGCCTATCCACTATAGGCCATGGGTTACCTATACTGGTGAACTTTTTGCCTTTTTATCGCTTTTTGTACTCGCTGCCATTTATTTAAAAGACAAAATTAAATTACCGGTGATCGGTTTGCCATTATTGCTTCTCGCGGCTATCCCTTTGGTTCAATATGGGGCAGGTGAGCTCTTTTTCTTTGATAAAGCTTTGACCAGTACACTCTTTGTCTTTGGATTTTGGCTGAGTATGGTGATTGGTTATAACTTATCGGTTGAAAAACCAGACCGTGAACGCATTTTTACTGGGCTTAGTTGTGTAGTTTTAATGGCAGGTACAGCAACGGCTGGTATCGCCATATGCCAATGGACAAATTTAGATGCCCATTTGCCCGGCATGATCAATATACAAGGTAATACACGCCCCTACGCAAATTTTGCCCAACCCAATAATATGGCAACTTTTTTGATGATGTCATTAATGGCGTGTTTGTATCTCTATGAAAAGAAAAAGGTACAAACCAAATGGTTAGTCGCTTGTGCATTGCCTATATTAATAGGTGTTGCCTTAAGTCAGTCACGAACTTCTTGGGTGGCTTGCTTATGTATTTTAGTCTACTTGGCTTATCAACAATATCGTGGCTTTATTCGGCTTAAATGGTATTGGACAATCAGTTGGTTGGGTGTATTTGTCGGATTGATTGTTGTAGCACCCATACTGAGCCAACTTCTTGCTCAAGCCACAGATGCACATATTATTCAAAGCCGTGATGTGGTACAGCGAGCAACAGGGGATATGTCGCGCTTAGCCATTTGGCAACAGATGCTGCATGCGATTGCTGACCGTCCATGGTTGGGTTATGGCTGGAATCAGACCAGTGTCGCTTATACCTTGGTCAGTGATCATTTTCAGGGACCGGTGTGGATTCGTAGCGCACATAATTTTATTCTCGATTTTATCCTGTGGAACGGCCTTATTATCGGACTTCCTTTTCTGGCCTACTTTGGCTATTGGGGTTATCAGCTGAATAAACGGGTCAATTCGGTAGAATCGGTAATCGGGATTTTGATGGTTGGCGCAGTGTTGATTCATTCAATGCTGGAATTCCCTCAGTACTATGCCTATTTCCTGCTCCCGGTAGGTTTTATCATTGGCTTGATTCAGTCGCAACAGGCGGATACCAAAATCCTGACCCTTTCTCCTAATTATATGCGGGTGGCTTATAGTCTATCTTTCTTGCTGCTGCTTCTAATTGTGCGAGATTATTCAGTTCTTGTACCTAAGCTCAATCAAACGCTGCGATACGAAAAAACACCGGAAAAAATCACCAATCAGGATCAGATTTATTTGCTGGAAGAGTTTAACCGGCGTATTGACTGGATTCGTATGAATCCCTATAGCAAGGTGAGTACACAGCAACTTGAAGAAATTAGGGAGATGGTGCTCAATTATCCGACCGCCTATGATCTGCTCAAGTATGCCAAAATACTGGCTTTTAATGGCTATGAGCAGGAAGCTAGACATCAGCTCCGGTTGTTAAAAAAATTACGTAAAGTCGATCTGGACTACGCATCATTGGCCCAACCCGTAGCCAAAAAATAAGACGGTCAAAAAGCGAATCTAACAACTAAAAAAGCCAGTCAATCGACTGGCTTTTTAAACTTAAATCTGGCTTTGAATATAGTTTTTGATACCGACTTTCTCGACTAGATCAAGCTGGGTGGTGGTCCAGTCCAGATATTCTTCTTCTTTTTCTAGAATTTCCTGGACAAGATCGCGAGTCACATAATCCATTTCCTGTTCAGCCAGGCTGACCGCTTTTTGCAGGGCTTCAATATTTTCGTTGACTTTACGCACATCGCAATTCAGTACTTCAATAGTATGCTGACCGATGTACAACTTACCTAGATTTTGTAAGTTAGGCAGGCCTTCCAGGAATAAAATACGTTCAATAATTTTATCGGCATCTTTCATTTGCTGAATCGATTCTTTGTATTCTGCTGAACCCAGCTTTTCAATTCCCCAGTCATTGAACATACGTGAGTGCAGGAAATACTGGTTAATGGCAGTCAACTGATGGTAAAGCACCTGGTTTAGCTGATTAATGACGTCACGATTGCCTTTCATTGTAAGTTCTCCATCAACAATTTTTGCCTTCACAAAGGGTCAGGCAATCAAAAAAATTATTATTGCAATTATCTTAAACAAGAAGCAAAACAATGGCGAGTGGTTTATTGAACAGCAAATGAAAATCGCAATCAAGAACCATAAAAGGCTGCAAGCTAGACAGGGTGTATAAAAAACCCGCCTAGAGTCATAAGCGGGAGAGGAGAAATGATCTTCTGACCATTAAATTTATCATTAAGATTATCGGATTTAAGCCGCTACCGATATACGGGCTGCAATTTCTGAAAGCTCTTCGCTAATGATGGCACGTGCTTCTGGTGCACAACGGCCACAGCAGGTACCTAAATCAAGTAGGTCGCGAATTTCACGATAGCTTTCTGCGCCATTTGCGACTGCATCTTTAATATCTTGATCGGTAATACCACGACATAAGCACACGTACATTTGAACTAGCCACACTAAATAGTGAAATGGGATAAGTGATATTATTGATAATTATTATCGTTTGTCAATGACATTCATTTGAAATATCATTTATTATGATTG
Organism: Acinetobacter sp. NS-4; assembly: GCF_037402435.1. Lineage (NCBI taxonomy): Bacteria > Pseudomonadati > Pseudomonadota > Gammaproteobacteria > Moraxellales > Moraxellaceae > Acinetobacter > Acinetobacter sp. NS-4. The sequence continues at coordinate 139,621 of NZ_JBBEUE010000009.1, read as the reverse complement.
AGTTTTTGAATAAAAAAATACCACCTTATCGGTGGTATTTTGTGCAATTTTCTAACTAATTGAAAATTATTTATTAATAATCACGATGCCATCCATTTCCACTAAGGCATCTTTAGGCAAGCTTGCGACCCCTAGGGCTGCACGTGCTGGATAAGGCTGGGCAAAATATTCACCCATAATTTGATTCACCAATTGGAAGTGTGAAAGATCAGTCAGAAAAATATTCAGTTTGGCGATATCTGCCAATGAGCCACCAGCTGCTTCACAGACCGCTTTTAAATTATCAAATACACGGCGAATTTGAGCTTCAATACCTTCCACCAATTCCATACTATAAGGATCTAAACCAATTTGACCTGAAAGGTACAGAGTATTTTCAACTAAAATCGCTTGAGAATATGTACCAATAGCTGCAGGTGCATTTTCAGTATGGATTACTTGGCGTGACATTGATTTCTCCTTATATCATCTTCATACATCATAGCGTATATCAGGCAAAAAAGTTGCATATGATTGAATTAACTTGCTTTAGATGCTTCGGCAATGTTGATTGGCTGGGCTAAACGGGTTATGCGTGGAAAACCAAAGTGCATGCGTAAATCGCGAATAATTTGAGCAATTTGTTTGCGGTTATGCACCACAATGTGGACGTAGGTTTTCCCTTCATGGGCATGAACCATTTCTACACCGGTTTTTTCTTTACGGCACTGATAAATCAGGTCAGAAATTTGTTCATCATTCATCAGCATATCAATACTTAAATAAGCAGTGAAACTAATGTCATTGATATCTTCAGCGGTCCAGTGCAACGGCATAATATTTTCTGGATGCTGATGCTGTTCATGCAAAAGATTATGACAGCGAGCACGATGCACAATTAAGCCACGGCGTGAGAGGTGTCCCTGGATTGGATCACCGAGTACCGGGTTGCAACAATGCGCATATTTGACATCAATACCTTCCGTCCCTTGAATCAGGCGGGTTGATGATTGTGGTTCCAGGCTTTGACCTTGTGCAAAAAGATGATTGGCAACCAGTTGTGGAAGCAAATCGCCCACAGCAATCTGCTCAAATAACTGTTCTTTGGACTCAATATGACGCCATTGCAGGATATCCTGCCAATCTGCTTCAGTTAAGTCTTTTACTGATCGATTAAACAGTTTAAGGGCACGGTTGAGTGCCTGCTGGCCGACTAATTGCTGTTCTTCAATGTCCTGATCACGCAAAATATTTTGCAAGGCGCGGCGGGCTTTTTGGGTGTTGATGAAGCTTAGCCAGTCTGGATTTGGTGTCGCCAGAACATCGGTAATAATCTCAATCACTTGCCCACTAATAAGTGGTGTTGAAAGAGGACGGGTTTCTCCGTTTATTTTTGCTCCGACAGCGTGATTGCCTAAAAACAGGCTGGCTGAATAAGCAAAATCGACTGCTGTAGCACCTTGAGGGAGTTCGTGCAAATTGCCATGCGGGGTATACACCCAGATTTTTTCCTGGTGTAAATAATCTAACAAGTCGCTAAAGGTGGTTTTGGCACAGGCACCATCAATCAGTACATTCAGGTTCTGCATAGAGGCCTGAATGGCTGAGCGGCAGGCTTGCGGCGCATTTTCACCCAGTACCACGCCAAAACGGGCTGCCCTACGCATTAACTCGGTTTGGATGGTCAATGATAGTGTGGTTTTTTCACCTTTTAAGCGCATCATCAACGATTGGTTGCCACCCGGTAATGGGCGACGAATATGATCTTCATAATGCAAAATCTGGAAGTTTTCACGCAGGATTTCTGCCAGACGGTCACAATCGGCAATGCTTTGTAAAATAATTTCAAAAGCATGACTATGAGTCAGCTCCTGTAAATCAATGTCGTTTTTCACAAAGTGACGCAGTAATTCAATATTGTTATTTTTCTTTTTAATGCGGCCAGTAATCTGGTGCTGTTGCAGCAGTTCAGTCAGGTTCTTTTCCCAGATGCTCTGATATTCACAACGTTTAGGCTTGGTTTGTAATAAGGCATCTTGAACATTATTAAACATATCCAGATCAAGATTCTGATAACACAGATGTTCCAGGTTGTCGGCCATTTCATTCATGCCGACAATGCGCGCCATGGGCACAAATATATCAAAAGTTTCCTGGGCAATACGCATGCGTTTATCTGGGCGCAATGAATCCAAGGTGGTCATGTTGTGATAACGGTCGGCCAGTTTAATAATAATGACACGTGGATCTTGTAAGGTAGCTTGCAGAATTTTACGGAAGGATGCGGCTTTATTGTATTCTTTATCACTGGAATGGCTGAGTTTGGTGACACCATCGACCAGTTCTGCAACCGTACGCCCAAATTTTTCAGCGATGTCTTCCTTGTTAAAATCGGTATCTTCAATGACATCATGCAGCAGGGCGGCCATTAAGGTTTCGGCATCCAGACGCATATGCGAAAGAATGCTACTCACTGCAATCGGATGCAGGATATAAGGTTCGCCACTTTTACGGGTGATGCCATCATGCGCAATATCAGCATAATCGCAGGCCACAAGCACGCGCTCGACATCACTTGCACTTAAGTACGCATCGATAATAATTTTGAGCTGTTGCTTGGCTTGGCTGACCTGTGGGCCTGGCATATAACACCTTTACTACTTCAGTTTCTACAATTTAAATCGCTAGAGCTTTAATGAAAAGCATATTGCATGACTTGTCAATTTTTTCATTTAAAAAAAGCAAAAAGATACCTCTTAAATAACGTATCTTTATACCTATGTTATAACGTTTATTGGGCAAATATAAAAGTTATGCAATAAAAAAAGCCTAGTTAAAACTAGGCTTTTTCTCAGATATTTTTTCTTATTGGAAAGAAAAGCCATCTAAATTCAGATTGTTTGCAGAAAGTGCCAGGTCAAGGCTAGAAGCTTGATAGTCTTGATCACGTTGTTTCAAGATGTCTTTAGATACATGACCGGCAGCAATTTCACGTAAAGAAACTACAGTCGGTTTATCGTTATCCCATTCTACAGTAGGTTCGATCCCTTGACGTGCCAATTGACGCGCGCGTTTGCTTGCCACTAGTACAAGCTCAAAGCGGTTGTCTACATGGTCTAAACAATCTTCAACGGTTACGCGTGCCATAAGAATTCTCGTTTGAATATTAAATTTGAACAGACTGGGCAGTATAAAATGCTTTGCCTGCAGACTCAAGTTTTAATCACGGTTCAACAGGAGTAATTAATTTTTCAATCAATTCCTGATGACGGGTTGCTTGCTGCGATAATACTAGACGATTGGCAATAATCACGCATTCCAGATCATGCAGCGCCTTATTAAAGTCATCATTAATAATGACATAGTCAAAATTGCTATATTGCTGCATGTCTTCAACTGCACAGCCTAAGCGACGTTCAATCACCTCAACCGAGTCGGTACCACGATTGGACAGGCGTTGGCGCAAATCGAACTGGCTGGGTGGAAGAATAAAGATTTGACGTGATTCAGGAAAAAGTTTGCGAACTTGCTCTGCACCTTGCCAATCAATTTCAAGTAGAACGTCATGGCCCTTGGCAAGTTGTTGTTTTACAGTTGCTTGAGCAGTACCGTAATAATTGCCAAACACTTCTGCATATTCAATAAAACCGCCTTGCTCAACTAGAGCAAGAAAATCTTCTTTTTTTGAAAAGTGATAATGCACACCGTCGAGCTCGCCAGGACGTTGGCCACGCGTGGTGTGAGAGACAGAAACGTGTAGATTGGTGACACGGTCAAGCAGGGCTTTAACGAGGGATGTTTTGCCTGTTCCGGATGCAGCAGAAACGACAAACAAGAGACCCGACATGATATTTTTCCTGATATGATAAAATATCTTCTCTATTTTAGAGTAGACGACCCGCAAACAAAATAGCCAAGCGTCTTTTTGTTGGCATTTATTTCAAATTATTCCGCTCAACTTCGGGTGAACATTGAGGATCTTATGGAAATTGTATTGGCCAATCCACGTGGTTTTTGTGCAGGTGTCGACCGAGCAATTGCGATCGTCAATCGGGCACTAGAATGCTTTAATCCACCTATTTATGTGCGTCATGAAGTTGTGCATAACAAGTTTGTGGTAGATGATTTGCGTCAGCGCGGTGCAATTTTTGTCGATGAACTGGATGAGGTTCCCGATGACAATATCGTGATCTTTAGTGCGCATGGCGTATCGAAAGCGGTACAACAGGAAGCGGAACGCCGTGGTTTAAAGGTGTTTGATGCCACTTGTCCGCTGGTGACCAAGGTGCATATTGAAGTGACTAAATATGCGCGTGAAGGAACGGAAGCCATTTTGATTGGGCATGAAGGACATCCGGAAGTGGAAGGCACCATGGGGCAATATGACAAGAAAAATGGCGGCCACATTTATTTGGTGGAAGATGAACAAGATGTAGCTGCTTTAGTAGTACAGTATCCTGAAAAAGTGGCTTTTGTGACTCAGACTACCTTGTCCATTGATGACACGGCGAAAGTCATTGATGCTTTGCGTAGCAAATTCCCTCACATTCAGGGGCCGCGTAAGGATGATATCTGCTATGCCACTCAAAACCGTCAAGATGCGGTACGTGACTTGGCAACGCAATGTGATGTGGTTTTGGTGGTGGGTTCGCCTAATTCATCCAATTCAAACCGGTTGCGTGAGCTGGCGGAGCGTATGGGGAAACATGCCTATTTAGTCGATAATGCGGATCAGCTTGAACAAAATTGGTTTAATGAAAATACCAAAATTGGGGTGACTGCTGGTGCATCTGCACCCGAAATTTTAATCAAGCAGGTGATTCAGCGTTTACAGGACTGGGGTGCCAAAGCACCGCAAGAACTTTCGGGACGTGAAGAAAATATTACCTTTAGTTTGCCGAAAGAGTTACGTATTCCTGTAACTCAAGCTTAAAGTGTGAATGATTTAACATTCTGAAAATTTTAAAAAATTGACAGATAATTGCTTTTTGGCAATTATCTGTTTTTTTATGCCTTTTATCCTTTTATGTGCTTAATTTGTAATTAAGTTCGATATTATTTTAAATAGGGTAAAGTTTTGTTGCCTTGGGGGGAGTATGCAAAGAGAAGAACAAGGATTCACCTTAATTGAACTCATGATCACGATAGCTGTGTTGGCAATTATTACAACTTGGGCGCTTCCTTCTTTTGGTAATTTGGTGGCGAGGCAAAAAATAAATGCAGCAACACGAGAGCTGATAGTAGCTGTTAATCAAGCGAAATCACAAGCAGCAACAATGAAAACGACAGTAGCACTATGCCTAAATAAAACAAATGCTGATAGTGATGTCACTAAAGAAGAATGTGCAATTATGGCTATTCCTGAATATACGACGACTACAGGTACTCCACCCGTCGAAATGTTAACTGACGACCAAAAAGAAGAAGTTTTGAAAACTCGGGTTATTTCTGTGCCCGTCGATAAAAAAATAATTGTTTCATCTTCAAGTTCTGCTGCAATTTTATTTAATGAAGTTGGAATTGCAACAAGTGCAGCAACATTCAGTATCTGTAAATCCCCATTCATGAGGACGGTAACAGTAACAAGATTGGGAAATATTAGTCAGACTTCAGGGACGTGTTAATGAATAAATCTCAAAAAGGTGTGGGGCTAATTGAAGTACTAGTTGCGCTTTTATTACTGGCAATTGGTGTACTTGGCTACAGTCTATTACAGTTACGTGCGATGGATGCTTCAGGTGAAGCTTTAAATCGTTCGCAAGGTATGCTGATTCTAAGAGGCCTTGCTGAAAACATGCGGGCCAACCCACTAGCTCAAAATAATTACCCAACTGCAGTTAGAGGTTATACCAATATTACTGCTACTCCAACTGTACCTGCTACTGTGTGCTTTAACCCTACTACGGCTTGTACCCCTACACAAATGGCAACATATGATGCTTTTATGGCGGCAAGATCTGCATTTGAAATTGGAATGAATATCACTATGGATAATTGTCCTGGAGTGGGTTCAGCCCCACAACAACGGCAATGTTTATTTATTGCGTGGGGAAATACAACCCTTAGTTCAACCAATACTGCGGCTAATGTAAGTGCATGTATGGAAAATACAGGGGTTTATGTAACAGGCTCTGATTGCTTAATGATGGAGGCATATTAATGAAAACTCTGTCTTATTCAGGAATTAAAGTACAAAAAGGTTTTACGCTTGTTGAGTTGATGGTGGCCATAATTCTAGGTTTGTTGATCAGTGCTGCTGCTGTTCAGCTTTTTTTAGGTGGACTACTCGGCTCACGTATGCAGGATGCAAATGCAGAATTGCAAAATAGTGGTGTATTTGGTCTGGATTATGTAGCTAGAGATATTCGTCTGGCAAATTATATTAATACCACTAACCCTAATTTAAATGAACAGACACCTTGGGGGGGGGTGGTATTAACAGCACGAGACGCCACCACTGCTAATGCTAATATTCCTATACCTGCAGCAGCTCCTTTTATTTCTAAAGGTTTGCTGAGTCATAGTGTTGGCACTGATGAGGCAATTAGTTCGGTTGCGAATGAATGGCAAGGTTTATCTAATGTGAATAAATCAAGTGATCAACTGACCATTCAGTTTGTTGCACCTAATGATATGTTTAATTGTGAAGGTGACAGGGTTTTTGCAGGTGATTATGTTATTCAGCGCTATTTTCTAAGACGTGATCCTGCTACAGCAACAACTGGTACAAATTATGGTTTGGCTTGTGATACTAATACACCTGCTACCACTGCCGCGAGTGTCAATTCTCAACCTTCAACAATCAGTGGTTTTGGAGGTGCTGGCGAGCTGATTATGCCACGCGTAGATCATTTTACCGTTCAGCTGGGCACTCGAAATGCTGCAGGAAACATGGCCTATTACACGATTAATCAATATAGGATATTAGCAAAAAATGCGAGAGCAGCTGCTACTCCTACAGTTCCACCACGAATTGTTTCTGTGAAGCTGGCAGTGTTAGTGCGTTCTATGGATAACACGCGTAATGAATCTATAGACCTGACTAAAACATTTAATATTTTAAATCAAAGTGAAAGTGACAGCGTAAGTGTAAATGACCAAACTACTAAGTTCGCGCGTCGAGTTTATAGCACAGTTGTAACGTTTAGAAATGGTCTAGGGGAATAATAATGAGAAAAAAACAACTCCAACACCATCAACGTGGTGCTACCTTAGTGGTTGTTTTAATGATGTTACTCGTAATCACCATAGTCGGGGTTCTTGCCATCCGTACAGCAATGACATCTTTAAATATTGCAACAAATAGTCAAATTGGACAATTGCTTTTACAAACAAGTGATGCACCTACAAACTTTTTTTTGAATCAGACTAACTATAAAAATATCATTTCTATTATGGGAGTAGTTGGAAAAGCGGTAAATGATCAGGCTGATCCTCTACGACACGACAGAGAATATGTCTTTTGTTATCGTCCTACTTCGGCAATGCAAACAGGAAGTATTTTAGATGTAACGGTGTTAATTCCTCCTGCAGCCACAGCTAACGATGATACAACTGCAACAGTGGATACAACTGAAACCAATAGAAGTGGTTTTTGTGATTTAGAGAAAGACTTTGGTAGTTCCCGTGAAGCAGTAGTGACACAAGTAGCAGTGAAATATATAGCTGAGGCTAACCCTGATGCAACACCGGGTTCAGATTTAGACCGGGGTACGGATGCTAGTAAGGATTCCAATGTGCAGCAAGGTAAAGTTGAAGGTCGTGTTCGAATTACATCAACTGCTATCTTGCCAAATTATTCTCGTGAAAAAATATCGACTGTACAAGCTAAATGTATTGGGAATGCAAGTGAAGTTGGTTATATCAATGATAATACAGATGCAGGTTTACGGACGAAAAAAACAATGGCTCAATGTTTGACCGAATATGGTATTCCTGTGAATACGCAAGTTCAGGAAATTGACCTGAAAACACGTTATGTTCAGGTGAATGCACCAATATAAATGGGGAGATAATTAGCATGAAAAATCAAAGACAGCAGTCAGGTCTCAAAAAATATACTCACCATTTAAAATATGGTGCTGCATTTATTTGGGCATTTTCAGGAACAATGTTAGTTGCTTCCTCTATCGTGCAAGCTAGCGATTTACAGATTTATGCTGTACCTACAGCAGGTAAGAAGACCATTGTGATGATGCTAGATACTTCGGGATCAATGGGAGGTAATGATGCAGGTCAAATAGGGACTCGACTAGAACGACTAAAAAATGGGATGAATGCTTTTTTAGAAAGTAATAATTCAAATTTGACAGATGTACGAGTAGGCTTGGGACATTATTCTTTAAATGATAGACGAGCCAAGATCTTAGTAGCTGCAGCACCACTTGGACTCTCAAGTACTGTAAATACTGTGGGTTCTCAACGCTATAAGTTAAAACAAGCTATTGCTAATTTGAGAGCATCAGGTTATACACCCACAGCACATGCCTATGCCGAAGCCGCAGCTTATTTAATGGGAACTTCAACCCGAAGTGAAGCCGAAATACAAAAAGATTTGTATAAAAAAGTAACCACACAAGTCGTTGAAAGATATGAATGTCAAAATGCTTCCTATCCTTATTTAAACAATAATGATAATAAATGTTATCAATATCAGGGTTTTTCTGGTGGTAGTCAAAATGCTTCTGATGCTTATAGTTGCCCACCTACTGGATATCCTGCATATACTTATATAGGAACAACTTCCTCTACAACTAAAAAAAGATGTTATAAAACAGCTGCTATTAGTAGTTCAGATTATAAGGCGGCAGATTCTTATAAGGCTTGTCAAAATAATAGTTATCCTTATTTGAATACATCAAATGATAAGTGCTATCAATATAATACTGGCTTCAGTGGTAGTAGTACGAATGCAACAGTCATTTATGGAAATGTAGATACTTACTATCAATGTGTTAGCTGGAAAACTACAGATTTTGCTAATGGCGTTCAATATTGCGGCTCCGGAACAACCAGCCAACGTACCAGTACGAATGCAGCTTACTGGACAAATTTAGGAGCTACAGAGCCTACAGGTTTTACTGGAGACGGTACCGAGATAGTTTCAGGTGTTTTGTATTCTTATACGTTGGGAATGCAATTGGGCACGAATGCAGATAGTGGTTTTGATGATGCAGATGCTAGTTTAAAAGATGGTCTAAAATATATTTCCCCTTTGCCGGCACAAGATAAACGGGTCAGTTGTGATGGACAAGGTATTTATATTTTGTCAGATGGTGAAGCAAATAGATCTACTACAGCTCGTTCTACAGCTATCATGTCTGCTGCACTCGATAGTTATGGTTCCGGTTTTAGTTGTCCTACATCAGGTGGATTAACTAATCTGACACCAGATGGAGAATCTGCATGGCACTGTATGGGAGAGCTAGCTAAAAAATTGTTCAATGGTGGAATAATTCAAACAGATACTACTAAAATTACCAACCCTGCCAATGTTCCAATTCAAACGGCATTTGTAGGTTTTGGTAATGATTTTAATAGTTTAACTCAACCGCATGTACAGCAAGCATGCAAGCTAAGTTCACGTACTCAAAGTGACCGTACAGGCGATGACAAGTGTTCACCAAATCAGCCGAGTTATGCTGTTAGTAGTCCTGGTTACGGAAATGGTGGTTTTTTTACCGCCCAATCTGCTCAAGGTGTGACAGATAGTGTTATTGCCTTTATTAATAATATAGGTAAGGTGCCTTTAGCACCATTAACTACAGGTGCTATATCTGTACCTGCCGATGCTTTAAGCCCATCAGGCTTACAACCTTATGGTTATTTGCGTGCATTAGAGCCTGATCCACAAGGTGGTAAAATGTCTTGGGCAGGAAATCTGAAACGTTATAAAGTCTTGTTGACAGGTGCTAATGCGGGTGCCTTTGCAGCAGCTAATGGCACTACTCTTGTATATAACACAGATGGTTCTTTCAAAACTGCTACTAAAGATTTATGGAATAGTAATAGTATTTATAATACTAAAAGTTATAACGATGGCGGAATTATTGGTCTAGGTGGAGCATATTCACGTGTACCTATGCCAATTAGTGGCCAAACGGAAGACTTAACAACTAATCCGATTAAATATGCATATGCTGCAAATCCAGATAATCTTCGTAAACTCTTTACTGATATTGCTGCAACAGGTGGAGCTACTCTAACAGGAGCTAGTAATGGTGCGAGTTTATTACGCATTCCAGAAGGACCTTTGCCAACAACAAATACAGCAACATACGTGCTTGATAAGTTTAATAATCAAACCACGTTAAAAGATATGTCTTTGTCAACTCGGCAAGCATTGTTGAATTATTTGGGTTATAGCGTACCGCTAGATGCGACTGCAACAACATTACCAACAACATTACCTATTCCGGAGACACCTCATTTAGCGATGGGAGGAAGTATTCATTCCTTCCCTGTTCAGATGACTTATTCGGGTACATTGGATGCTTCAGGTAATTTAACTTCTACACGAAGTCAATCCATCCTTTACGGAACTATGGAAGGTGGTTTACATATTGTTGATAGTAGTACGGGTGAGGAACAAATGGTGTTTGTACCTGCCGAACTTCTTCGCAATAGTATTGCCATAAAAGCTTTAGTGAAGGGGCAAACTGATGATACTGCACCTACTGCAGGTCTAGATGGTGCATGGGTTGCTGATTCATTATATGTTGCTCAAAAAGCAAGTTCTTCGACCGACTCGAACTCAGTTAAAGCAAGCCGCATGAATATATATGGCGGTTTACGTATGGGGGGGGAGAGTTACTATGGTTTAAATGTACTTGATCCAACTGCACCTAAGTTCTTATTTAGAATAGGTAGCGATCAAACAAACTTTACTCGTATGGGGCAATCTTGGTCTAAGCCAGTGCTTGCAAACATTCGTTATAACAATGAAATCCGTCGTGTGATGATTGTAGGTGGTGGCTACGATCAATGTTATGAAAATCCGAAATTCGAGTTTGGTAAAGTACTGTCTTATACCACTGTAAATGGTGTAGATGTGCCAACTGATTTTCCTGATGCTTCCTGTGATAATCGTACTGAAGCAAAAGGAAATGCAGTTTATATTGTTGATGCTACAACTGGCGAGCGTTTATGGTGGACGAGTAACGCTGTAACGGGTGTTGGTACAGCCAATACAAATATGAAACATAGTATTGTGAGCCGTATTAGTGCAATCGACCGTAATGGCGATGGCTTGATCGATCATTTATATTTTGGTGATTTGGGTGGTCAAGTCTTCCGTGCAGATTTGAACAATACCTCGGGAACGACAACTACCAATTTTGGTAAGCGAGTGGTACGTTTAGCTAACTTGGCAACAGATTCATCAGGGGTAGCTTTAACAGGTGGAAAAAACCCACGTTTCTATGAAGCACCAACGGTGACTATTCATGATCAAGGAGCAACAAGTTTTATCGTGGTCGGTATTGCAGCGGGTAACCGTAGTACACCATTGGATGTTTATCCTATCGTTGGCCGTGAGGGGATGAAACCAGTCAATGCATTATCAGATCGTCTAGTCAATAACGTCTACGGTTTGATTGATCGTGATTTTATTAAGAAAAATTTATTTACTGAAGTAAATAATTCAGATGGCACAGCTTTCGCTTTATCGACTCAAAATATAGATATCCGAACTTTGCAAAAAGATCCTCAACTATTAAGTGGAAATATTCCAAGTTATTTCATCGGGACATCTGCAACTAAAAATGGTTGGTATCGTTCGCTATCAAGTAATAGTCTAGGGGTGGAACGCGCAGATAATAGTTTCCGTATTAAGGGTGGAATGAAAGCATTTGAAGAGCCTATTGCTCTAACAGGCAATTTATTAATTCCAGTTTATGATCCTCAAGGTACTGGTATTGCACCTCAAAACCCTTGTTTACCGCGTGTAGTGGGTGAAACGAACCGTCAACGTTATTGTTTACCTTTTGGTGTGTGTCTTAAGTCAGATAGCGCTGGTACTGGTATGGTTGTAAATGAAGACGATGAGAAGGAGACAGGCTTTAAAACCAAAAAAGATCCTTGCCCAGAGGGCGTTACAGAGTGTAATGACAATACATTAGGCGCTGGTATTGTGGGTATTACACCGGCACCGATCGAAGAAACTACAGACGGCTCATGTCCTAATTTTACAATCGCTGGTAATGAAAAAGGGACAGGACTGTGGAAATGTGTTCCTACCATTAATCCAACGAGATGGTATGAAAAATGGAAAAAATAATTAAACATAATAAAGTACTTTCTCGACCGGCTAATATGTTTAGCCGGTCGGGAGGATTCTCCAAAGGATTTACTTTAATTGAATTAATAGTTGTACTGGTTATTATTGGCATATTTGCAGCATTTGCTATTCCTAGCTATCAGCAATATGCCAGAAGAGCAGACGCATCTATGGCACAGCAAGAAATGCAAAAAATTTCAGAACAATTAGAAAGACATAAAGCAAAAAACTTTACCTATAGAGGTTTTAACCCTAATTTTTTATATGGGCAAAGCAGTATTATGTCTGAAGTTACTTTACCTAGAGGAGCATCTGGTTCGCGAATAAAATACACTATTACAATTCGAGATGGGGATGATCCAGCTAAATTGTTAACGGCTGTAGATGCCAGTACTCCACCAAAACCTGACGTAAGGGGGCGTATGTGGGTAATGAAAGCAGAAACGAGTGATGTAAAAAATTATAATTTTTTGATGAGCAGCACAGGCATTCGTTGTAAAAATAAAGCCAAAGAACTTCTTGAGTATAAAAACAGTGATACAAAAGAAGCTAGTTGTGGCGATATAACAACAGGGAGAGAAGACTGGTGATCAATTATAAACTAGGTTTTACTCTTATAGAGTTAATGATTGTTATTGTTATCATTAGTATTTTGGCTGCTATGGCATACCCATCTTATACTGCTTATAAGATTCGGACAGAACGTACGAATGCTCAAGCAGAAATGATGCGAATTGCACGTAATTTAGCTACATATAAGATGGCGAATAATAATTATGCTGGACGTACAGCCCTGAATGTCTATGGTGCTAATACAATACCGCAAACAAAACCACTTTATGATATTGAATTAACAGATATAAATAATACAGCTTTGACTGTAAATACAGCACAGGTAAGAACTTGGTTGTTAATTGCAAAACCTATTTCTGGAAAGCAACAGCAAGGAAATGGATGGATATGTTTAAACGACCAAGGTCAAAAATTCTGGGCCAAAGGTGCAACAGCATGTGCATTATCTGCAACCTCTAATTGGGACGGTCGATAAAATCTAAATTCAAAACTGTGGATAACCTAAAATTTGATCTTTCTTTCAGGGCAAATATAACGTAAAATATTGCCCTCTATGAAAGGGGTTTGAAATGCTGCCGATGGTCGGTTCATGGATAATCCGTAAAAACTATAAGGTTCTATCATGGTTGTAATTCGTCTAGCACGCGGTGGTGCTAAAAAACGTCCGTTCTATCAAGTTATTGTAACTGATAGCCGCAATGCGCGTGACGGTCGTTTCATCGAACGTATTGGTTTCTTTAACCCTACAGCTCAAGGTAAAGCAGAAAAACTTCGTTTAGATGCTGATCGTTTTGCTCATTGGGTTGCTCAAGGTGCTCAACCGTCTGAACGCGTTGCTTCTTTAGCTGCTCAAGCTAAGAAAGCTGCAGCTGCTGCTTAATTGTAGTAGGTAGCCCATGACACCAACACAGAATGTTCCCGAAGATCGTATTCAGATTGGACAGTTACGTTCAGCATATGGATTAAATGGGTGGCTCTGGGTCTATTCCAATACAGAACCTATGAGCAACATCTTTGACTATCTTCCTTGGTACATTGAAACCAAAGCAGGTTGGCAAACAGTAGATGTAAAACGTTGGAAACCGCATGGCAAAGGCCTGGTTGTTTCGTTGAAGGGTGTGAGCGATCGCACAGCAGCGGATGGCTTGGTTGGCGTAAATGTCTGGATTTCAAAAGCGCAGCTTCCGAAAGCAGGAATGGATGAGTTTTACTGGTCGGATTTAAAAGGCTTAACCGTGTTGGGTCTTGATGAAAACGAACAAGAAGTGAATCTCGGTAAAATCCATGAAATGTTCGAGACAGGTGCCAATGATGTGATGGTGGTTCACGCAACACCGGACAGCATTGATGCTGAAGAACGCATGATTCCATGGCATAAAGATGTGGTACAGCGAGTTGATCTTGAAGCTGGTCGTATCTACGTAAATTGGGGCGTGGATTACTAAATATTTAAAAGCTTGTCCTTTAAGGATGAACGCAGCAGGAAAGTAGAGGAGTCTGCGATGTTTTTTGCAGTCATTACGCTTTTTCCTGAAATGTTTGAAGCGATTACAGCCTACGGTATTAGCGGGCGTGCGGCAAAACGTGAAATAGTGCAAGTTAATTGCATTAATCCTCGCGATTATGCTGAGGGCAACTACAAAAGAGTGGATGAACGTCCATTTGGTGGTGGTCCAGGTATGGTGATGATGGCAGAACCTCTGTCCAAAGCAATCAACCATGCCAAAGAGCTTGCAAAGCAAGCAGGATGTGTTCAGGTTCCTGTGGTGTATATGTCGCCGCAAGGAAAAACCTTAAACGAACCTGCGGTACAGCAGTTTGTCGAATATGACGGACTGATTGTGTTGTGCGGACGTTATGAAGGGGTCGATGAACGTTTGATCCAGCAATATGTTGATCAGGAATGGTCAATTGGAGATTACGTGCTGTCGGGTGGTGAACTGCCTGCGATGGTTTTATTGGACAGTATCATTCGGAGACTTCCGGGTGCCATGTCAGATGAACAGTCCGCTGTGCAAGATTCATTTGTGGATGGTCTGTTAGATTGCCCACAATATACCAAGCCAGACCATTTTGAAGGTTTGGATGTTCCTGAAGTATTAAAATCGGGACACCATGCCAACATTGAAAAATGGCGGTTTTTGCAGCGCTATCAACGAACACTTGAACGCCGACCTGAGTTGGTGGAAAAAGCGGAGTTGACCAAACAGCAAAAAAAATGGCTAAAAGATTTGCATACTTAAATTTGATTTAAGTATTAATGAATAGGCTCTTTATTGGCTTGAGTATCTGCTTAAGTAATAAAGGGAAAGATAAACGGGTCGATACGCGATTTAGCCTCTATCCCCAGCGGTAGCACAGACCTCTTCTGTCCCGCACATATTGGAGATTCCCACAATGAGTGGTAAACATCCTTTAGTTCAAATTATTGAAAATGCTCAGTTAAAATCAGATATCCCTGCTTTTGCTCCTGGTGATACTGTAGTAGTTCAAGTAAAAGTAAAAGAAGGTGAGCGTGAACGTCTTCAGGCATTTGAAGGCGTTGTAATTGCTAAGAAAAACCGTGGCTTGAACTCTGCGTTCACAGTACGCAAAATCTCTAGCGGTGTTGGTGTTGAACGTGTTTTCCAAACACATTCACCAATCGTTGCTGGTATCGAAGTGAAACGTCGTGGTGACGTTCGTCGTGCTAAACTTTACTACCTACGCGAATTGTCTGGTAAAGCTGCACGTATTCGTGAAAAATTGCCAGCTCGTAAAGTTAAAGCTTAATTTTAAGTTTTATACGAGTGAAAAAAATGCGCCCTTTGGCGCATTTTTTTATGCTTGAAATTGGCTATGTAAATTTATAACCCTTGCAGTTTTAAGCGGTTGGCATGTTGCCTAAAGAGAGCAACAGGATCAGGTGCGAAGAGACCTTTTAAACCAAACATCATATTGGCCAGATCGGTGTGATTAAGGTTGTAATCATCACGAATGACTTGACCGATATGTGAACTACAACGAGCCACCATGCCATCATTGTCCTTGTTGCCATAAGACAATGGGCCAAGTTGCATCAGAATTGTATCAATGTCTAAAAGATTGGTGGTTTGTGCGGTACCACCCCAAGAATAATAATAGATTCCCTTATCCACTTTAGCGCCACTCTTGTTACAGTCAGAAGCTAAGGCTGTGGTCGGGAAGCGCTTATTAAAGTTTGCAGATTCGACTTCAGTCAATGATTTCATTGATGCATCAAAGTTAACGGGAATATCGGGATTCGCTTGTGCCCAGGTTAATATCGGCCCAATCAGATATTGTCCCAAGATATTGAATGCGCTACGGCTAAGCGTATTGTTTTGAATATCATCGGCGACCTTAGAACCGCGATATGTTCCGCCCACGCCTGTTACCGATGCTACATACTGCGGTTTTACAGCTGCTACGTATTGTACGGTTGGGCCACCATGACTGTGACCAATCAGGTTGACTCTGTCCTTACCAGTAATCGCGAGTACTTCTTCTACTTGAGCAATCAACTGTTCACCACGGAACTCGGTGGTATTGGCAGGGGAGAGTTGTGCGGCAAAAACCGTTGAACCATTGCGGGCCATATCAGGCAAAATCTGGTACCAGTAATCAAGATTGAAACTGTCATCACCGATGCGTGACCAGCCTAACCAGCCATGGACCATGACAATAGGATACTTGGTTTTGGCATAGTCAGACTTTACCGTTTCTTTAATTTGTAAAATTCCTTTTGAAGCTTGAGTTTCTGCGCTAAGCCCTATAGCTAAAGTAGTTATCACGGCAAGCATGAGGGCTTTTTTATTTCTTAGATTAGCATTTAAAGTTTTCATCAACTTTTCCTTAAATGATGTTTTTATTTGAAGGTTGTTTTTATTAAAGGTGGTGAATGGTTGAATAGTTCCTCCTGTGATCATCAGGTATCCATGCTATGGACGAGCTGTTTTTGGGACAGCAATAAAGTGCTCATTGGAGTACTGAATAGTGCATGGATTTAGTCGCGCTGATCATCATGCTTGATATTCAGACGATGGCATAAGCGCAGGCTGCACTTATGCCAATATTTTTATAAACCCTGTAGCTTCAAGCGGTTGGCATGTTGTCTGTAAACAGCAACCGGATCAGGTGCCAAAAAGGCAGTTAAACCAAAGAATTGGTTAATTGCATCTAGATGATTCCAGTTATAGTTGTCGCGAATGGTTTTACCATATTTGGCACTACAGCGAGAAACCAGACCATCATTGTCACCCTTAAGATCAGTAAGCAATGCCGTTACACCCAAGAGCATGTCTGGGTCATTTGTATTGGTCACGGTTCCTACACCTGAGAAGGAATAAAAATAAATGCCTTTTTCAGTTGCTGCCCCTTCACCGCATGCGGTTTTTGGCATTCCTAGAGGATATTTGGTCTGGAATGCTGCAGAGCCTGCAAGACTTAAACTCTTACCCGCATTTAATGAGTCATGCGGGAAGGAGTTTGGATCGAGTCCTTGTGCCCAAACCAGCATTTTAGAAGCAAAATTCACGACATTGACTAAAGGCCCTTCTAGCGCGGTTCCTTCAGCAGAAATAATCAAATCTGCGACTTTTGAACCTTTCAGCGGGCTAGAGATAGCCGTAGCTGAAGCTACCTTTTGTGGAGCCACATTTGAAACATAGGCAATACTGTGACCACCATGACTATGTCCCAATAAGTTGACTTTCTGCGCACCGGTTAAAGCCAGAATCTCATCCACTTGTTGTAGCAGCTGTTCGCCACGAACTTCTGATGAGTTAAAGGGTGAAACACGGGTTGCCCAGACATTTGCTCCATTGCGAGCCAAATCTGGCAAGATTTGATACCAATAATCCACACCCAGTTCATCAGTTCCTGCACGAATCCAGCCGCCCATACCATGAGCAAACACCAATGGATATTTGGTTTTTGCATAGCTGGTGATCGCATTCCCTTTAATTTGCGATGCATTACCCGCTACAGCCATTTGGCTGGATGCAATTGCAGCGCCAGATAAAATTGCGCAAATTAAACGCTTTGAGTTCCATTTCATTTTGTTTATCTCACTTTTTTTATTTTTAACCCTGTCCCCATTTTTTAAACTTTAGTTGGTACAGGTGCTGAATAATAAGAGGATCGATCTGATCGCCTTATTGGTCTACATTGCGATTACTCGCTATATGGTAATTTTCCTCCCTGATCATGGATAGTTTCAAAAGTCCCTACTCGAAGTTGTTCTTCTGGTTTTTTAAAATGCTGAGTCCGTAATTTCTGCACGGCTTGTTGCTTGGCTTCATCACTCATGCCGCTTTTCATGATGCTGTCCCGTTCATTCAGATATTGATTGACCTTATCTTTCCAGTCGGTGCGTTGACTATCTAAGGCTTCTAAACGTTGGGTGGCCTCGGGACCTACCAGATTGGTACGCATCTGATGAATTTCTTCCGCTGAACCGCCACGGGCTTTTATGTCTGCGGTGAGTTTGCGCAAGTCTTCCAGTTTATTGAGTTGTTCGAGGTTTTCTTTCCAGTCTTCAGGTAACTGATTAAACAGATCTTTTAATTTTTGTGCTTTTTGTGCTTCGGTTAAACTCTTGTCTGCCAGAACGGCCATGCGATTGAGAGTATATTCATGATAGGTATCTTCAGTACCAAATAAGCCTTCAATTTCGTAGTCAGAGAAAAGTTGTTTACGCAAATTTTTCATATTTTCAAAAACGCTTTGATAATATTTGGGATCTTCCTTATCGATATTAGGTGCCTGCAAATCGCCTAGTTTTTCCCGGTAATCCATGTAGCGATTCCACAAATCAATAATTTGCCCTAAAGCGGGTTCTTTATAGTTTAGCTGGATGTAGGCTTTGAAATCATGTTTGATTTGCTTGAGATCTTTTTCACCATACTCGGTAATGAAATATTCAAAACAGTTGCGTGTCTGTTCATTCACGATTAAATGATTGGCCTTGTCTAGACCTAACTGACAGTTCACTTGAGTGTCTTGCTGGCTATGACTGACCAAAGCCCGACTTTGATCTGTAGTGGCTGGCATAGATGATGTTAAGGCATTATTCTGTACATCAGCCGTTTGAACAGCCTCTGTTTGTTCTGCGGTGGACTGGGAAGGTGCGAGCCAAAATAACAGCACTCCTAGACACACCAAAATCACCACCAAAATAATCCATAATTTATGATGTTTATGCATTTCCTATGCAACCTTCTTTTTCTGTTTTTTATGGTTCTAAAAAGTGAACCCAATGTGCCATAAAAAAAATTAATAAAGCGTAGAAAAGTTGTAAAGAATGACAAGCGGTTGCTAACATAGCAGCCGTTTGAACTTGTTTGATTTTCACTATGAAAAAGACTTCACCTAAAATTCAGCGCCGTCATATCAGTGGCGTATTTTTATTGAATAAGCCTTTGGGTATCAGTTCAAATGCTGCCTTGCAACAAGTACGCTGGCTGTATCGGGCGCAAAAGGCTGGGCATACCGGGGCTTTAGATCCACTAGCTTCAGGTTTATTGCCAATCTGTTTGGGTGAGGCAACCAAATTTTCCCATTATTTGCTCGATTCGACCAAGCGTTACCTAACCACCATTCATTTGGGACATAGCACTACGACTGGCGATGTTGAAGGGGAAGTGCTGCTGGAACAGGCTGTGCCTGCATTGACTGAAGAGAAAATTGCCCTGGTTTTGGCAAAATTTGTCGGCGATATTCAGCAAGTGCCACCCATGTATTCGGCACTGAAAAAAGAAGGCCGTCCACTGTACGAATTGGCGCGTAAAGGGATAGAAATTGAACGGGAAGCACGTCCGATTCATATTTATGCCATCGAATTACTCTCTTTTACCGAAAATAGTATTAGCCTTGATGTGACCTGTTCTAAAGGTACATACATTCGTGTATTGGGTGAAGATATTGCCCAAGCCTTGGGTACCTTTGGTCATCTGACTTATCTGCACCGTATTAAAACCGGTCATTTCGACCTGATTCCTGAATACACTATCGAGTATCTGGAGAGCCTGACTGAGCAAGAGCGTGAGGCTTTGTTGTTGCCTGCCTATGCACCTGTGGATCATTTTCCTAAAGTTCAGGCGCCTGAAGGACGTGCTGAATATTTTAGCCGTGGCATGGAAAGCAATATTGAACATGCAGCTGAAGCTCAGGTGCTGGTGTTTGATGGTGAAAAATGTTTAGGTCTGGCTGAAATTACCGAGCGTAATCGTCTGGTGCCTAAACGCGTGTTAAATCTCGAGTAATTATTGAAGTAAATTTATGGAAATTGAAATTGTCTTAAGCCTTCTGTTCTTTGCATTTTTTGCAGGTGCAATTGATGCAGCGGTAGGAGGTGGAGGGCTGATTCAAATTCCGGCAATTATGAATGCCATGCCACAGCTGTCGCCCGCAACAGTGTTTGGGACCAACAAACTATCCTCAATCTGCGGTACCGCATCGGCCGCCTATTCATTTGTGCGTAAAGTCAAATTACGCTGGAAGCTGCTGGCAATTATTGCCAGCTGTGCTTTTGTCAGCTCTTTTGCTGGTGCAGCATGTGTCAGCATGATTCCCAAAGAGGTGCTGCGTCCGTTTGTACTGGTGATGCTGATCGTGATTGCCATCTATACCTTTATGAAAAAGCAGTTTGGGCAAGTGCATGTACGTCAGGAACTAACACCAAAAATCTTGCTGTTGGCAGCAGTAGGCAGCCTGCTGATTGGTTTTTATGACGGCATTTTTGGTCCAGGAACCGGCAGCTTTTTTATCTTCTTTTTTATTCGTTACTTACAAGCTGACTTTTTGCATGCTTCAGCCTTGTCCAAGGTGGCCAATTTAACCACCAACCTGGCGGCACTGAGCTTTTTCGCCCCGACCGGTCATGTCCTGTTTGGCTTGGGTTTAATGATGGCTGTAGCCAATGTGGCCGGTTCAATTGTCGGTGTGCGGGCGGCATTAAAATACGGCAGTGGTTTTATCCGTATTCTGTTTTTAATTTTGGTGAGCATATTGATCTGCCGTTTAGCCTATCAAACATTTTTTCCGTAAATTATTCTCGACTTTAAAATTTTTTATACAAATTCTCCTTATAAAAGTTCCTGAATATTTGCCAATTCCACTCTATGCTGGATTAAAGGCATGATAAAAACAGGAGAAAAATTACATGATGACCATTTTCGAAGCATTAAGGGAAAGTCATGAAATCCAGCGCGATCTGGCAGAAAAATTACTGCAAACTTCTGGGGATTCACCAGAACGTCATGAGTTATTCAAACAACTAAAGAATGAATTATTTGCACATGAGACGGCTGAAGACCGTTATTTTTATATTCCACTCATGCTGACAGACTCTGGACTGAATATTACCCGTCATGCTTTGGCCGAACATCATGAAATGGATGAGATGATTGAAGAGCTGAGTGAAACCGATTTCAGCAATCCCGGCTGGATCGCGCTAGCCAAAAAGCTTTCTGAAAAGGTACATCATCATCTGAAAGAGGAGGAGCACGGCTTTTTTCAGCAGGCCGGAAAAATTCTGGGAGAGGAACAGAAAACAGCTTTAGCAGTGCAGTACAAGAATGAATATCAGCGTTATAAAGAAATGAAAAAAGATATGCTGGTAAAAAACTAAAATTTAAATTCAAAATTGCATGATAAAAAAGATGGCGTTATTGCCATCTTTTTTGAATTGAGTTATTTCAAGACTTGACTTTTTGGCGGGATCTGAACGTCACCCCAACCGATGCTAGCATCACACATAGCAGGGCCATCCACTGTAACATTCCTATTTTTTCTCCCAGCAAAAGCAGTCCCATAAGTGCAGCCAGAGCAGGAGAAAGACTGGATAATGTGCCGTAACTCAGCTTGCTTAAATGTTTAAGTGCTTGCAGATCTAGCGCATAAGGAATGGCGGTTGCCAATACCGCAATGGCCAAGGCCTTGCCCCAATATTGGGTTTCAACTAATGCCGCTGCATTGTGGTAGAGTCCAATCGGTAATAGCATCAATGCAGACAAACTGATGGCAATGGTCAGCGCATGCATGCCAATATTCTGCTGCACCACCTTTTGGCCAAAATAAATATAAAATGCCCAGCATAGTCCCGCCGCTAAGGCACATGCAGCACCGATCAGTGAAAATTGTTCACTCTGAGCCTGTCCCCACGGTACCATCAAGGCAATGCCTAAAATGGCAAGTCCGACCCAGAGATAATCACTACGGCGCTGGATAGAAAGTAAGGCCAAGCCCAAAGGCCCGATAAACTCCAAACCGACAGCAATGCCTTGAGGCAGTTTCCCCAAAGACATATAGAACAGGATATTCATGAATCCAAGTGCCGCGCTATAACACAATAAGTCCCGCCATTTTAAGAAGGACAGACGCTTTAAGATGTGCCATGAACGGAACATGATGCAGACAATTACCGAGGCAAAACCCAAGCGCAAAATAGTAACAGTCAGGGGATCAAGTACCATAAACAGCTGTTTGGCGAAAGATGCACTAATTTGATAGGACACCATCGACAGCAGCATAAACAGCACGGCAATCATTTGGGATTTGGGCATGGCACATACAAGAACTACAGCGGTAGTGGTAGTTCATATGAAAAAGGGGCCTGCATTATAACGAAAATCGTTTGAATTTTGAGGTATGCCATTCGCAGACTAAAATTTAAATTCAAAATTTTTCAATCTTTAAAATGCAAGTTGCTGAAGTCGATCAGTTTTGAATTCAAATCAAAAGAGAAAAATAAACAGTGCTCTAGCTGCTTGCAACGGCTTTTTTCGCTCGCTGCGTGGTAAAGGTACAGCCAATCGAGGCGGTGATAATGGTGGCTAAAGCCAGCCACTGATTCCAAAGCAGCTGTTCGCCTAAAAATATAAAACCTGAAAGTGCCGCAATGGCAGGTTCCACACTCATTAAAGTACCAAAACTTAAGGCGCTTAAATTGCGTAAGGCAATCATCTCTAAACAAAAGGGCAACGCACTCGCGAGCACAGCCAAAGCCATAAAGTACATCAGACTGCTTGGCGCGAAAGTATGGGCAGGCATACTCGAGAACAGCGCAATGGGCATTAATAGCAGCATGCCAATAAACATCCCTAAGCACACGGTATGATTACCTGAAACACCTGAAGGTTTTTGACCTGACACAATATACAGTGCCCAACATGCACCGGCAGCCAAGGCAAAGAAAATCCCCAGTGGGTCTAAAGACTGGGCAGCCTGAGCAAAAGGAAACAGTAAAACCAATCCAAGTATGGCCAGCCCAACCCAGATGAAATCGTATTTTTGTCGTGCATGATATAAGGCAACGCTGAGTGGACCAATAAATTCAAAAGAAACGGCAATGCCAAGCGGAAGGCGATCAATCGACAGGTAAAACAGCATATTCATACCAGCCAGAGCAATGCCATAACTGATAATGGCAGACCATTTGACCTGCCGGAAATTAATCTGCCAGATTTTAAAAATTAGTGTCAGGATCAATGAACCTAGCAGTAAGCGCATTGCCGAAACAGTCAGGATGGGAAACTGACCGAACAGGATTTTGGCAAGTGAGCCACTGCTTTGCATGCTCATCATGGCAATGACAAGAATTAGCGGCGCTTGCACATGCGGTGCCATTTTAAAATTCGGCATAACTAAATTTGTTTCGATTTATCGAATAGCGGGAGATCAGCAATAAAAGCTGTAAAAATAAAAAAACCACAGCATGAATGCTGTGGTTTAAGGTTCTAAATTAAATTAGAATAATACGCGAACTCGGATGGTACCTTCAACGTCTTGAAGTGTATCCAGCGCTTCTTTAGACGCAGTTGCGTCAACGTCCATCACCAAGTAACCAACGTCACCTTTAGTCATCAATGATTGACCAGAGATGTTGATGCCGTGTTCAGCAAACAGGTTGTTGATTTTAGACAATACACCCGGGATGTTTTTGTGGATGTGAAGTAAACGGTGTTTACCTTCAGTCAACGGCAACGCGATTTCCGGGAAGTTCACCGCAGATAAAGTCATACCTTTATCTGAGTAAGCCACAAATTTTTCTGCAACTTCCAAACCGATGTTAGCTTGCGCTTCCATGGTTGAACCACCCACGTGAGGAGTCAAAATCACGTTGTCCAAGCCACGAAGTGGAGAAACAAATTCTTCACCGTTTGCTTTAGGTTCTTTAGGGAATACGTCAACTGCAGCACCTGCAATGTGACCAGACTTGATCGCATCAGCAAGATCTTCAATGATCACACAAGTACCACGTGCAGCATTGATGAAGATCGAACCTTCTTTCATTTGTGCAAACTGGTCTTTGCCAAAGAAGTTACGAGTAGATGGAACGTCTGGAACGTGTAGAGATACAACGTCTGCATTGGCAAGAAGTTCACCCATTGAACCCACTTGACGTGCATTACCCATAGGAAGTTTGGTTACAGCATCATAATAAATGACGTGCATACCCATGCTTTCAGCAAGTACTGAAAGTTGCGAACCAATTGAGCCGTAACCAACGATACCTAAAGTTTTACCACGAGTTTCAAACGAACCTGCTGCAGATTTGTTCCAGCCACCACGGTGAGTAGAAGCAGATTTAGCAGGTACGCCACGAAGCAAAAGAATTGCTTCAGCAAGTACAAGTTCAGCAACTGAACGGGTATTTGAATACGGTGCGTTAAATACTGGAATACCACGAACCATCGCAGCATCAAGATTTACCTGATTGGTACCGATACAAAAACAGCCAACAGCGATCAGCTTGTTGGCTGCTTCAAATACTTCGTCAGTCAACTGAGTACGTGAACGAATACCGATGAAGTGGGCATCTTTTACCGCTTCTTTCAACGCTTCACCCTCAAGCGCAGTTTTACGGTAATCGATGTTGGTGTATCCAGCAGCATTTAATGTGTCGATTGCGTTTTGATGAACGCCTTCTAACAACAAGAAACGAATTTTATCTTTAGGCAGTGAAAGATGTTGGCTCATTACGGCTCCGCTACAAAGGCCAAATTTAGTCGCGATATGATAACATACGAGAAGGGTCTATAGACATTTCCTTTTATGACACAGACGATAGGTATTTTTGCCATACATATGCCGTGAACGACAAATTTTGGTCTAACTAAGGCTGTAATTTTTAAGGCTAGATTGTCAAAATGCTTATTTCCTCAGGGTTTCAGTGGAAAATGCCTTATAATGTCGGGCAGTGAAATCGATCACAGTGCTGCTGCTGGTTTTATGTTCACGTCCGGTTCAAGATGACATTTTCTTGTGAATCTTTTTACAAATTAATGCTCTATAGACCATCCACCACTTGTATATTTCTTGCTAGGTTTGCAAACGATGAATGCTCCAGTCGCTTTAACACCTGAGTTATTAACCCAATTGACAGCTATTGTGGGTGAAAACCGCATTAAAACAGATGCGGATAGCCTGCAAAATTGGGGTCGGGACCACACTAAACATTTCGATCCAAACCCGTCGGTCATCGTTTTTCCATCTAGCACAGAACAAGTGCAACAGATTGTAAAACTTGCCAACCAGTTTAATGTGGCAATTACGCCGTCTGGTGGTCGTACCGGTTTATCTGCGGGTGCAGTTGCAGCCAATGGTGAAATTGTCGTTAGCATGGACAAGATGAACCAGATTCTTGAGTTCTTCCCTGCAGACCGTATGGTACGTGTACAAGCCGGTGTAGTGACTGAACAATTGCAAAACTATGCTGAAGAACAGGGTATGTATTACCCGGTAGATTTTGCATCTTCAGGTTCTTCACAAATTGGCGGTAACATCGGCACCAATGCCGGTGGTATTAAAGTGATTAAATACGGCATGACCCGTAACTGGGTGCTTGGTCTGACTGTTGTGACAGGTAAAGGTGACATCCTTCGTCTGAACAAGGGCATGATCAAGAATGCAACCGGTTATGCGCTTCAACACTTATTCATTGGTGGTGAAGGGACTTTAGGTTTGGTGACTGAAGCTGAAATCAAGCTTGAGCGTCAACCGCATGACTTGCAAGTGATGGTTTTAGGCGTACCAGACTTTGATGCGATTATGCCGGTACTTCACGCATTCCAGAACAAAATTGATTTAACTGCATTCGAATTCTTTGGTGAATTGGCCATGCAGAAAGTACTGGACAATGGTCATGTACAACGTCCATTTGAAACGGCTTGTCCTTTCTATGTGTTGCTTGAGTTTGAAGCGCCATTTGAACCGATCATGGATGCGGCGATGGAAATCTTCGAGCATTGCATGGAACAGGGTTGGGTACTGGACGGCGTAATGAGCCAAAACCTTGACCAAGTGCATAGCTTATGGCGTTTACGTGAAGATATCTCTGAATCTATCGCGCCGTTTACGCCATACAAAAATGACATTTCAGTATTAATTACCCATGTTCCTGCATTCATCAAAGAAATTGATGCCATTGTTGCTGAAAACTACCCAGACTTTGAAATTTGCTGGTTCGGTCATATTGGTGACGGTAACTTGCACTTGAATATCTTGAAACCTGCTGACCTAAGTAAAGACGAATTCTTTGCCAAATGTCAGGTGGTGAATAAATACGTATTCGAAACTGTGAAAAAATATGATGGTTCGATTTCTGCGGAACACGGTGTCGGTATGACCAAAAAGCCATATCTTGAGTACTCACGTTCAGCAGAAGAAATTGAATACATGAAAGCGTTGAAACAGGTATTCGATCCAAACGGCATTATGAACCCGGGTAAATTGTTCGATCTTTAATATTTAACCTGTAAGTTCTATGCGCCGATGACTACATAACTGTTATCGAGTATAAAAAAAAGGCATGGCATCATAGATGCAATGTCTTTTTTTTATGGGGGATATTTCCCAATGTTACGTTTACTCTCTACCTCTATAATTTGTTTGGGCTTAATCACGACGGGTTGTGCAACAACTAAAAAATTGGCCTCTAAAGTGAATATTGGTTCGTCCGATACGCCTTTGCAACAAGTCTTGAAAGAACGACCTGATTTGCGTAAGAATTCGGCAACGGTTGAGATTCGTCAATTTTTTAATAGTGTAGAGTCACCAACTGCTGCACAGGTAAAAGTCACGGAAACGGGTTTAATGGATGACTCGGTTCGTTCGATGCGTACGATATATAGTTTTAAACTGGTGGATGGTGACTGGAAGAAGATTGATACTGAGAAGTCGTATCAATGTATGCGTAGCAAAAATACCAAGTCTTTTCAAAAAGCGAAATGCCCTTAATAAATCTTTGATTTATGGTTGAAAATTAGGCTGCTATGCCTCATAAAAAGCGTATCGTTTGATGCGCTTTTTTGCGTTTGGGGAATAAGAACAATGAATATTTTGATTGTGGGAAATGGTTTTGATTTGTCACATTATTTGCCGACGAAGTATGACCATTTCATGGTGGCAATGCAGGCTATTGAGAACTGGGATGAGTCAAAAGGGGATATGGGATTTGATGATCTTTTTGGAAAAGATTATTGGTTTAAAGACGATAAAACGGGTGAAGAATGGCAAAATAAATTCTTTCAATATACAAAGGCGGTATATAAAACTGGTGAAATAAAAATATCAGCTGAAAAAATTGAAGAATTAAAAAAGAAATTAACAGAAAATGTTTGGTATCAATATTTTTTAGACCATGTGCAAGAAGTAAAAACATGGATTGATTTTGAAAGAAAGATACAGCAAGCGATTGAAGTAGTATTTAATTTTTTTAATTTAGTAAAAGCAATTAGTAATAGAAGTAATAATATAAATAGAAAAGTAGAGTCATATTCTTATAAAGGAGAAGCATCGACTCTTGTTCTAGGAGGCTATGAAAGTTCACTTTTAAACTTACTAAAAATTTTGGATTGTGAATTTTTAGTTCATGAACAAGATGATGTAGGGAAGTTGCGATATATTAAAGTTGATAAAAAAGAAAAATGGGATTTTTGTAATTTCTATATAAATGAACAATATTTTTTTCAGACGAGAAATTTTGAAGAATTCAAATTTGATAAAGTTGTGAATCATCTACAAAAGAATTTAGATAATTTTATTACTATTTTTAATAGTTATTTAGAAATTATAGAAGAGCTAGAGCCTAAAAAAAACTTTAATGTAATAAATGAAATTCAATTATATACAGAGGTTTTTTCTTTTAATTATACAAGTACATGTAAAAAAAATTATAATGTGAATCAAATTGAGTTT
Organism: Acinetobacter sp. NS-4; assembly: GCF_037402435.1. Taxonomy (NCBI): domain Bacteria; kingdom Pseudomonadati; phylum Pseudomonadota; class Gammaproteobacteria; order Moraxellales; family Moraxellaceae; genus Acinetobacter; species Acinetobacter sp. NS-4. The sequence continues at coordinate 111,594 of NZ_JBBEUE010000009.1, read as the reverse complement.
TTGCATGGAAAAATTGGAAATAGTCAAAATATTGTATTAGGAATATCCGATTTAGAGCGTAAATATTTAGAAAAATATAAGTTTTATGGGTTTACTAAATATCATCAAAAATTGATGAAGCAAACAAATTATAAATTTTTATTAGAAAATGATGGTATTAAATCAAATTTGAATTTTTGGCTTGAAATGGAGAATGAGCCTATAGATAGATTTTATGAGACAGAAACAGCAAAAAAATATAGAACTAATATTTACATTTGGGGACATTCTTTAGATATTTCTGATGATACATATATTAAAGAAATTTTTTCTTTAAATGATCAACTAGACTGTAATGTAAGAGTAGTGATTTTCTATTTTGATAGTGAAGCTAAATTTGATCTTTTGGCAAATCTTTTACATATTTTAGAGAAAGAAAAAGTGGAAAAATGGATGAAAAAGGGTTGGCTTAAATTCGAAGAAAATCCAAATATTGCTGAAATTAATGGAATTAAACCTGTTGAACTTCCAAAATTAGCCGGGACTTAATTTCATACCTAACCTTCTATCTGTTAAACTACACCTACTCAACCAAGTAGGTGTACTTGGTTGAGATCAACTATTCTCACGAATTTTTTATTTAAACACCTTGTGAATACGGTGTTTTAAGTCACTTATAAGCAAGTGCATTTCCCAAACTTTAATTTAAACACTCGATGCTTGTCATTGGGCTGACGCTTCTCTCCCTAAAAATAGTGCGTAGCTCTACAAGCCTAAAATATATGTAGAAAAATAATGCAAAAAGTTCAAACCGCCACCTTAAACCGCGCCACGCTGATGTTTCCATTGGCATTGGTTCTGTTTGAATTTTCCGTATATATCGGTAATGACTTGGTTCAGCCGGCTATGCTCGCCATTACCAAAGATTTTGGTGTCAGCAGTTCATGGGCGCCATCTTCCATGTCGTTTTATCTGTTCGGTGGGGCATGTGTGGCATGGTTACTCGGCCCATTGTCCGACCGTTTGGGACGTAAAAAAGTTCTACTCGCAGGCGTGCTGTTCTTTGTATTGTGCTGCTTGCTGATTTTACTCACCCACAATATTGAAAGCTTTTTAGCACTGCGCTTTTTACAGGGGATTGGCCTCACGGTCATTTCAGCAGTCGGTTATGCCGCCATTCAGGAAACTTTTGAAGAACGCGACGCGATTAAAGTCATGGCGCTGATGGCGAATATTTCCCTGCTTGCACCCTTACTCGGGCCAGTGGTGGGGGCATTTCTGATTGATCATGTGTCATGGCATTGGGGCTTTATCGGCATCGCATCATTAGCCTTTTTAAGCTGGTTTGGACTTAAAGCCAAAATGCCGGATACAAAGGTGAGTATTCCAAAACAGCCGTTCAGTTATATTTGGGATGACTTTAAACAGGTCTATAAAAACAAACGTTTTTTAGCCATGACCTTGGCCTTGCCGATGGTCAGTATGCCATTGATGCTGTGGATTGCACTGTCACCGGTCATGCTGGTGGAAGAACTGGGTTTTAGCAGCATGCAATACGGCTTGGCACAGTTTCCAGTATTGGGCGGATTAATTGTCGGTAATGTGGTGCTGATTAAAATTATCGACAAACTGGCTTTGGGAAAATCAGTACTGATTGGCTTGCCGATTATGCTGCTTGGAACCGTGGTTTTAATTGCAGGGGTCATTTGGCAGGATTATCTGATCTGGTGCTTAATAGCAGGCATGACTTTAATCAGTTTTGGTGAAGGCATCAGTTTTTCCGTGCTGTACCGCTTTGCGCTAATGTCATCGGAAGTTTCTAAAGGCACAGTTGCGGCAGCGGTATCGATGCTGTTGATGTTCGGCTTCTTTATTATTATTGAACTGGTTCGAGTGATGTATGAGCAATATCATTATTTGGCATATAGTGTGGCGTGTTTTATTTTAATCGCGCTATGGTTTAGTTTCCCGCGAGTGACGCTTAAGCAGATTTTAAAAGAACGTAAACAGAGTGGCGCGTTTTAAACATTGAGGCCACACCGTCCTCTGCTTCAAAAGTGCAGCAGAGGAGGAATGCACTTGAACTTAAAGAAATAGTTTTTATTCAGCAATTGGCTGTTCAACAGCCTTCAACTTGCGATCAAAAACAAAAGTGCCGAACGGTAAAATGGATGCAATTAAACCCAGAATAAACATGTAAATCGACCATTTCTGTTTTTCGCAAACGGTAAATAAAACAATCAAGAACAGGATAAACAGTACGCCGTGCCCCATACCGACATATTTCACCAAGATTGGATTATCCAGCATATATTTCATCGGCATCGCGATGAAAAGAAGCAACAGAAAGGAAATACCTTCTAAAAGACCGACAATACGTAAAGTTTGGATATTCATGGTCATGCTTAAATCAATGAGAATGAACCCTGAGTGTACTTAATATTACTGCAGCAGTGAATCGAAACTTGATGTATTTATAAAATATATCAAATACTTATAACCAAGCATTTAGCTTGGATTATTTTATTTCCTGCACCCATAACGTCGTTCTTAGATTTAACAGTTCAGGTAGTGTTTCGAGTAATAAGCTAATCTGTTTCAGTACCAGTAATAAATCTTCAGACAGATTTTCCTGTGTACTCATCTTTTTAATTTCTTGAAGTTTATCTTGAATTTTATCTGTATCTAAAGGCTGCTGCTGTAACAGCACGGCGAATAAGGTGTCTTTACACCACAACATTAAATCCAGTACCTGAGTATCCTGAACCTGCTCACGATGGCTGCCCAAAGCAGAAACATAACTGAGCTGGCTGTGGCTATAGACCAGATAGCGAAAGGCGGAATGAATCAACACCTGGTTGGGATTGGGTTCAGTACTTAAGCTGGAAATCATGCTGGATAGTTCAATTTGCGCATTATGGGCGGTACGACGCGCACGACGGTAATCCAGACTGTTGTTTTTTCCGAATTGGTATTGCTTCACCACCGCATCGAAATACTCCAATGTCGCTTGATTACTCTTTTTGATGGTGCTGGAAATATTACGGAAATTCCAGTCTGGCCAGATAAAACTGACCGCAAACCAGGCAATCAGACAGCCTAAAAGGGTATCAATAATGCGTGGCAAAATAATGGCATAACCTGCACCTTTTAAATTAAAAATCAGCAATACCATTAAGGTTGCCATCAGCGTCGCCATGGCATATTTTTTGGAACGTAAATAGAAAAAATACACCCCTGAAATAATGGTCAGTACCAGTTGACCTTCAATACTCGGTACAAAATATAAAACCGGAATGCCGAGCAGTACCCCTAAAACCGTACCTAAAGTCCGCAGTTTTAAACGGCTTTTGGTGGCAAAATAACTGATCTGACAGACAAATAAACTGGTCAGTAAAATCCAGTAGCCATTTTTGGCAAAAGGCAATAAAGAGATGGCATAGCCGACTGCAAATACAAAGGCAATCCGTACAGCATGCCGGAACAGGGCAGAGTTCGGTGTCAGATGCTGTTTCAGCTTGAGCCATAAATCCTGCACATCGTGAATATCATCATCCAGCAGGTTTAAATTTTCCTGATGCTGTAAATAATTCTGACGGTAATTGTTTTGTTCATGACTTAAGTTAATAAATTGTTCCTGGATTTTTTTCAGGTTACGCAAAATCAGCAGCAGGTTTTTCACTTCCAGATTCTGCGGATTTTCTTCAATCCATAAATTAATCGAGTTTTCTAAATTGGCAATCGCAATATCTGTATCTGGATTGGCCTGATAGTGCTGATGGCTCAGAATATCGTGCGCCAGTTTTTGGCAGGAAAGCGCATGCAGTTTGACATTTTTTTGAATCCGGAAAATCAGGTCGGTACGGCTAAAGTTTTGATGGATATTTTCGTAATGCAGATAGTTTGATGTTGCTTGCTCATGAATGTCTTGTGCCAGAAAATAAAGATTCAGCCAGTAAATGGTATTTTTATTGGCACGAGAGGCTTTTAAACGGGTGAGTAAGGAGGCCTTGGTGGTATTCAGGCTTTGCACCACTTCACTGTTTTTTAAGGAAAGCTCATACAGCAGCGGTTCAATATTGTCGGTATTATCGGGATCAAACAGGCGGGCTTTGGCCAGCAGTAATGCGGCAATGGCATTGAAATTGGCGGCTAAATTGTCTTGTACCGCCTGCGTGGACTTGAGTAAATAAAAGATGATGGAGCTTAGGCCATACCAGACTGCACCCAGCACAAAATAGCTTGGCTGTTGATACCATTCGCTGTATTCGCCCAGTCCAAACATGGTGTAAATGGATAATAAAATGGTGCCGAAAGAAATGGTGGCATAACGCTGTCCCAGCGCACCCATTAAAATAAAGCCAGCACTAGATAAGGATAAATACAGAATAAAAAGCAGTTTATAAGGATAGAGAAATTCGAGAATACTGCTGACGCCAAAAAACAGTATGCAGACATAGACCAGATTACGCAGACGAATACTTAAACGGTCATCAAAATCGGTCAGGGCAGTGGCAATAGCCCCTAAAGTAACGGGCACAATCAAGGCTTCATAGCCTAAAAAAAGCAGGCCTAGAGTGGTTCCGCTAAGAACAATAAAAATTTGCAGACAATAGATTAAAGTGGAATTGGATTTAAAGCGTTGAAGTAAGTCTTTCAGGCTATGCACGATGTTCTAAAGATCAATTTTTTGTATAGATATAGCCTGAGCTTTTTTGGCTGCTGTGTCAATTTATGATCGTTAGCGTGGTTTTATTTAATCTTTTATTTTTAAGGCTATGACGAAAAAAAGCAGACATTCAGCCTGCTTTTTCATTGTATGGTTTTGTGGGCAATTTATTGAATCACACCACAGGCAATTCGGTCTCCGCCACCGCCTAGAGGTTTAGGTTGATCGGCATAGTTGTCACCACCGGCATGGATCATAATTGCCAAACCTTGAACATCAGCCAGTTTTAAACGTGGCGCAACCAGCTGCTCGGTGGATTTGCCTGCAGCATCAACGGTGATCAGAGGTAAATCACCCAGATGGCCAGTGAGTGGCGTACCGTGATGTGGTGCATGATTGGGGTTGAAATGACCGCCAGCGGCAATGGCTGCGCCCATTTTTCCATCTTTTTCCGCTGGACCGCAGAAACCTTTTTCATGAATATGAAAGCCGTGAGGACCGGGTGGCAGATTGCGTAAATGGGTATTGAGAACCAAGCCATCCGGACTATCGAGCAATTCTACCGTTCCGATAGTCTCACCTACGCCTTGGGCTGTGACCGCATTGACCGTTACGCGTTGACCTTTATGTTCATCTGTTGGCATGTGGCCAGCACATCCGGGCAAAAATATTGCACCCAGTATGGCAAGTGCAGCGTGCTTAAATCGTATTTTCATGACTCAAAGCATCCTGATCTTTTTTATAATTGGCATCATTGAAGCAAAGTAAAAGATGCAAGACCACCTGCTTTAAGTAGTGGAATGTATAAGTTTCTTAACTTAGGCTTGCCGGCTTAATTGGGGGGGCGCGTTTCATCATCAATATCATGAGCCAAGGTGGCTTTAGGCATCATTAAACCTTCAGTTTCATTGGTTTCATGCAGCCATTCACGCCAGATTGCCAGTAATACTGCCAAAATGACCGGGCCGACAAATAATCCCACCATGCCAAAGCTGGCCAGGCCACCCAGTACCCCAAACATAATCAGCAAGAACGGAATCTGGGTAGCTCCGGAAATCACCAATGGACGGATCACGTTATCGGCGGTACTGACAATACACACGCCCCACGCCATCACCCCAATCGCCTCAACGGTTTGTCCCTGAGAAAACAACCACAGCGAAACGGAAGTATAGGCAACCGGAGGTCCAAAAGGAATCAGTGCCAACAGGAAGGTGATAATGGTCAGTACCATCGGATTAGGCACACCGGCAACAAAATAGCTGATGCCTGCCAGAAACGATTGGGCAATGGCAGTCAGTCCTACGCCATAAACCACGGCACGTGTGGTTTCAGAAATGGTCTCTAAATAATGATGAATACGCGGACCAATGACCATTTCCAGGGCTTTGCTGACCTGATTTAAAATGGTGTGACCATCACGGTAGAAGAAAAATAACGACATCACGGCAAAGCAGAGCTTGATCATATTTTTACTGACTTCATTCAGTACCGCTTTCCCGTAATTTAAGTGACCTTGAATCCACAAAGAAACTGACTGAATGGTGCTGTTGGGATCCTGATTGATTTCTCTTAAGGAACGGGAAATTTCTTTGCCCACAATCGGCAGCTGGCGAACAAAGTCAGGAACATTCAGATGACCAGAAAAAACCTGTTTCTGTAATTCGTAATACAGGTTTCGTCCCTCATGCTGCAACATAAAAATAGCAAAGATAATCGGTAAACCCAGTACCAGAACCACAGAAAGAATCATCACTGTGGCGCTCAGGGTCGGACGCTGTCCGCACATGCGTAATACTGACTGATACAGCGGCCAGGTGACATAGGCAATAATTGCCGCCCAAACTACAGGGACAATAAAATATTTGAGTACATTAAAGCTCAAATACATCAGGATGAAAAAGAGTCCAAATAATAAAACTTTTTGTAATGTGGGCGCGTAACGTTGCACTGAATTCACTGACTACTTCCTTAGTTCGGAGTTCATCTTAACCGAAAAAAAAGCTCCCGAGAACGAGAGCTGGGCAAGTTGTGATGAATATTTATTGCGCGCTTAAATTCAGACTTCCTCGTTGCATCCTCTTGATGGCATTAAAACCAGGCGCTGGGATCATCAACAATCGCATTTAACAGCGGTTGCCATTGATCTTGCATGGCCAGATAGTTTTTTTGTGTTTTATCAAAAATACTCAGTCCCTGCATGGCTAGCTGGGCATAGGCCGTTCGCTCGGAAATCCAGGCCACGGGTTGCTGTTCAATTTTCTGGAAAAAATCCTGTATATCTTTGGAACTGGCAGTGTTTACTTTCATCCGGTTAGCCAACAGTAAAATCTGTACCTTCCCTTTACGGATGCGTTTAATATCCTGTAAATGTTTCAGGAAACGACGGGTACTTTCAATATCAAAGAAAGACGGCTGCAATGGGGTGATAATCGCGTGTGCTTCACTGATCAACTGTTCAGCATGCTCGCCAGATAAGGCTCCAGGTGCATCAATAATTAAATATTCGATATTTTTAGGTACATCGCCAATTGATTTTTCCTGACGCCAGTCCAGACTTTGAATAGGAGCCGCCTCTTGCGGTCGTTGTTTTAACCATTGCAAGGCCGATTTTTGATTATCGGCATCGGCAAGTGCGACTTTATACCCCTTTTGTGCCAAAGCGGCAGCCAGATTAATTGCAGTAACGGTTTTACCGCATCCACCTTTTTGATTGGCAATTAAGATAGTTTTCATGACCCTGATGATTTTATTCTGCTCAGTCCTAGCATATCATTGTTTGATGCAGTGAATATGACTCGGGACAAAAGTCTTAAGGCATAAGTAGCGGTAATTTTTGCAATTAAGGAAAAATAATGTCCATTTGGATGGCAATGCTGATTGGGGCGTGTATTGGTGTGGTGCTCACCACCATGATTTTAAGCAATACCCGGAATGGACGTATTAAAGCAGAGTATGAACAGTACATTGCGGAACTGGAGCTGGAGCATCAGCAGGCTTTGGCCCATGCGCAAAAACGCAGTGTCAATACCAGCCGTGCTGTGCTTAAAGGCAAGATGGCAGAGCAGCTGGCACCGATTATGCCCCAGTTTCAATATTTACCCAGTGATGCCAAATTTCTGGGTGATCCGGTCGATTATGTGGTTTTCGATGGCTATACCGACCTGCGCGATGGCGAAGGCAGCCCCGAAGATATCGAGGTGGTGCTGATTGACATTAAAAGTGGCGGTGCACGTCTGACCAAGGGGCAACAGGCGATTGCTCAGGCCATTCGAGAAGGGCGGGTACGTTTTGAAACGGTACGCATCGATTTTGATGATTAAAACGGCGGTATTCATCCACACCATTGTATTTCAGTTAACCTGAGTGCGACTTAAATATTTCTATAACCTATTGAAAAAAATATTCTTGGCGGAATCTTACCAAGTTCTCACCCAATTTCAGGATCAGCCTGCGGCTCGCCCTACCTTGCGAAATATATTTCTCATTCGGGAAAATGAGAAGCTGAAAGCTTCGCAAGAAAACCACCTTGCGGAGCAGTGCTCCTCACTGCAAAACCTGTTATCTTCTTGGATTTATTAAAATATATCGCAGAAACATTATCTTTTTTAAACTACGCAGGTTGCAGATGACGTTTCCGAGTATCATATTTTTTGTCGAACTCAGGTCAGTTATTATTTTTGCACCCGGGCAAACAGCATGCGCTGTGCAATGCCAGGAACGCCAGCTGCATCCAGATAATGTTTTTCCTTAAAGCTGAAATGTGCATCTATTAAGGCCTGCTCAATATTGCGGTTGAGATGACAGCCATCTGCCAGGCGTTTTTGAACGGGTGTCAGCAGGTTTTGCAGATGTTGCAGCGTAGGTCGGTCAGACAGCACATGTTCGACCAGGTGCAAAGTTCCGGTCGGCTTGAGCACGCGATGCAATTCAGCCAAGGCCTGATCCAGATGTTTAATACTGCAAAGGGTCCACGTACTGACTATATGCTCAATGCTATTGTCGGCAAAAGGCAGTTTTTCTGCACTGGCCTGAACGTGCTGCACATGAATGGCGCTTTCATGCACGCGTTTAATCGCGAGCTGATAAATATCGGCATTCGGTTCCAAAGCGTAGAGCGTATCGACATTTTGATAAAAAGGCAGATTGAGCCCGGTACCAAAGCCAATTTCCAGTACTTCGCCTGCAATAGGTAACAGCAGTTCACGGCGCTGATCCATCAGGCTGGGTGTTTGCATGACTTGATTGAGTAAATGCGGAAAAATATGTTGTTGGTAAAATTTATAAATCATTGATCACTTAATTTTTCTTGCTTTATATCGTTTTATTTTAACCAAAATTCGGGTCACGGAATAAGACAAAAAAGTGACTGAATATATCTCTATTGTTACCAAGTCCATATAGTTATTTAAGTTTACTGATTTAAGATTAAGTTATAAATCAAGAAATTTGTTAGGGGCATACAGATGATCAGAGCAATATTATTCAGTACTTTACTTGCAGCCAGTATGTTGCAGGTGAGTGCGAGTGCCTCTGTCGATCATAATATTTCCAAAGGTCTGGCTCCGGTATCTAAAGACCAGTCGATCAAAAAATTGCAGCCCTTTAAAGGGGATTTTCGTATTTTGGGTTCGAAAATCTATACCAGCGATGAACAAGCCAAGTTTTCGCCCATTGATTATGCCGTAAGCTGGGGGCTGTTTGCCGAGCCTGAAATTGCACGGCATATCTCGGTCAATCAATATGACCGCTTTTTAAACTGGAAGATAGATCGCCTGCCTGTACCTGCCGAGCAAGCCATGCAGATGGTGTCGAATATGCACATCATTCCTGCCAACCCTCAGATTGCCAAACAGATTAAAAATGTAAAACGTGGAGATTTGGTGCGGCTAAAAGGTGAGCTGGTGGAAATTAAAGACAAGAATCTGGTGTGGACTTCATCTTTAACCCCAACCGATACGGGTGATGGCGCGTGTGAATTATTCCGTGTCAGTTCCATTGAATGGATTGAGCGGGTCAAAGGTTAATCTGGCATCTAGTCAGTAATAAGTGTAATAAGATGGGAAAAAGAGTAGGTTGATGAAAGCTTTAGCGCTATGTTTTTCGGCAGTACTGGGGTTTAGCCTAGTGGGGTGTAGTAGCGTGAGTCCAACGGTTGATGGCAAAACCCATGTTTATTCCTTAAAGCAGCAATGTCCAGCTTTGCTGGAAATGACCGTGGGACAAACCCTGGAACTCACCTTACCAGAGAATCCGACTACAGGTTATATCTGGCAAGTGGCAAAGCCGCAAAATATCTTAAAAGTTGAAGAAATTTATCAGCAAGACCCGCTCAAAGGCCAACAGGCAATGGTAGGTGTGGGTGGTGAAAAGTTATTTCGTTTTACTGCGCTGCAACCGGGTGAAGAATGGATTCACGTGAAACATAGCCGGCCCTGGGAACAGAACGCAATTGATGAGTGGCGTTGTCGGGTTCGGGTTTCTTAATTTAATAATTTAGTATTTGTGTGAAGCTTACTGTTGGCACAGCCTTATTTTTCTTTAAAAATCAAAAGTACTTTGTGCAGGCTTTAATCCTACTTTTGACAGGCCAAAAGTAGGCAAAAGCCTTTGTTACCCACACACAACATCCGTGTGGTGGTGGACAACATGTGGCATCCCTGCCACATTCGCGTATCTGAAGCTTGTTGTAATAAAATTTCGGGTGATCAATAGAGTAAAAAAAAGCCCGCTTTAATAAAGTGGGCTTTTATATTCTAAGAGTAACTTATTTTGCTGTTAAAACCTGACCTGCAAATTGAATGCCATCCCAGCCATTTTGCATAAACTGGCGAATGTTCTGGTGGTCTGTGGCTTCAGGGGTTGCTAGTACGGCAGCATAGTGTTCAGCAAACAGGCTTAAGGTTTGGGCCTGATCTAAACCATTGAGTTGGGCAAAAGAAAATACTTTGGCACTGCCTTGATTTTCCGTTGCAGCATTGGCCTGTTGGCCATTTTGGAATGCTGTTGCGGTGTGGTTATAACGTGCATCAATGTACGCAATCACGTCTGCAAATTTGATTTCACCTGCTTGAAGCTGTGCCAATAAATCCTGAGCCATAATTTCCTCAATTCATAGAAAAAAAGTTTAAAAACCACGTGACTATAACAATTTTTACTGCGGCATTTCATTACAATTTCAGCGCATTTGTGCGGTATAGTGAATAAAGCATTTATACAATCTTGATCTTTGACTCGATAAAACTGGAACAGATATGAATTGGCTACTGGTAGCTTTAGGGGGAGCGGTTGGTGCAAGTCTGCGTTATGGTGCAGGGGTATTTTTATTTAAACCGAGCAGCGGATTTCCGTGGACGACATGGTGGATCAATATCTTTGGCTGTCTGCTTGCCGGTATTTTCTTTGCCTATAGCCAGAAATTTCCTGTTTTGCAAAATGAAACACGCCTGTTTTTGATGGTCGGTATTTTAGGCGGCTTTACCACCTTTTCCAGTTTTGGTCTGGAGACCTTCCAGTTATTAAAGCATGGCCAAATCGCTCTGGCTTTAGGTTATGTCATTTCCAGTGTGATCACAGGGGTTATTGTTTTGGCTGTGGGTTTTTATCTGTTTCAGTGGTTATTACAGAGTCGATAACATCTAAATATTTTTAAAAAATATCTGCGAAAAAAAAAGCCCAAGTTGGAGGAGGAGACTTGGGCTTTGTAAGGTTCTAGCTTAAGAGCTAAATCTTAAAATAATATGAAGTTAATGTGAGCGTTTGAAACGTGCGAAACGTTTATTAAAGCTTGCTACACGGCCTTCATTGCTGGTTTGACGTTGTTCACCGGTATAAAACGGATGAGAGGCACTGGAAATATCCAGGGTGACATAAGGATAGGTCTGGCCTTCATATTCATGGGTCTGAGTCGGTTTTAACGTGCTGCCAATAACAAAATAGACATCTGCATTGGTATCGTGGAACAGTACCTGTTGATAGTCGGGGTGGATATCTGGACGCATACATTTCTCCATCGTATATTTCAAATTTAAAGAAATGTTATAACATAACAATTATCGAGTCAAATAAAACCCGGTAACCCTAGGTTAACCGGGTGGGTTTTGTGTGATCAGACTCGAGGCGGCACCAGCTCCTCAAATAAATCACTCAGGTTATCATTCACTTTTAAATGAATTAAGTTCCAGTAATGTCCGGAAACTGTGCGGTTGACCATTAAGGTATCTGGTGAAGGCTTAAACACATCCCAATATTTTAACGACGGTTTGAGCAGCTCGACACCATCATGATGGGCAGAGTTTTCGGCAAAATCGTAATGGGTGATCAGCGGACGCATCAACACTTCCAGCCACTGGCGATAGAGGTCTTCAGGGAACTTGCCTTGCGTGGTGAGGGAATGCAGGTCATCCAGCTTTTGTTCCATTTCAGCAATATTGCCTTCACGGGCTGCATTAATCAGGGTCTTGAAATTCGAGACAATTTCGGTAGAAAGGGTTTTGACACCGCCGTAGTCGTAAATAATGACTGTACCATCTTCGCGGAAGGCAAAGTTGCCTGGATGCGGGTCACAGTGGAAACGTTTCAGATAGAAAATCTCCTGACCAATGGCACGGAACAAACGGCGTCCCAGTTCATTACGGGTGTCTTGAGACCAAGTACTGGCGGTTTCCATGCTTTCGCCATGTTCCATGCTTAAGGTTAAAATGTGACGCGAAGAATAATCGGAATAGACTTTAGGAATAATAATCTTGCTGTCTAAAGTTTCATGGAAGGTACGTGCAACTTGCAGATTTTGCGCTTCGACCTGGTAATTCAGCTCGTTATCCAAACTTTCCTGAATTTCATTGAACAGTTGATCCTGCAATTTACGGTCAATTTTCAGCACACCCATTAAACGCAGGGCCAAGCGTACCTGTTTCAGGTCGCTTTCGCAGGCCTCATCCACACCCGGATATTGCACTTTGACCACCACCTGCTGACCATTCGGCAAAGTGGCTTTATGTACTTGGCCAATAGAGGCCGCCGCAAAAGGCTGTTCATCAAAACTTTTAAAGATTTGCAGAATGGGTTTACCCAGTTCTTTTTCCACTTGTGCTTTAATTTCGGCAAAAGGCATGGCAGGGGCCTGACGCTGTAATTTACTGATGGCACGGGCCACTTCAGGCGGGAAGATATCTTTATATTGTGAAGCAATTTGCCCCACTTTCATGACCGCACCTTTCATTTCGCCAAGCGTATCGGCAATCTGCAAACCGATATCCTGAAAAAGTTTACTGCGCGAGGCATTTTTTTGTTCTTCATCGGCATTAAAATTTTTAATGGAATTTGAGACTGTTTTGGTTGCAATACTTGCCGTCATACTGGCAAGTTTCATAAAGCGACGACCGGGTGTGCTAGCCGTTTTTGCCATGCGAGATTCCTCGAAGATCATCATCAATGATATGTCTCTGATCATAGGCGACAAATGGCAAACTGCCTAATTTAAATTGTTAAGGTTTTGTTTGTATTTAATTTTCATTTGAATTTTTAGCTATTTTGAGAGAGTTGCGGTAGATTTTCTTATCCCACGGTACATTTGAAGCAAATTAGAATAATGCCTAGGTTTAATACATATGATATGTGATGAAAATTTATCGTTATTTAACAGGCAAAGATGATGTGCATTTTTGTGCTCGAGGAGTGACCAAGGCTTAAAAGATGCGATTGCTGCACAGCAATAAGCACTTAACTAAAAAGTGAAGACTTTAAAAAAAAGCGAAGTCAAAACTTCGCTTTTTTATAAGTAAATCGCTGGTTTGTGAATTAAACCCGCTGCACTAAACGTTTATTGTTCATATATAAACGGGTTAATAATAATACACAGGCGACAGTTAAACCGACAATCAAGCCGACCCAGACACCGGCAGCCTGCATCTCGGTGAAGCGTGACAGATAAACACCGACCGGGAAGGCAATTACCCAATAGGCAATCATGGTAATCCACATCGGGCCTTTGGTGTCCTGCATACCGCGCAGGCAACCAGCCGCACTGACCTGCCAGGCATCCATCAGCTGATAGGCCATGGCAAATAGCAGCAGATACAGCGCGACTTGAGTCACGTCATAATTCGAAGTGTAAATAGAAACAATTTCTGGCCGAAAAAACCAGATCAATGCCATGGTGGCGATGGCAAACACAGTGCCGGTGGCCAAGCCCAGATATTGCACCTTATGCATCGCCTGCCAGTTTTTTTCCCCATAATAGATGCCGACACGAATGGTCAGCGCAATGGCCAGTGACATGGGAATCATAAACAGTTGTGAGGTGACGGAAATGGCAATCTGGTGCGCTGCCACCAGGGTTTCACCCAGTGGGCTGAGTACAATGGCGGCGGTACTGAAAATACTCACTTCAAAAAAGATGGCTAAACCAATCGGTAAGCCGAGTTTTAAAATGCGCTTAATCCAGTAAGTATCCATCTTTTCAAAGGCTGCAAAGGGCTGGGTTTTAGCATAAGCCTTGCCTTTAAACACATAGATGGCCAAAGCGATAAACATCAGCCATTGCAAAATAGCTGTGGCAAAGCCACAACCTGCTGAACCTAATTCAGGAATCGGCCCCAAGCCATACATGAAAATAAAGTTGAGCGGTACCAGAACAACTAATGCCACCAGACTAATGGCAGTCACAGGGCGTGGATGACCCAGTGCTTCCGAATAGCCACGTAGTGCTGAAAACATGGTTACGGCAGGCATACCCAAACCAATGGCATGCAGGAACAAGCTGGCTTTGGGCAGCAAGACTTCAGGTACACCCAATACAGGTAGCAAGAACGGCATGACTTGTAAAATCAGCGCAGCGATGATCCCCAGAATCAATGCGATCCATAGCGATTGACGAGCAATGGTGGCAATTTTTTCAGGTGTACGTGCGCCGTTGGCTTCAGCAACCAAAGGTGTAGTGGCAATCATGATGCCGCTGAACAGCAGCATGACCGGAATCCACAAGCCTACCCCGACAGCAATGGCGGCAAGATCAACCGGAGACAGATGTCCCGCCATAATGGTATCAATCAGTCCCAGACCGGCTTGGGAAAATTGAGTCACCAAAATTGGAATCATCAAATGAAAAAGTTGTTTTAATTCATAACGGGTCGTTGTAACCGATGAGGCATTAGACACAAAAATTACTCATCATGTGCTTAGAATAATGAGGTGTTAGCGTTGTAAAGTGAGAAGCACACCAATAAAAATCACTACGCCACCTAACAGACGTTGCCAGTTAACCGGTGTTTTTTCTGTGCCCAGTAAACCAAAATGATCTAAAACCATTGAAGTGAGCAGTTGACCAAAAATAATTAAACCGGACAGGGTTAGAAAACCGAGTTTGGGAGCGGCATAAATACTGAGGCTAATGGCATACACGCCCAGAAATCCGCCCAACCATAAATACCATGGCAGTTGCACAAAAGTTGCAAATCCCGGTTTTTCTACCGGCTGAAAAAACACCAATATGGCAAGCAGTATTGTACCAATCAGAAAAGATAAAAGGGCAGCTTGTAAGGGGGAATTTAAATATTCTCTTAACTGGCTGTTGATTGCAGTCTGAAAGGTCATGGCGATACCAATCCCCAGAGTCAGGGGCATGAGCAACAATAACTGAGCAGATATTTTCATCATTCTAACAATTTAATTCTTCTGTAGTTTTTTCTAGTGTACTGATATTCATTGTGAGATTTTATCGGTGTCCTGATGCAGTCATGTTAAAATATGCATCTTCCTTTACCCATTTCGAGCTTGTTCCTTGGCTGAATTAAATCCTGCACTGGTTCCTTTATCTTTATACATTCATATGCCGTGGTGTGTGCGTAAGTGTCCGTATTGTGACTTTAACTCGCATGCCGTCCCGGATGGAAAACTGTCCTTAGATTTGGAACAGCAATATTTACAGGCTTTGGTCGAAGACTTTAAAACCCAGATCGATTTTGCCCAAGGGCGTAAAATTCATAGCGTATTTATTGGTGGAGGTACGCCGTCACTGATTTCTGCCAAAGGTTATCAATGGCTATTTAGCCAGTTAAAAGCACTGATTCCTTTTGAAAATGGCTGTGAAATTACTTTGGAAGCCAATCCGGGAACAGTGGAGCATGATCCCTTTGCGGGATATTTAGAGGCCGGGATCAACCGCCTTTCGATTGGTGTACAGAGTTTTAATACAGAACACCTGAAAAAATTGGGGCGTATCCATAGTAATGATGATGCGATCAATGCCATTCATTTGGCCCGTGAAGCAGGCTTTGAACGCGTCAATGTCGATTTGATGCATGGACTGCCTGAACAGACTCTGGAACAAGCCTTAAATGATTTAAAACTGGCGATGGAAAATGGCGCAACCCATGTGTCGTGGTATCAACTGACCATTGAGCCGAATACGGTATTTTTCCGTACCCAACCGGTTTTACCTGTGGACGATGTGCTGGAAGATATTCAGGAACAGGGCGAGGCTTATTTAAAAGCCAACGGTTTTGTGAATTATGAAGTATCAGCTTGGCGTAAGGAAAAACCTTCTGCGCATAATTTAAATTACTGGCAATTTGGCGATTATCTGGCGATTGGGGCAGGGGCACACGCTAAAGTGACACGACCTGATGGCGTGTACCGTTTCCAGAAAACCCGTTTACCGAAAGATTATTTAGCCAAAGTGCCGGCAGAGCATCTTCAATTTAAAAAGATTGAAGATGAAGACATGCCGTTTGAATTTATGATGAATGCGCTACGTTTAAATGATGGCGTAGAAGCAAAACTTTATCACGAGCGTACAGGTTTGAGTTTAGATGGTTTGAATGAGCTATTAACATCGCTACGTTCACGTAAATTGATGGTTGAAGATCAAAACTGTCTGTCTTGTACAGAGCAGGGGCATGTGTTTTTGAATTCGGTGTTGGAAAAGTTTATTTAATATTCAAACTTGACGTGGATGAAGTTATTTAAAAAAATAGTGTGAGACATAAAAAAAGTATTCACCAGCCTAGCTTATTGATGCCAGGCTGGTTAGGAATGTGTGATTAAATAATATACTGAATTTTATGCTATTTCATCTTTGCAACGATTTGTTCAGCCATTTGCAAATGCTTAGCCACCGCGGTCCGGGTTTGTGTAAGCATATTTTTTAATTCAGAATTTTTAGCATTTGGCATCAATTGCTTATCAATAGTCATTAGAACTTTACGATGTACTTTAACCTGGCTCATCATGTAGTCTTTATCCGTTGCTGTTGATTGACTCAGCTTTTCAGTTATTTTATCGCTCTCATTTTGCAAGGATGTACTGATATTGCTCGCTTGAGGCGTTAACTTTAGACGACTTGCCAAAGCCTGGCTTTTTTTCTCATTCGATGAATGTGCATTAATCATCAACTGGGCATATTTACGGCTCTGATCCATTTTTAGTTTGGGCAAGGCAGTTTTTGCCTGCATGATCTCACCGTTATTCGCTGTACTTACCACCTTGATCACTTGACTATCGGTTAAACGCTCATGAGCATCGTGCGACATTTTAGAATGAGTTTTGCCATCATTCGTTGCTTGATGCTCCATTGCCATACTTTGAGATGCAGCAAAACTTAATACACCACTTACTGCTACACAGTGAATCATTTTCTTCATTGTAATCGCTTTCATATTGGCAACCTTTAAAGTTTATTGTTTAAAATTCGCCTTAATAAGATAGGCTCCTTACATTAAAGGCAGTGTAAAATTTCAGTAACTTTGTGGGATAAATATATAAAATGGTGATGGCTTTAAGCAAAGACAATAGGCTATTTGTTTATGTATTTGAGAGTCGCACAGCACATACAGAAAACAGGCGATATAGTGCACTACCTGAATATGATAAGAATTAATCATAAGATAGTACCTTTTACCTTAATGGTGATTATATGAAAGTTATTAAGTTAAATTTTCATTATTCGAGAGAGTGTTGAAGTCAGTATTTTAAAATAAAAATCTCATCCTGATTTTTATTTGATCGATTGTAAAAATAGCCTGTAAATATTTAAGCTTCATAGAATTTATTTTCTAGGTATTAATTTTCATTCGATAAATACGGCCCAAGAATTGTCCAGTATTTCCTATGCTATATAAAATGTAGAGCTGATGGTTTTGACTATCGACCGTTAGACCTTCTGGCTCCCAATATTGAATGGCATGACTGGATGAAGCATCAAAATGACCGAGCGTTACAGCATCCATTTTCTGAACCAGTTTGCCTGCGAAGTCATAAATATACATTCTTTTTGGGCCTTTATTTTTATTTCCGCTTAACAGGTAGATATAAGTTCCATCGGTGCTCAGGCCCTGAAATGCACAGCGATCCTGCGTGAAACCTGCATCAATCGGCCATTCATCTTCATATAAAAAGCGAATATCGGTTAAATTTTTTTGAGTGATTAAATCGAATTTAAAAATACGGATCACATTTGTTTTATGGTGATTACCTCGCACCAGTAGATATTTACCATCCGGCGTGATTGAAGGCATGGTATTGGTAATTTTATTGTATCTTTTATCAAATACCTGAATAACCTGGGTATTCATAGGTTCTGCATTGGGCATATATTGAAATTTTAAAATATACCAGCCTTTATTGGGAATGCCGGATCCTGCCGAAGCTAACATAAAGTCACTCTGTGGATCGACGCAAATACCTTGATGACCCACAAGCGGAGAGGGTTTTTGCGCATCCTGTGCCGACCATAAGTTGGAACTGTTTAGCTTAAATCGATTAATCACGCCCTGTTCTGGATGGCCCTCGACATGAGTGGTGTATAAAAATTGATTTCGGTGGTCGAGCGCCAAGCCTTGAACAATATGATAATTACCCAGTCCTGTTCTGATCAGGGTAATCGGTTGGGCAGCATCTCCTAAGTTGGCAGAATCAGGAGAATCAAATTCTTGCTCGAGATGATGCGCATCCAAAGGGACGGTTGCACTATATGGCTGATAAAAGCGACTTAGAAACGAAAATAATTTTTTCATCTAACAGGTCACCGGATTGATTTTTTATTATTTTATGCTGTTCAAAACCGCGATGACATTGAGATTATTGTAGTGAAAAAAAGAGCGCCGTAGCGCTCTTTTTATTCATTTTAGAATTGGAACTTCACTTTGGAACTTAGTAATCAAAGCTAAAGTGTTCAGGTACCAGTGAAGTCATGGTCTTGGATGGATTGACCATTGCTTCCGCATGACCTTGAGTACGTGGCAGGATACGTTCGAAGTAGAAATCAGCTGTTTTGATTTTAGCTTTGTAGAACTCAGGTACTTCCTGACCTTCACCAGAAGCAAGTTTTGCAGAAGCAACCGCAGCTTGCTGCGCCCAGAAATAAGCCATCATCACATAACCTGAGAACATCAAGAAATCAACCGAAGCTGAAGACACGATGTCACGGTCCTTACGTGCAGCAAGCATGATGCGAACGGTGAGTGCATTCCATTGTGCGCAAAGCTTGGTTAAATCCCAGGCAAAACGACGCATATATTTGTTACGTGCTTGTTGGCCACAGAACTTCAAGATTTCAGCAGTGTACTCACGAATCACTTTACCTTTAGAAGTTAGCAGGACTTTACGACCAATCAGGTCAAGTGCCTGCACACCGGTGGTACCTTCATACAGGGTAGCAATCCGTGAGTCACGAACAATCTGTTCCATACCCCATTCTTTAATGTAGCCATGACCGCCATACACCTGCATACCGTGGTTGGCAGCTTCATAACCCAATTCCGTCAAGAAACCTTTCAGGATAGGGGTGTAGAAACCTAAGTGGTCATCATGCGCTTCATATGCTGCGGTATCACCATGCATTAAAGCATCCGCCATTTTGTCGGCAAGTTGCGCAGCATAATAAATCATTGCACGACCACCTTCAGCAATCGCTTTTTGAGTGAGGAGCATACGGCGCACGTCAGCATGGTGAATGATCGCATCAGCTACTTTTTCAGGGTCTTTTTTACCTGAAAGGGCACGCATCGACATACGTTCTTTGGCATAAGGCAGTGCGCCCTGGAAAGACAATTCTGCATGTGCAATACCTTGAATCGCAGTACCGATACGTGCAGTGTTCATGAAGGTGAACATGGCATGTAAGCCTTTGTGTGGTTCGCCAATCAGGTAACCCGTTGCATTGTCAAAGTTCAACACGGCTGTTGCAGAAGCACGAATCCCCATTTTATGTTCGATTGAACCACAGCTTACAGGGTTGCGCTCACCCACTGTACCATCCGCGTTCACCATGAATTTTGGCACGATGAATAGCGAAATACCTTTGGTCCCGGCAGGAGCATCTGGAAGGCGTGCGAGAACGATGTGAATGATATTTTCTGTTAAATCGTGTTCGCCGGCAGAGATGAAGATTTTAGTCCCTGAAATGGCATAGGTACCATCTGCCTTTGGTTCAGCCTTGGTTTTGACCTGGCCTAAGTCTGTACCGCATTGTGGTTCGGTGAGACACATTGTACCTGACCATTCACCCGTGACCAGATTAGGCATATAGGTATTTTTTTGTGCTTCAGTACCGAACTGAAGAATAGTGTTCATACAGCCGACACTTAAACCCGGGTACATCTGGAATGACCAGTTCGCAGTACCCATCATTTCTGATTTGATCAGGTTTAAAGATTGCGGCAGGTTTTGACCGCCAAATTCTTCAGGGAAAGACAAACCTTGCCAGCCGCCTTGCACGAACTGGTCATAGGCTTCTTTAAAGCCTTTTGGTGTTTTGACTTCACCATTTTCAAAGTGACAGCCTTCTTCATCACCAGACTGGTTGAGTGGAGAAAGTACGTTTTCACAGAAATCTGCCGCACCTTCAAGAATCATGTCTACAGTGTCAGCATCCGCTGCTTCACCATTTGAAAGCGTTTTGTAGTGTGCCGGGTAATCAAGCACTTCGTTCATTAAAAAACGAATATCATGCAAAGGGGCTTTATATGCTGGCATAGTCTTAATCCTAATTTAGAAATAGTATTGGATTATTCGAATCGATAATTTGATTATTCACATTGTTGATAAAAATACATTGATGATGCAGCCTGAGAGAAATGTCAGAAAGGCGAATTGAAGAGCTGGTGATCCTGCTTGATGTTTAAATAAATTATAGTGTCTGGTACTATTTTTTGCGCATGTTATTTTTGAATTTTTATATAAAAATATAATTAAATGATCATGTTATTAGTGGTTTATAAATAAAGATAACGAATTTTTATTCTTATAATAAGGAATATTTATAAAAGAATATGAATGTCATAAAATCCAATTGAAAACCATGTATGCTGATAAAAACTGAAAAGAAGCAGAGGTTTACTTCTTTTCAATTATTTTATTAATACCATTTATTAAAGAAAATCTTTGAGCTCAGGCTTGACCCCGTTCCAAATCGAGAAAGATTCGATCGCTTGTCCAACCAGCATGCCATAACCTTCTGAAGTTGGAACACCGCGTGCTTTGGCCTGATCTAAAAAGCTGGAAGCTTTGCCATAGGCCATTTCATAGGCATGCTTAAATTGAAGACTTTCAGGTAAAACTAGAGCATCACCGCTCAAACTTGCTGAAGTGGCATTAATGACAATGTCAAAATCACCGGCCAGGTCTTGCAATGAAATGGCTGCAAGAGTGGCTTGAGGAACTGCTTGTTGTAAATCGGCCACCAGTTGTTCTGCGCGTGCTAAAGTCCGGTTAGCGATGACAATTTTTTTCGCACCCGCCTGTACCAAGGGGTAGATGACACCACGGGTTGCACCGCCCGCACCAATAATTAACAGCTCGCTATTGTCGAGTTTCCAATCTAGGGCCTTGATAGCATCGACCAGACCTTGACCATCGGTATTGTCGCCATACAGCTTGCCATCCTGCATCCATAGGGTATTGACTGCCTTGGCAATTTTGGCACGTTCAGTTAATACGGCACAGGCTGCAAAAGCTTGCTCTTTGAAGGGCACGGTCACATTCATGCCCATACCGCCCTGAGCAAAAAACTCCTGGATATTGGCTGCAAAGCCATCCAGTGGGGCAAGGCGTTTGCTATAGCTCAGGTTAATGCCAGTTTTTTTGGCAAAAGCATGATGCAGTTCTGGAGAACGTGATTGTTCGATTGGATTGCCAATCACGGCAAATTGTTTGCTCATTTCACAAGGTCCGTGTGCGGAAATGGCATTCAATATACGTGATTTTTCCTGCAGGCTAAAGCCACTACGGAAAGGAAAAATGACAAAGAAGGAAGAAGGGGGGAAATCGTTAAAGCGGTGAAGTTAAATCCTGTTAAGGATTACAAATTTCGCGAATGGTATCTTCCAGCCACATGGCTGCAGTAAAAAATAGGGCAAAACCTGCAAATACGGTAAAGCTAATCGACACGCTGTCTGCAAGGGTGTTATGTGAAAGCAAGGTAATGGTGATAGAACACACGATCAGGGTTAAAATACACCAAAATAAAATCACCTTATTATTTAACATTGTGTTGAGCATCGTTTCTCCTTCAAGCATACTTTTTTGTATTTATCCATGCTGATTAAATCAGTATAGGTCATGAATATCATGATCCAGTCTAAACGATTTTTGTGACACACTAGTGTCTAGTGCTGTAAGGAAATATGTCGGTTTTTCTTGCATTAATAGCCTGGTTGAGTATCTTAATTAAATTAAAATATTGATTTTAATTATTTAAATATTTTAAGTGTCGATTTTTTCAAAAGTTATTTCAGTGAAAAATCCCTTTTTCTGTAGTGAAAAAGGGATAAAAACTTTGTTATTTTTTAAGTTCACTCAACCAGTCATGCGGTTTGAGATAATAGTCGGTTAAGCATTTTTCAGGCGAATTTTCCTCCCATTCGGGACGATACGACCAGGCTGCCAATGGGGGCATACTGACCAAAATCGATTCAATCCGGCCACCGGTTTGTAGACCAAATAAAGTGCCACGGTCATAGACCAGGTTATATTCGACATAACGGCCACGACGGTAAAGCTGGAAATCGCGCTGTGCTTCGCTATACGGTTTATCCTGATTGCGTTGAAAGATGGGAACAATCGCTTCCAGGTAACCATTGCCGACAGCCTGCATATACTGAAAGCAGGTTTCAAAGTCCCACTGATTTAAATCATCAAAAAATAAGCCGCCAATACCACGCTGTTCGTCGCGATGTTTTAAATAGAAATAATCATCACACCATTTTTTGTGTTCTGCATACAACGTATCACCAAATGGTGTGCACAAATCATGAGCCTTTTGATGCCATGCCAAAACATCTTCATCATTTGGATAAAATGGTGTTAAGTCGAAACCGCCACCAAACCACCACACTGGATCCTGACCTTCTTTTTCGGCCACGAACAGGCGCACGTTGGCATGTGAAGTCGGCACATTGGGATTCTTCGGATGAATCACTAAAGACACACCCATAGCCTGGGCTTTAGCACCGGCAATTTGTGGATGGCGTTCTGTGGCAGAAGCGGGGAGTTTAGCAATGTTGATGTGAGAGAACATCACGCCACCTTTTTCAATGACGCTGCCGTTTTGCAAGACCCGTGAACGACCACCACCACCTTCAGGACGCTGCCAGTCATCAATTTCAAATTTAGCCGTGCCGCCGCCGGCTACTTCTTGTTGTTCAAGGGCAGCACAAATACGTGCCTGTAAATCGACTAAAAAATCATGCACACGTTGAATATCATTAGAAGTCGGATGTTGCATCAGAACGCTCATGGGGGATTATTAAAGAACTCATCACATCAAAACATAAATTGTATAAAAGATTAAGGATTTTATGCAGCAGGATGTTTTCTTGAAACGGATGCAATCATTTTTGTTCAGGCTTTGCTTCGAAGTGAGCACTGAAAAATATCCCGACTTTTTCACTAGGTTGAATTCTATGATCAAGCTCAGCAAAATGGGTTAAATATGTGATGCAAAATATTGGCTTGGTTATGGGTATAACTGGCTGTTGCAGTAGAGAGTAGATAGCAACTATGACGAGTTCTTTAATTCAAAAATATAATGTGCCAGGACCCCGTTATACCAGTTATCCAACGGTACCGTATTGGGAAGTCGAGCCATTTTCGCTTGAGCTGTGGAAACAGACCTTAAAGCGTTCCTTTGATGAATCTAACCAAAGCGAAGGCATCAGTCTGTATATCCATCTGCCTTTCTGTGAAAGCCTGTGTACTTTCTGCGGTTGCCATAAAAAAGTGACCAAAAAGCATGAGATGGAACAGCCTTATATTCAGGCTGTGCTCAAAGAATGGGACTTGTATTGCCAGTTGCTGGCAACAACGCCGAAAATTAAAGAAATTCATTTGGGAGGCGGCACACCGACCTTCTTTTCGGTGGAGCATTTACAACAGCTAATTCAAGGCATCTTGGCAAAGGCAGAGGTGGTTGCCGAGCATGAATTCAGTTTTGAAGGGCATCCTAATAATACCACCCGTGAACATCTGCAAGCCTTATATGATCTGGGCTTTCGTCGAGTCAGCTATGGTGTGCAGGACTACAATCAAACCGTGCAAAAAGCCATCCACCGGATGCAGCCTTTTGAACATGTACAGCGTGTAACAGAGTGGGCACGTGAAATTGGTTATACGTCCATTTCCCATGATCTGGTTTTTGGTTTGCCTTTTCAGAGTTTGCAAGATGTGCTGAATACCATTGATCAAACCAAGAGTTTAATGCCAGACCGTTTGGCATTTTATAGCTATGCGCATGTGCCGTGGATTAAGGGCAATGGCCAGCGTGGTTTTAAAGATGCCGATGTACCTAAAGATCAGCTGAAGCGCCAGCTTTATGAAGAAGGCAAGAAGCAGCTTTTAAAGCATGGCTATCATGAAATTGGTATGGATCATTTTGCCTTAAGCCGGGACAGCATGTATCAGTCTTTTCAGGCCGGAACTTTGCACCGTAATTTTATGGGCTATACCTCATCCAAAACGCAAGTGATGATTGGCCTGGGAATTTCTTCCATTAGTGACAGCTGGTACAGCTTTGCGCAAAATGAAAAAAAACTGGAAGATTATTATGCACGTTTAGAGCTGGATGAAATTCCAGTGGTCAAAGGTCATGTGCTGAATACAGAGGATTTAATCATCCGCGAACATATCTTGAATTTGATGTGTACATTCAGCACGTCCTGGCAGTCCGAAGCTATGCAGTTTCCTGAATTGCCCGAAATTTTGCTGCAACTTGCAGAAATGCAGCAGGATCAATTGTTACAGATTGACGAGCAGGGCATCACAGTGACTGAGCAAGGCAAACCTTTTGTACGTAATATCTGTATGGCTTTTGATTTGCGCCTAAAACGCCGTGTTCCGGAAAACCGTATTTTCTCGATGACGATTTAATCTTATTTAATCCCTACAAATCTTCTTTTTTAAATAAGACAACACCCTCCTTTAGTAAAGGAGGGTTGGGGTGGATTTGTATCAAAGTCGGGGGTATGGAAAAAGAGGATTAGAAGTCGCCTTTCTTATACATATGCGCCATGCGTTCATGTTTGGTTTTTAAATACTGGGCATTAAACGGATTTAAGCCGACGGTAAGCGGCACACGATCGACCACCTCAATACCCAGTTCTTGTAGCGCCTGAATCTTTGAAGGATTATTGGTAATCAATTTCACCTGTTTGACCTGCAAATGGTCGAGCATGATGGTACACATGTCATAGCTTCGTGCATCCGCCGGCAAGTTCAGCATTAAATTGGCATCGACCGTATCATGGCCCTGATCCTGCAAGGCATAGGCACGGATCTTGTTGGTCAGTCCAATGCCGCGGCCTTCCTGACGTAAATACAGAATCACGCCTTGACCGACTTCATTGATTAATTTTTGTGTGGCTTGAAGCTGTGGACCGCAATCGCATTTGAGTGAAGAAAAGGCATCACCGGTTAAACATTCAGAATGAATCCGCACCAATACCGGTTCAGTAGGGGGAGTGTCTAAGCCTTTAGAAAGAGCTACATGTTCTTCACCTGTGTTAGGGTCTTGAAATACCGTGATTTTAAATTCACCAAAAGCGGTTGGTAATCTTGAAGTCGCGACAAACTCTATAGGCACTGCTTAACTCGTTAAATAGTTCATTAATTAGCTAAAGTATAGCTGAATGCTTGGACATTAGTTGAATTGTAAAGATGAATTTATGCAGAAGATTTTCTTTTTTGTATAAAGCGAACGATAATGGTTGATAAATAGTAAGATTATTCAGGATAATCTCGCTCATGAACAAACACCCAGTATAGAGATTTGCCTCTAAACTGCATCGCTAGGAATGTGGCTGATTTAAAGGTGATACAATTCGACCATTGTGCTCGATAACCCGTTTACCTAGCTTAGGATTTGCCAGGCTTTAGAAGGCTTTGCCATTTATGTTGTATACAGAAATACCGACTCACCGCCCTGTAACTCCGTTGCTGGATGCAATTGATCATCCCCAACAATTACGATTGCTCGAGCGCAGCCAATTAGAACAAGTGGCGGATGAGTTACGTCAGTACATTTTGTATGCGGCAGGACAGAGTGGTGGCCATTTCGGTGCCAATTTGGGTGTAATCGAACTGACCGTTGCTTTGCACTATAGTTTTAATACCCCGCATGATCGCCTGATTTGGGATGTCGGTCATCAGGCCTATCCGCATAAAGCCTTAACCGGTCGCCGTGAGCAACTGACTACCATTCGTGCCAAAGACGGTCTGGCTGCTTTTCCGGCGCGTGAAGAATCGGTATTCGATACCTTTGGCGTTGGTCATTCTTCTACTGCAATTTCTGCGGGTTTAGGCATGTCACTGGCACGCCGTTACCAGAAAGATCTGTGTGAAGTGGTTTCCATTATTGGCGATGGTGCAATGACGGCCGGTATGGCCTTTGAAGCCATGAATGATGCCGTTGCCCATCAGGCCGACCTTATGGTGGTGCTGAATGACAATGACATGTCTATTTCATGCAGTACCGGGGGGTTTGCCAAACATTTGGCTGCCATTTGGGAACGCGGTGAATCAGTGAATATTACTGATGAGGGCGAAGCGTATATCCAGCCGCATCCGGAATGGACTTACAATTCACGTTTGCACTGTGCTGCTACTGAAGCTGCGGACAACCTGTTTAAAGCCATTGGTTTTGACTATTTTGGTCCGTTCGACGGGCATGATGTCAATCAGCTGGTACAGGTATTTAATGCCTTAAAAAAACGTAAAGGCCCACGTTTAATTCATGTCTATACCAAAAAAGGCAAGGGCTTTGCGCCGGCCGAAGCCGATCAGATTAAGTACCATGCCATCAGTAAATTAAATGCTACATCTTCAAGCAATGCAGCACCAAAATATTCCGATGTGTTTGGACAATGGTTATGCGATGAAGCTGCACAAGATCAGCGCTTGCTGGCCATTACGCCGGCCATGTGTGAAGGTTCAGGCATGGTGCAGTTCGCCAAACAGTTTCCTGAACGCTTTTTTGATGTGGCGATTGCCGAGCAGCATGCTGTGACATTAGCTGCCGGTATGGCATGTGAAGGACTGAAGCCTGTTGTTGCGATTTATTCGACCTTCTTGCAGCGTGGTTATGACCAGCTGATTCATGATGTAGCCTTACAAAATCTGGATGTCACTTTCGGCATTGACCGTGCAGGGTTGGTGGGTGAAGATGGCCCAACCCATGCTGGTGCCTATGACTATGCCTTTATGCGTACCGTACCCAATATGGTGATTATGGCGCCTAAAGACGAAAATGAATGTCGTCAAATGTTGCATACCGCCTATTTATATAAGGGACCTGCAGCAGTACGTTATCCGCGTGGTAATGGGATCGGTGTTGAAATTCAAGCGCAATTGACTACTCTGGACATTGGTAAAGCAGAAATTGTGGCCAGTTTTAATGAACATCAAGATGAACAGATTAGTATTCTGGCATTCGGTAGCCGTGTCAGTGCGGCGGTAGAAGCGGCACAAGTCTTGGCAGACAGTCATGATGTTGGTGTGCGTGTCGTAAACATGCGCTTCGTTAAACCTCTGGATGAACAAATCATTGATCAACTGGCTGTAACCACCAGCCTGTTTGTGACTGTAGAAGAACATGCCGTGATGGCTGGGGCAGGCAGTGCAGTGAATGAGTATTTAGCTCAGGCGCAAATTGTTAAACCAATCTTGAATTTGGGATTAGCAGACATCTTCATGCATCAGGCTTCACATGCACAGATGCTGCAACAGGCCGGGCTGGATGCCAAAGGCATTGAAAGATCAATTGAATTGGCCTGGTTGAAACTTGTGCAGTCGGTATCCTGAAGCATTTAAAAATTTTAGAAACATTTTTTCCCTAAAAGCCCTCGTATTTGCTAAAATGTGAGGGCTTTTATGCATTATTCTTTATCAATATCTTCAAATTTGTAGTGGGTGTTCAATGGAACCTATGGTGGTGATGGCTGCGCGTGCGGCTCAATTAGTTGGTCAAGAGCTTTTAAAAGCGCATCAGAATCGTCATAAACTCGATCTACAAGTCGAAGAAAAAGGGATTGATGGTCCGGTAACGCGTGTAGACCGTTATTTGGAACAATTGACTATCGATACTCTACGTAAAAGCTATAAAAACCACAGCTTCCTTGGTGAAGAGTTCGGTCTGCAAGAAGGTAAAGGTCACGACGCCGACTGGTGTTGGGTGATCGATCCGCTTGATGGGACTTTAAACTTCATTAACGGTTTCCCGCATTTCTGTATTTCTATTGCTGTTCAGCACAAAGGTGTAACTCAACACGGTGTCATTTATGATCCTGTGAAAGACGAGTTATTCTCTGCAAGTCGTGGTCGCGGTGCAATGTTGAACCAACGCCGTATTCGCGTAAATGTCAAAGACAGCCTGCAAAATACTTTCCTTGCCGTAGGTCATGCTTACCGTGCGAAACGTAACGGTGAAGTGATTTCTTATGCGAAAAACCATTTCAATTCATTATTAAACGTGACTGAAGCGGGTGCACAATACCGTCGTGCAGGTTCTGCTGCATTAGATTTGGCTTATGTTGCTGCAGGTCGTTTAGATGGTTATTTTGAACTGGGGCTGAAACCTTGGGATATCGCTGCAGGCGAGTTAATCGTGAAAGAAGCGGGTGGTACTGTAGTGGATGCGCGTGGTGGTGCCGATTCTATGGAAAATGGTCAAGTACTTGCTTGCTCTATGAAAATGCTCAAACCTTTAATGCAAGCTGTTGTTCCAGCTTGGGGTGAAGCAGCCAAGTAAGATCGATTGAATCGAGTGATATGACAAAGAAAAAGCTCTCCTTGTGAGGGCTTTTTTTATTCTCGAATAAAATTCGTGATTTACTGAAAATACCCGTGGATCAAGGTTTGAGCACATTGTTATTCAGTACGAAAAGGTTACAATATGGATTGTTTGAAAATTAAACAAAATTGAGTTGTAAAATAGGCTGTTACTGAAAAAAACAGTATTTATGCACAATTCGATCGAAAAAAATGATTACTTTTTAAAATGATTCTGTTATTATGCCGCCACGCACTTAAATTTCCGTTCTTTACCTGAACATTATCTTCTAATCATTGTATGCGCGTCCTGTCCATAGAGAGGACATATCCTTCGCGCCCCAATCGCTTAAGCGATTCCTTCAGGTTTGCGGCCGTAATCATGCGTGCGTTATATCCACATCGTCGTTATTCGGATCGCTGCTGAATTCTTATATTTTCAGCTCTAATTGCTGTGCCGCTTTTTGCCGATGTCCATATTGTAATTTATTAAATGGAGCACCCACTTCAGGGTGAATACTCTCTATGAGCAAAACTTTTGCTGATTTTTCCCTCGATGAGTCATTAACACAGGCTCTTGAAGGTTTAGGCTTTACTACGCCAACTCCTGTACAAGAACAAGCGATTCCTGCTGCACTTGAAGGTAAAGACCTTTTAGTATCAAGCCAAACGGGTTCTGGTAAAACTGCTGCATTCTTGCTTCCAACTTTGAATGCGCTTGCAAATCAAGAAACTTTCGTACCGTTTAAAGAGCGTATGAAAGCGGTTACTCAACCATCCATTTTAGTGATTTCTCCTACTCGTGAGTTAGCACAACAAGTATGTCAAGATGCGATTGCACTTGTACGTCACATGAAAGGTGTTCGTGTTGCTGCGATCATGGGTGGTATGCCTTTTGGTAAACAAATCCAGCAGTTAAAAGGCGCACAAGTGGTTGTAGCGACTCCAGGTCGTTTACTTGACTTGGTTAACCGTCGTCAAATCAAACTTGATAAAGTTGACTCATTAATTGTCGATGAAGCTGACCGTATGCTTGACCTGGGTTTCTCTGAAGACCTAGAAGCAATTGGTGACTTGGCTGCAAACCGCAAGCAAACACTTATGTTCTCTGCGACTTTTGCACCACGTATCATTACGCTTGCTGAACGCATGATGAATGATCCAATGCGTATCTCGATCGAAACTGGTCACTCTACAAACACTGACATCACTCAGACTTTGCACTGGACTGATGGCTTTGAACACAAGAAAAAATTACTTACTCACTGGTTAAACGAAGAAGACGTTGATCAAGCAGTAGTATTTGCGTCAACTCAAGAAGATACAGATATGTTGGCTGAAGAACTTGCTGAAGCAGGTTTATCAGTTGTAGCGCTTCATGGTGCTATGCCACAAACTGTTCGTAACCGTCGTTTACGTAGCATCCGTGAAGGTCGTGCAAAAATCCTAGTTGCAACTGACGTGGCTGCTCGTGGTCTTGACGTACCAACAATTTCACACGTAATTAACTTCGGTCTTCCTATGAAGAACGAAGACTATGTACACCGTATTGGTCGTACTGGCCGTGCTGGTCGTACAGGTAAAGCAATTACTCTTGCTACTTACCGTGAACGCGGCAAGATCCGTGCTTTAGAAGACTTCCTAGATGCACGTTTAAATGTATCTGAAATTGAAGGTCTTGAGCCATCTCCACCTCCTGCACGCGGTAGTCGTGATGGCGGTGGTCGTGGTCGTGACGGCGGTGGTCGTGGTCGTGGCGGTTTTGGCGGCGGTCGTGGTCGTGATGGCGGTGGTCGTAGTCGTTTTGAAGGCGAAAGCAACTTCAAACGTCGTGAAGGCGGTGATGATCGTCCACGTCGTAGCTACGATGACAAACCACGTGGCGAACGTCCAGCATTTGGTGGAGAAGATCGTCCACGTCGTGACTTCGGTGATCGTCCAGCTCCACGTCGTGAAGGTGGTTATGGCGACCGTCCACAACGCTCTTTTGATGACCGTCCTAAACGTGATTTCGGTGATCGTCCAGCTCCACGTCGTGAAGGTGGTTTTGGCGACCGTCCACAACGTTCTTTCGATGATCGTCCAAAACGTGATTTCGGTGATCGTCCACAACGTGATTTCGGTGATCGTCCAGCTCCACGTCGTGAAGGTGGTTATGGTGATCGTCCGCAACGCAGCTTTGGTGACAAACCGCGTTCTAACGATGACAACCGTGGTAACCGCGTAGATTATAAACCAGCTCGTGAAGGCGCAGATCGTCCACGTCGCGAATTTACTGGTGACCGTCCACAACGCAGCTTCGGCGACCGTCCTAAGCGTGATTTTGGCGACCGTCCGCAACGTAACTTTGGCGAAGATCGTCCTAAACGCAGTTTTGGTGAAGATCGCCCACGTCGTAAATTTAACGACTAAAAACGTTAGATTTTGATAGTAAAAAACCGGTGGAAACACCGGTTTTTTTATGAGACTAATCTTTGACCTTATCGAATAAAAATGTATACTAAGTCATATTTTATTTTCATTCTGTTAAATATGAATAATGAATCTCATCATTATGTATGGAATTTTAATCAAGAGGTGATTATGCCTTATATTGGTTTGATTTTATTACTATGCAATATTGCATACTATATCTATAATTCTTTTCAATAATTCAGCATCCTGTTAGTTAAAATAGCTGCACTACAATTAAAAAATAAAAATTATGGTAAATTGGTTGCTTTTTATCTAAAGGTAACATTTTAAACCCGAATCCTTTATAGTATGCATGCTGAAAAAAATGCAGGAAAACCCTCAGCTATGAATAATCAAATACCTCAGCAAGCTCAATCTTGGATTGAAGTCCATGACTTGAGCTTTAAACGAGGGAAACGTGTCATTTTCGATAATGTCAGTTTAAAAATTCGACGTGGCCAGATTACCGCGATTATGGGGCCTTCAGGTACCGGTAAAACTACTTTGCTCCGTCTGATTGGTGGTCAGTTGACGCCTGAGCACGGTAAAATTCTGTTAGATGGCCAAAATATTGCAGATATGTCACGTCAGGAATTATTTGCTGCACGTGCCCGTATGGGCATGCTGTTCCAAAGCGGTGCTCTGTTTACCGATATGAGTGTCTATGAAAATGTGGCTTTTCCTTTACGTGCGCATACTCAACTTTCTGAACATCTGATTGCTGAGCTGGTAGCACTTAAACTGGAGGCGGTGGGCTTACGCGGTACTGAAAAGTTGATGCCTGCAGAATTGTCTGGCGGGATGAATCGTCGTGTGGCTTTGGCCCGTGCGATTGCGCTAGATCCGGAACTGATCATGTACGATGAACCTTTTGCCGGCCAAGACCCGATTGTAAAAGGGGTACTTGCCCGTTTAATTCGTACCTTGCGTGAAGCACTGGATTTAACCACGATTATTGTGTCGCACGATGTGGGAGAAACCTTATCCATTGCCGATTACATTTATATTATTGCGGAAGGGGTTATTCAGGGCGAGGGCACGCCGGCTGAATTAATGCAGCATGAATCGGCATTTGTCCGTCAGTTCTTAACCGGGGCTGCTGAAGGTCCTGTCGATTATCAGTTTAGTCATAAGGCTTATTTAAGTGATGAGGTGCGTTCATGAATGCTATTGCCTCATTAGGTAGACGCGTCATTGAACGTGTTCAGGGTATAGGTGTGGCAACCCAGATGTTGCTGCAAATCCTGTTTTCCATGCCGACCTGGCTCGGGGTCAAACTGTTTCTTTATCAAATGTACCGTATTGGTGTGATGTCTTTATTGATTATTGCCGTATCGGGTTTGTTCATTGGTTTAGTACTTGGTTTACAAGGCTATTCCATTTTGGTCAATATCGGCTCGGAAGCCATGCTTGGCACAATGGTGTCTTTAACCCTGTTAAGAGAGTTGGCTCCTGTCGTGGCGGCATTATTGTTTGCAGGGCGTGCCGGTTCGGCTTTAACGGCTGAAATAGGCTTGATGAAAGCCACAGAGCAGCTGGCCAGTATGGAAATGATTGGGGTCGATCCGCTGAAACGTATCGTTTCTCCTCGTTTATGGGCCGGTATTGTTAGTCTGCCGATGTTATCAATCATTTTTGGTGCCATTGGTATCATGGGCGGTAAAATGGTTGGGGTCGATTTTTTAGGGGTAGATGAAGGTTCCTTCTGGAGCGGGATGCAAAATAGCGTGCAGTTCTATAAAGATATTTTCAACGGCACCATTATTAAAAGCTTGGTTTTTGCATTAATTTGCACATGGATTGCAGTCTATCAGGGCTATGCCTGTGTGCCAACGTCGGAAGGAATTGCAACATCGACTACGCGAACAGTAGTGTATTCCTCATTGTGTGTTTTGGGTTCTGATTTTGTGTTGACTGCGGTCATGTTTGGAGGTGTTTAATGAAATCACGTGCAAGTGAGCTGGCCGTAGGTATTTTTGTCATTCTTACAGGTATTGCCTTATTTTTCTTGGCTATGAAAGTGAGTGGCTTGGTGGGAACAAACCTGCGTGACAGCTACAACATGACCGCAAGTTTTGACAATGTGAATGGCCTAAAACCGCGTGCCAAAGTCACCATGAGTGGCGTGACCATTGGTCGTGTCACGGATATTACCCTTGATCCGGTATCACGTTTGGCAACGGTGCATTTTGAGCTGGATGGCAAGTTAACGTCTTTCAATAAAGAACAGCTGAAAAAGGTTAAAGCCAATGCTTTGGAAGAATTGCGCTATAGCACAGAATACAGTGAAGCAGCTCCTGCGAAACAAAAAGAAATGGAAAAGCAACTGGCTGATAACATGAACTCCATCACTAGTATCGATGAAGATGCTTATATTATGGTTGCAACCAACGGTTTATTGGGCGAAAAATATTTGAAAGTTGTTCCAGGTGGTGGTCTGAACTATGTCAAACGTGGTGAAAGCATTGCCAATACCCAAGGTACGATGGATCTTGAAGATTTAATCAGTAAATTTATTACTGGTGGTGCAGGCAAGTCATCAGCTAAGGCGGCAGAAGAAAAAACATCAACTGAATCAACAGAAGATGCGCAAACTTCATTTGTTGAATAATTTTGAGAGGAGAATTTCGTGAATACCTTACTTAAACATACACTTGGCATAAGTGTTTTATCAACAATGATCGCAAGTACTGCATTTGCAGCACCGACTGAAACGCCACCGGCTTTTGTTAAAAAAGTAGCAGATGGTCTGGTTGCTCGTTTAAAAGCGGATCAAGGAAAATTGCAAAACAATCCTGCTGCGGTGAAAGCGATTGTGCGTCAAAATCTTGATCCTTATATTGATTCACAAGCCTTTACCCGTCTGGTCATGGGAACCTATGCCACCAATCAGTACAGTACGGCTGCTCAGCGTGCCAAGTTTGAACACAATTTTCGTGAAACTTTAATCGAAAATTACGGTACAGCTTTTGTTAAATATACCAACCAGACTTATAGCCTGCGTCCATATAAAGAAACAAATAGCAAAAATCCTGTGGTCACGATTGATTTCAACAACAAAGGTGAAAAAACCCCTGTATCTTTCCAGTTGGTGGATAAAGGCAATCAATGGAAAGTACGTAATATCAATGTGGCTGGTATTGATTTAGGTTTACAGTTCCGTAATCAGTTTGCTGCAACGGTAAAACGTAATGGTGGCAATATCGATAAAGCTATTGCGAACTTTGAACCCGATGCATCTGTAGATAAAAAATAACCGGGAAGGGTGTTCAGTGATTCAATTCATTCATCAGGAATTGCAGGTTTCCGGCAAAATAGATTATGCCAATGCAGAGGACTATTACCAGCAAGGTTTAAAACTGATTCAATCGCAGCATCAGTTTCCTGTGGTGGTCAATCTGGCACAGCTGGAACAGGGCAGTACGCTGGCACTGGCAGTACTGGTGCGCTGGTTACGTCAGACCCCGAAAGCTCAGGGTCTGCAATTTAAAGCAGTGCCTGAGAAAATGATGAAAATCATTCAGGCCTGTCATTTGCAAGATGATCTGCAGCTGATTGGCTAAACCAATAAAAAAGCACCGGAAGGTGCTTTTTTATATCCATAGCTTACATACTTCTCACTTTTCCTAAGGCGTGGAAATTGAAGACAACCATCAAAATAAGTGCGTTTCTTGCGCTTCGCTTTGAAGCAGTGCTTCAAAGCTTGCTCAAATCCATTTCTTCCAGCGGAAATAGATCAGTGGTCCAATAAAGAAGGCCACTAAAATAATGCCGACCATAATAAAACTGGTCGCCCCTCGGGCAAATGGCAGCACATCGGTATTCATGCCATAGATACTGGCAACCAGCATCGGTGGTGCGAGCATGCTTGGCAAGATCGAGAAGCGACGGATGGTATCGTTCTGTTCGGTATTAATGAATCCGGAGGTGGTGTCGAGTAAAAATCGAACCTTCTGGAACAGGAAGGCATCATGTTCTACCAGAGATCGCACATCTTCACTGAGTTCTCGAATATCGGCATCATAAATATGACTGCCTAAAGCACGCGGACGCGACAAGAAAGTCAGTACCCGACGTAAATCGATTAAACACAACTGTGCCTTTCCGAGCATATCTTCCAATTGTGCCAGACGGGTAATCATGTCATCCAGATCGAGAATTTGTTCACGATGGCGGTTGTTCAACACTTCTGTGGAATATTTTTCCAGGTCTTTGTGGATATCTTCCAGGATATCCGCAAGTTCATCCAGTTTGGCTTCCAGTAAACCGAGCAAAACCCAGGTCGGGTCTTTGTAGTCAATTTCATAGTCGTTACGACGGGCACGGGCACGGAAAGCACGGAAGGCCACCAGTTTTTCACCGCGCAGGGTAAACAGGTGTTGTTTATGTAGAATAAAAGCCACCGTTTGCACGGTTGCTAAAATGCTCGAGTTGTCATCGGTTTCGCCATCGACCTGAAAATTTTTATTTTTCGTCAAAAAATAGGTACTGATATGTAAAATACCGTCATCATCACGGTAGAATCGTGCCGATGAAGAAATATCCTCCAAGGATTTTAGCGTCGGTAAATTTTGCTCATAAGCATCTAAGACCCATTGTTGTTCTTCTTGTGATGGGGCAATGAGATCGATCCACACTAAATCCGGGTGGAGATCAAAACCACCATTGATGGTGGCATCTTCCAAACTACCGCGCTCTGTGGCGTAAAAGGCTTCAAGCATGCTGTCTTTTCCCTGCGCAGTATAGGTGAATTGATGGGTGTATTTTAGACAAGGAATTGAATAAAAACACTGATTCAATCGCTTTTTTATTAAAAAATCTCCTGAAAATTTACTTTATTAATATGACATCTGCAAAACAGGCTGAAACAATGACGAAATCGATCGCAATTTTTTGTGGCTCAGCTTTAGGCACCGACTCGATTTTTTTAGATACCGCGCAAAAAATGGGGCGAACCATCGCCCAGCAAGGGAAAACCCTGGTTTATGGGGGTGGACGTTCAGGTCTGATGGGGGTGGTGGCCGATAGTGCTTTACAGGCAGGTGGCAAAGTCATTGGGGTAATCCCAAGGGTGTTGGTGGATCATGAGCTGGCTCATCCGCATTTAACCGAATTGCATGTGGTGGCCAATATGCATGAACGCAAAACCAGGATGTCGGAACTTTCTGATGCCTTTATTGCCTTACCGGGCGGTGCAGGTACGCTGGAAGAGATTTTTGAGCAATGGACCTGGTCACAGCTCGGTATTCATTTAAAGCCCTGTGCATTTTTAAATGTGGCCGGATTTTACGATGATTTGCTGAAATTTATTCAGTTGACCACAGTAAAAGGTTTTACCCAGCCACGTTTTGCAGACAGTATGATTGCTTCGGATTCCATTGAAGATATTTTGCAACAATTTGACGCTTTTCGAGCGCCACAACCGAAATGGGGAATGGTGGTGGATCAGGAAGTCTTGGTGAAACATGCATGAAAATCATTACTGTCGCAGCGGCCATTATTTTAAATGATCAACAGCAACTTTTAGTGGTGCGTAAACGTAATACTTCCTGCTTTATGCAGGTAGGGGGCAAGCTGGAACCGAATGAGCCACCTGAAGACACCATGCTGCGTGAAATTCAGGAAGAAATAGGCTGTCGGGCCTCGATTGAGCAATTTGTCGGTCGCTTTGAAACAGCAACAGCCAATGAGCCGGATCATCAGCTTGTCAGCTATGTTTATTATGTGACTTTAGCGGGTACACCAAATATTTCTGCTGAAATTGCTGAGATGAAGTGGGTAAGTCTGGATGATCAGAGTACGCCACTTGCACCACTGACCACGCAAATTGTGATGCCTTGGGTAAAGCAGTTTTTAACAGCCAAAGCCATTATTTCCTGATCAGGACAACGACTTTCTGACTTATATCTGCCTCCTGTATTATGCCTGCATAGCTCAAGCTAAAATCGGGATCTGGGATATGTCCTCTTGGTTTTATGGCTCTGCACTGGCTATACAGGCGGCATAGATTTGCTGACAGCCTAATTCGTCTAACTTGGTTTTTAAGGCATGTAGTGAACTGCCAGTCGTAACTACATCATCCAGCATCAGCACTTTGCGGTAACGAATTTTAGGCCGTGCTGCAATCACGAATTGCTGCTCGATCTGATCCAGGCGTTCTATCCGGCTCATGCCTTTTTGCGAATGTTGGGCCAGCCGGGACACCGGTTGCCAGACTGGAATATTCAGCTGTTTTGCCAAGAGTTTCGCAACCACCAATGACTGGTTATAGCCACGTTCTGCCAAACGCTGATGGGAAATGGGCATCGGGACAATCGCTTGGATTTTGGGAATTCGAAGTTGGATTAAAGCTCCTGCAAGCAATTGCTGAAAATGTAGCTGTTGTTCATATTTGAATTTTTGAATGATGCGATCCATCGGATAGTCATAATGACAGGCGACCTGAATATTCATTTCTTGTCGTTGAACCACATTTTTAAACCACGGTAATTTCTGCCAGCAATCTGTACAGACTGAATGATGACGTTGATGGTCTATGCCACAGAGTATGCAAGGGGAAAAACGTTGGATGGCTTTGTGCATGAATGGTTGAATAAATTGCAGCATATTTTCTTCTTCTTTTTATTGAATATTAATTTTGCATAGCAGGTATTTAAGTGCGATAGTGGCAGCATCCATGCTGCTCACGGCATAATCAATAACTGACTGAGCCTGTTATTTAAAATTATTTTTTACACATAGGCATAGCGCGGCGCTTCAGGCAGCCAGCGTTTTAACAAGGCATCGGCATTTTCCGGATAGTCTTTCAAAATTTGCTGTGCGACGTAGTGCGCCTGATTGAGCAGATGATCATCGCGTTCCAGTTTGGCCACGCGAAAGCCCATATCCCCAGTTTGTTTGGTGCCCAGCAACTCACCCGGACCACGAATTTCCAGATCCTTTTCGGCAATGATAAAACCGTCATTGGTTTCGCGCATGATGCGTAGCCGTTCCTGTCCATTTTGCGACAGTGGGTTTTTATACAGCAGGGCACAGAAACTGGCGGTTGCTCCACGACCAACGCGACCACGCAGCTGATGTAACTGCGAAAGTCCTAAGCGTTCGGCATTTTCAATTACCATAATGGATGCATTCGGCACATCCACACCTACTTCAATTACTGTGGTGGCAATCAGTAGTTGCAGCTGATTATCTTTAAATTGTTGCATCACCGACTGTTTTTCATCAGCTTTCATTTTGCCGTGTACCAAGCCAATGTTGAGCTGTGGAAAGCGCTGTTTAATTTCCTGATAAGTCGCTTCAGCAGCCTGTGCATCCAGGGTTTCCGATTGTTCCACCAGGGTACAGACCCAGTAAGCCTGTTTGCCTTCAGCACAGTTGGTGGTAATACGCTGAAGCACTTCTTCACGGCGATCCAAAGGAATGGTCACGGTTTGAATCGGGGTACGACCGGGCGGCAGTTCATCAATCACCGAAGTATCCAGATCGCCATAAGCCGACATCGCCAGCGTACGTGGAATAGGTGTCGCGGTCATCACCAGTTGATGCGGTGTCATGTTGTTGGCACCTTTATTACGAAGTGCCAGTCGTTGATCGACCCCAAAGCGATGCTGTTCATCAATAATCACCAGACCAAGTTTGGCAAATTCAACATTTTCCTGAAACAGGGCATGAGTACCGATCACTAAATTTGCGGTGCCTTCTTTAATTGTTTGTTCTGCTGCTGTGCGCGCTTTACCTTTTTGTTTGCCTGAAAGCCAGGACACGGTTAGGCCTAGTGGTTCAAACCATTTTTTAAAATTTAAATAATGCTGTTCAGCCAAAATTTCTGTCGGTGCCATCAGTGCTACTTGCCAGCCTTCTTCCAAGGCATGACAGGCTGCAACTCCTGCAACCAAAGTTTTACCTGCGCCGACATCGCCCTGAACCAGACGCAGCATCGGCTTGTTTTGTTTTAAGTCCTGCACAATTTCTTTGGAGACCCGTTTTTGCGCACCAGTCAGGCTAAAGGGCAAGCCGGCTAAGAGTTGTTTGGCAAAATTTTTACTGGCCGTGAAGGAGGGCGCTTCGATCTGCTGGATATAGGCACGCCGTGTAAGCAGACTAATTTGATGGGCAACCAGTTCTTCAAAAATCAGGCGCTGCTGTGCCGGATGAGAACCTTGTGCCAGTTGTAACATGTTCGCATTTAATGGCGGTTCATGAATATATTCCAATGCCTGTTTTAGCGCATAACCATTGGTGAATTTTTCCGGCAATAATTCCGGTAGACCATCACTGTGCTGTTTCAATGCCTGTCTGACATATTCACGCAGTTTTGGCTGGGTTAGGCCATCGGTTG
This sequence comes from Acinetobacter sp. NS-4, assembly GCF_037402435.1. NCBI lineage: Bacteria > Pseudomonadati > Pseudomonadota > Gammaproteobacteria > Moraxellales > Moraxellaceae > Acinetobacter > Acinetobacter sp. NS-4. Next base: position 71,896 of record NZ_JBBEUE010000009.1, on the reverse strand, counting down.
CAGGATAAATCGCGGTGAGCTGGGTTTTCGGCAACGGCGTGTGTTCGGTAATCAGCTGGATTTCAGGATGATACAGTTCCAGACCACGTGCACCCACGCGAACTTCACCAAAAATGCGCAAGCGATTACCGACTTTGGCATGGTCAGTCAGGGCTTTATAGACATGATAAAAACGTAAGGTGACTTTGCCAAAATCATCCTGTAGCTGGATCGCCATGGATTTACGCTTACCTGGCGGAAAATCGACCCCTTTAACGATTCCTTCCAGCAAATAGCTACGCCCCACGGACAATTGGTTCATGGGGATGATCGTGCTACGATCTTCATAATCACGCGGCAGATGAAACAGTAAATCATCTGTGCTAAAGATATTCAGTTTTTCCAGTAATGCAGCAGAGGCAGTTCCTACCCCTTGCAATTGATGGACTGCAGCCATGTCCCCTCAACTTGAGTTAATTCATCAGGTGCTTAATGCATATATTATTTATAGGTTATGGTAAAACATCTACCCGGGTTGCTAAACAATTATTTCAGCAAGGGCACCAAATTACCACAATCAGCCAAAGTCCGAAAACTGATGTCTATGCAAATCATCTGATTCAGGATGTACATCAGCTTAATTTAACTCAGATCACGCCCATAGATTGGGTCTATATTTTGCTGTCGCCATCACAAAGCACGGTAGAAGGCTATCAACAGACTTATGTCGATACTGTCGCACCGATTGTGCATGCTTTAAAGCTGCATCCGGTGCAAAGAATTGTCGTGGTGTCCTCGACCCGTGTTTATGGTGAAAATGCCGGGGAGTGCATTGATGATGAATCTGCTATTCGTCCTGTGGATGAGCAGGGCCGATTACTCTGGAAAATGGAGCAGCTTTATCAGCAGGCATTTCCAGAGCGCTGTGTGGTGATTCGCCCTACAGGGATTTATGGCACTTCTGTCGCCAGAATGATCAAGCTGGCTGAGAGCACTAAAAGCTATGCCAATATGCATTGGTCAAACCGAATTCATATCGATGATCTGGCGCACTTTCTTGCACAATTGATTCACGTGGAACATCCTGAAAAATCTTATATTTGTAGCAATAATCAGCCGATTGCTCTGCATGAAATCATTCTATGGTTTCAACGGCAGTTGAATTTACCTGAACTGGTTTTACAAAGCCAAAAACAAACGGGTAAACGGATTTATGTAACGCGAATGAAGGAAATGGGCTTTCAGTTAGAACATGAGGATTGTTTTAGGGATTATGTGGAATTGTTAAAGGTGGAGTGAATGCCACTTTGATATTTGAAGTTCCTCCTCCCTATGGGAGGAGGTTAGGAGGAGGGTTCTTTAATCAATCTCACTCTAGCCGTCATTTGTGCTGGATATCAAGCAGTGCCTTATATCCAGCTCAGGAGAGGGAATACTTAAGGCCCTTATTTCTTCTTCCGCTTCAAACGACGTTTTGCCTGCTGTGCCGCAACGGCATCCAAAGCTTCTTTCAGCTCTTCATCACTGAAGGTGGTAATGTGCTGAAGCATTTGCAAGGTCACATCATCCAGCACCAGGTTGGCATACTGAGCCACGTTCTGGAAGTTCTCATCAAACACAATGGCGTTATCTTCATTGTTACGAATATAACCCTGTTGCGTCAGCACTTTAATAAAACTCTGGAACAGCGATTTATCAAAGAACTCCGGTGAGTTGAACTCATACAGTACTGATAGGCGCTGACCGACCAGATGACTGAGTTCTTCCACCTGACGGGTAGAAATATTGCCTGAACCGCGTTGGGTAATTAAAGCCAGCGTCATGTAATAACGTTCCAGACTCTGCATCACAGGAGCAGCAAGCACCACCAGCTGGTTATGATCTTCCGAATTTGGTGCAGGGGAAAGCAGGTTGCCCTCATTATCTTCAGAAATCAGTTTGGCCTGAATCAGCGCTTCGGCATAGGCACAGATTTGGTCTTTCAGCTCTTCATCATTCCATTTCAGGAACAATTCCGCTTTCAGGAATGGATAAAGCGTGCGGATAACATTAATCAAATCGCCACGGCGGATCGAACCGTTATGTTCTACCAGTGCGGCAATTAATGAAGGCAACACGAAGGCATGCAGGATGTTGTTACGGAAATAAGTCAGCAATACTGCCTGATTGTCTTCAATGGCAATAATATCGCCTAGAACATGCTTCACACGTTTAATCAGTTTCAATTTTAAACCGTAGGCAATGATTTCCTTGCCTGAAAGCGGTGTTACCTGAGTACGTGCATCATAAGGCAATGCAGTCAATAGCTTACGGTAGGCATCCAGCTGCTTGATGCAGATCTCTTCATCCAGGGTATGTTTCGGGGTTGCTAACAGGATCAGAGAAAGTAACGATACCGGATTGATCACCACGGCACGGTTAATATTTTCCAAAATCGCATGTGCCGAGCTGTTGACTGCATCCGAAACTTCTTGAGGGATCGGGTCATCATTTTTGGCAATTTTAATATTGTCTGCACCATGCTGTTTTAGCATGTCATCCAGGAAAACCGGTTCACCAAAGTTCACATGCACTTGACCGAAGATGCGTTCGATTTTGCGCAGGGTTTTCATAATGCCCATGATGGATTCAGATTCTTTATCTTTACCGTTCATTTCACCGACATAGGTGGCACCTTCCATCAGGCGTTCATAGCCAATATAGGTCGGTACAAATACGATCGGTTTAGAACGGCCACGTAAATGCCCGTGCACGGTCATGGCCAGCATACCGGTTTTGGCTGGCAGCAAGCGTCCTGTACGTGAACGGCCACCTTCAATAAAATATTCCAGTGGTGTGTTACGGGAAAGAATGTTGAAAAGATATTCTTTAAATACAGTGGTATATAGACCATTACCACGGAAAGTACGGCGAATAAAAAATGCACCGCCACCACGCAATAATTGACCCACAAAAGGCATGTTTAGGTTATCGCCCGCAGCAATGTACGGCACCATCATGCCACGTTTATAAATCACATAAGACAGTAATAAATAGTCGATGTGACTGCGGTGACAGGGGGTGTAGATAATCTCGTAGTCTTTGGCCAGTTCACGCACGGTACTGAAATTATGCACCTCTACGCCGTCATAAAGCTGGGTCCATAAACGGGTAAGCGCCATGTCGGCAAAACGCACGGCTGAATGCGAATAGTCAGATACGATCTCGTTTAAATAGCCAATGGCACGACGTTCAGCTTCAATCATGCTAATTTTGCCACGGATACTTTCACGGCGGATGGCATCCTGAACATCACTGGCCTTGATCAGTGAATGCACCACGTTACGTCGGTCTGAAAGATCCGGACCCAGTACCACTTCACGTTGACCATCTAAATAGTTGTTTAAGGTATTGAGAATATAAGTCGCAGGAGACAGGTTCGGATGGGTCTGTTGGGAAAATTCGATCAGTTGACGCAAAGACTGGCCCTGATGGAATTCCAGATAAGACTGACGACCATGCAAGCCAATATTCACCAGCTGTTTGACCGTACCTGGTGTTGCCCAGGTGTCGGTAAATAGCAGTTTCAGCCAGGAATCTTCTTTGTCTGGCGAACGCCCCCAGAGTACGGTCACCGGAATTAGTTCAATATCAACCTGAGGATGATGTTCCAGAATGTCGATCAGGCGCAATAACCGTGGTGGAAAGGCATGTGGCGGAGGATTGAGCAGGTTGTTTTCATCATGATGCTGCAAGAACAGCACCGATGCTTTTTCCTTGTGGTCACCCACCACCAATGGATTTAATGCCGGTGACAGTTTTAGGCGGCGGGTTTCACCATCGACAATCAGGGCATTACTGCGCGAGTAATTTTGTAATACATAGCACACCACTTTTTGTTGAATGGGGTGCTCTGCTTGGGAATTCGCTTCTGTAGTTGTCGGTTCAGTAGGAACCTCACCAAGAACATGTGGGGTTACCACCAGGTCAAGCAGCTTACTGGAAAGCTGACGATAGATTTGACCAAAGCCACTCTTGGACATACATACTCCTACTTAAATGACCGAAACCACAGATTTTCTGAGGGGGAATAGTTTTGCATCATTGTAATTTAAAACAATATGTCATTTTCTGACAAAATGCATATTGAGTGTTAAATTTTATCGTTAAAAATCGTATTTTTAGCGAATATTCCGCACAAATAGCGTGACAGGCCAGTCAGTCTAACTCTAGGGATTTAGTTTGGATTTGTGGCAGAATAGGGTGAATAGCTTAGCTGATTGCTTGAAATTTTTCGCCTACATTTTAGGTATCCCCCATTAAAAAATAGGTCGCTTATGAATGCCTTAACCCAAGAACTGGTTGAATTACTGAGCCTGGAAAAAATTGAAGAAAATATTTACCGAGGGCAAAGCCGTAACCTGGTGGGCAAGCGCGTCTTTGGTGGACAGGTGCTGGGGCAGGCATTACGCGCAGCATCCTATACGGCAGATCGTCCTGCACATTCATTGCATGCCTACTTTTTATATGGTGGAGATGTCAACGCACCGATTATTTATAAAGTAGACCATCTACGGGATGGTAAGAGCTTTGTCAGTCGCCAAGTACGTGCCATTCAGCATGGACGCACCATTTTTACCGCCATGGTTTCATTTGCAAGTCCAGAAGAAGGCTTGAATTATCAAATCTCGGAGCCGGAATATCCTGCCGTTGAAGATTTAAAAAATGAAGCTGAATTAAAGACACAGCTGGTCGAATTCGTGCCGGAAAATGTGCGTGCCAGTTTTATGCGTGACCGTCATGTGGAAATTCGCCCGATCAATCCGCAAAATCCGTTCCAGCCTCAACCTGAAGCGCCGTCTTATGCGCACTATATCCGCACCCATGGTCAGATTGCCCAGAAGGTCGATGAAATTTCATTGCATCAGGCTATTGCTGCTTTCTACTCGGACTTTACCTTAATGACCACGGCTTTACGTCCACACGGTTTAAGTTATATTTCCCCAAGTCTGCAATGTGCCAGCATTGACCATGCCATGTATTTCCATAAGCCATTCCGTGTTGATGAGTGGATGCTCTATGATATGGAAGCCACCATTAGTGCCAGTTCGCGCGGACTGAATTTCGGCCGCATGTGGCAAAATGGTGAACTGGTGTGTAGCACGACACAGGAAGGTTTGATTCGCTTGCGTGAAATTGAAACCCAATAAGGACTGAAATGTCATAAAAAAACCGGAGCTGCTGTCCGGTTTTTTATGCTTGTCTTGGTCATTGTGATTTAGTGGCAGCGAGGGATATCTTCGGAGATGTCTTTATGGCAGCCATGGTCTGGATGGGCAAATGCCACGCTGATATTCAGAAGCAGTGCAGTCATGAGCATGATTTTTTTCATATCGATTCTCTTTTAATTATTGGCTGGATGAGTATCTATCAATAAGCAGATTTTATGCCATCAGTTTAGCGCAGTGTTGATGATTCAGATAAAGTGAGCCACTGGCTTTAATCTATTTATGCTGAGCTTGTGACAAAAAATTCCTCGATTCTAAAAATAGGCCATGGCATAGTGCCAGTCAGGACTTAATGATAAAAAGCATGTCGTGATGAGCTTAAATACACAAATATTGATTGCTGCAATTTTAGGGGTAGCATTTGGGTTTCTGTTAAATCTGTTTCCTGATAGCCAGTTTTTTAATCTCAGTCTTTATGGCTTGGGATTGGCCAGTAGCATTTTTATTGGTTTGTTGAAAATGCTGCTTATTCCGCTGATTTTCAGTTCAATTGTGGTTGGTGTTTCGAATTTGCAGGCCGGTGGACAACTGGGGCGGGTCTGGAAAATCACCCTACTGTGCTGTGTCACCACCACTACTTTGGCGCTTATTTTAGGCTTAAGCTGTGCCCATCTGTTTAATGTAGGCAAGGGCGTAGATATTGTGATGTTTCAGGATGCCATGAGCAGCCATCAAACGCCAGATACCTTAACGCCATCGTCCTTCTTTACCAATTTTATTCAGAACACCTTGATTAATCCCTTTAAAGCTTTTGCAGAAGGCAATGTGTTAGCTGTAGTGGTGTTTGCCTTGTTTATTGGCGTGGCGCTGGTCAAAGGCGGAGATAATTTCCGCAGTGTACGTAAATTAAGCCTGCAATTTTTTGACATCATGATGCTGATGATTAGCTGGGTAATGAAGCTGGCACCGCTCGGTATTTTTGCTTTGCTGGCAAAACTGATTTCAACTGAAGATATTTCGGTGTTAAGCCGTCTGGCCGAGTTTGCCGCCGTGGTGACTGGAACCACCATTTTTCATGGTGCAGTAGTATTGCCTTTGTTGCTATGGATTTTTGGCAAGATGAGTCCAATTACGTTCTTTAAAGGTACACGGGCTGCGCTGATTACCGCATTTGCCACCAGTTCCAGTTCGGCTACCATGCCACTGTCGATGAAATGCGCGCAGGAAAATTTAAAGGTACGTCCCCAAACAGCAGGTTTTGTGATTCCATTGGGCACCCAGCTGAATATGGATGGTACGGCGTTGTATGAAGCTGCGGCAGCACTTTTTATTGCCAACCTGATGGGGCTGGATTTGAGTATCGGTCAGCAACTAATTGTCTGTGCAACAGCCATGATTGCATCCCTCGGTGCGCCAGGTATTCCAAGCGCAGGCATGGTGACCATGATTATGGTGTTGCAATCGGTCGGTTTACCGGCAGAAGCAATTGCGATTTTACTGCCGATTGACCGTTTGCTTGATACCGTCCGTACCGTGGTCAATGTTCAGGGTGATATGATGATTAGTGTAGTGGTCGATCGGTATACCCGTGAACCGCAAGTCGATTAATCCATTTCCCAGCTGGGATTAAACACGATTTCCCAGATATGGCCATCTGGATCCTGAAAATAACCGGCATAGCCGCCGTAAAAGGTGGCTTGTGCGGGTTTAATGATTTTGGCACCAGCACGTGCTGCCTGAGCCATGACCTGATCCACTTCCAGTGGGCTATAGACATTTTGTCCTAAAGTCATTTGAGTGGGACACATCGGCGTGAGCTCTAGTTCGGTATCCTGTTGAATACTGTTTTGTGGCCATAACGCCAGTTTCAGGCCAGACTGCAGTTCAATAAATGCCACTGCACCATATTCAAATTCCCGCCCGATAATCCCTTCACTGCTTAAGCCTAGGCCTTCACGATAAAAATGCAAAGATGCTTCCAGGTCGTGCACCCCCAGTGTAATGACTGAAATCCGTGCTTGCATACAGTTATCCTTATTGTTGTTTTCTTGGACTTTTATCTTAGAGCAAATAAAAAGCAGGGCATAAAGCCCTACTGTGTGGAAATTGTATACATGAATTTAACTATCAACTGAATGATCAAAAGGACTAGGCCACTTTCAGTCTGGCTGCACGTTTGGCAGCAGGGGAGCGATTCAGGTAAGCGATGGCATCTTCAGTTTTGGCTTCATGCAGTGGATCGTACCATGGCATCAAATAGCCCAGTTGTTGTGAAATCAGCCAGAATGGACTGGGCATTAAATTGTTGTCACGCTGTGCAATGGCATACCATTCACGCCAGATCCACGGTTTGTATACCGCAGGGCAGATAGACTGAAAACGTGGATCCTGCTTAAGCAGATGAGCTGTCCCATCGACCCACAAGCCAATCACCGCCACAATTACAATCACGCTTAAATAATAACGGGCAATATAACCACCACCTAAATGACGATACAAATCAAAGGCTACGGTACGGTGTTCAATTTCTTCTGCACCGTGCCATTTGATCAGATCCAGCATGGCCGGATCGGCGCCCAGTTTTTCCCATTCCTGATTATACAGGGCATATTTTCCCAGTACGCAGGTCATGTGTTCCACAGTGGCAATAATGCCGAGGCGGAATAAGTCCCATTGATGTTCAAGCAATTGAGGTATCTTTAGACCTAAAGGCTGATCGGCAAGTAACTTGCTGAACAGGAAATTCATCACATCCAGATTGCGCTGGATATCAATGTTGCGAGCAGTTAGATATTCTGTGTTGGCTGAGTTGTGTGCCTGAGCATGCATGGCTTCCTGACGGACAAAGGCCTGTACATCCTGTTTCAGTTTTTCATCCTGAATCTGCGGCAAAACCTTGTTATATAAACGACAGAACCAGAATTCGCCGGCTGGCAAAATCATATTGATTTCATTAATGAAATAGCTGACATAGGGCTGCTGGGGAATCCAGTCAATCGGGGTGTCCTGCCACTCGAATTTTACTTTACGCGGGTGAATATGATAGGCAATGGATGAGCCGAGTTTGGAATTTCTTAAACGGGAGAGAAGTTTCATCATACTGTCCTTATTGTTTTAGCGTGCAGTGCTGCACTTGAGCTCAAGGTCAGTATGAAAAAAAAGTCCCGTATTGTGATTAGCAATACAGGACACTGGAATATCATTTGATGATGATTTTGGTCGGACAATCTGGCTCAATCAGATCCTGTCAATCAGCTTGTCGACTTGCATCGGTGGCATCTTCGGCAATTTCAGTTTCACACTCTTCCTCTACTGCATCTAAAGATTCGAGTGGTTCATCCAGATCATTGAGTTCATCGGCAGTGGCTTCAGGGATACTGTCCAAATCGAACTGGGTGGATTGCTCAAGGGTAAAGTTCAAACGGCCACCCATCACACTGGCCAGTTCTTCTAGGCCTTGCTTGTTAAGTGACGAGAACAATTGAATGGAGAAATCCAGCTTCATCTTTTTCAATGCTGCTTTGACTTCCTGCAAGGCTTTCGATGCAGGACCACGGTTCAGCTTGTCTGATTTGGTTAATAGCACATGTACGAACAATTTACGTGAGTGAGCCCATTCCAGCATCATCACATCAAAATGCTGTAGCGGATGACGAATATCCATCAGCAACACCAGACCTTGCAAGCTCTGACGGTGAATCAGATAGTTCTCCAGTTCTTTTTGCCAGACAATTTTCATGGCTTCCGGTACGGCTGCATAACCATAACCTGGCAAATCCACTAGGCGCTGGTTTGGGTTGCCCAAACTAAAAAAGTTGATCATCTGGGTACGACCCGGCTTTTTCGAGGCACGTGCCAACTGCTTTTGATTGGTTAAAGCATTAATGGCGCTGGATTTACCGGCATTGGAACGACCGGCAAAAGCAATTTCATAACCGCTATCTTCCACACAAAGATTCAGCTTGGGCGCACTCATTAAAAATTCAGCTTTACGCAACCAGTTCAATGCGCGAACAGAGTACTCAGTAATGGCAGAATCAACTTTTTTCTCGTAGCTGATCTTTTGCTTAGGCGCACTGGCTGTCTTACTGTTTTTGGATTTTCCTCTGCTGTGATGCATAACTCAACTTCAATAAATGATCTACAAGCGAACATTATAAAGGAAGTCGTTCGGGCAAGCGAACTTTGCAAGCCAAAGACCGGGAATTAAAGATTGATCATCTGAATAGGGGACTGAGTGGTGTACTTGGCCACTGGGGAAGTATTCAGCACTTGTCCCAGCGTATATTGATCCAGACTGAGATAAAACTGTTCCAGCGCCTGATCCAGAATGCCTTTTAAACCACATTGTGAACGCAGTACGCAAGGAGGTGTATTGCATTCGACAATCTGGTTTTCACCTTGTAGAATTCGCACAATTTGCCCCAATCGCAGTTCCAGGGCATCAGGATTCAGACCGATACCCCCACCTTTGCCACGCGTGGTAATCAGCCAGTTCTGTTTTCCCATAAAGTGCACAATTTTCACCAAATGGTTTTTGGACACATGCAGGTCCTGGGCAATTTCTGCAATGGTATAAGGCATATCCCGTGGCTGGGCAATATACATTAAGATACGCAAGGCATAGTCGGTGAATTTATTTAATTGCATGATCGCACTGATATTTTTCAAAAAATGAATAGATAAGGGCTAGTCTAGCATAACCAGACCAGCCCTCTCTTTATTTTATGCTGACGGAGCAGATTAGTGGTGAACGCCACCTGTACCAAACGCTTCACTGTGAATATTTTCAGCAGGAATACCGCGAGCAACGAGAGTTTTTTGCTGTTCAGCCATAAATGGCATTGGGCCGCAGAGGTAGTAGTCGGCATTAGCTGGTAACAATGCGCTATCAATCGTGCTTAGGTCTAGACGACCGGCAACATCATAATCTTCACCTAATTTATCGCTTTCATGCGGGAATTCATAAGCAGTAAATGTGCTTAGGCGCGGATATTTTGCTTTCAAGTCTTGAATGTGCTGATGCATCGCATGCACTTGTTTGCTACGGCAAGCATGGATGAAAGTCACAGGTTGTGGCATGTCCAGCGTTACCAGTTGATTCAGCATGGCAATCATTGGAGTAAGGCCTACACCACCACTGATAAATACATTACGTTTATTTGGATCAATCAGGTAGAAATTACCTGTTGGTGCAGACACTTCAATTTCTGAACCTTCTGGCAGACCATGTAGAGTATTCGATACCCAACCTGGAACCATGTCGCCTTTTTGATCTTCACGTTTTACCGAGATACGTAAATAGTCTGCTTGCGGGCTGGTTGAAAGCGTATATTGACGAGGTTGTTTTAAGCCAAGCTCCTCGACGAAAACACGCACTGAAATATATTGGCCGGCTTCGTATTTCGGTAAAGCACCACCATCTGCAGGTTGAAGATAGAACGACGTGATTTCATCGCTTTCAACGACTTTCTTGGCAATCTTGAAGTTACGCCAGCCTAACCAGCTGCCTTTAGTCTGTTCGTGCTGATCATAAATGGCTTTTTCGGTGCTGATGAACAGGTCCGCCAATTGACCATAGGCTGCTGCCCAAGCACCAATCAGGGGGTCATCCATTGAAATGCTTAGTACTTCACTAATTGAGTGGAGCAGGTTTTCACCGACAATATTATAGTCCGGTGCCTGAATATTCAGGCTAACGTGTTTGTGCGCAATTAACTCAACCACAGGTAAAAGCACAGACGGATCTTCAATGTTTTCAGCATAAGCCAACACTGCACCTGCCAATGCTTGAGCCTGTGCGCCGCTGCGCTGGTGCCCCATATTAAAAGTTTCTTTTAGGTCAGGATTATTGCCCAACATACGGTTATAAAAATAACCAGTCAGGGCTACGCCATTTTCACGAAGTACAGGAACAGTGGCTTTTACAAGGTCAATTTGCTGCGGAGTCATAGCTGATCTCTCATGGCTGTTATTTATAAGATGTATTTAAAATATATCTTATAAAATCTTTTTACAACACATATTTTTCATTAAACCATAAAAAATTATGGAATATAAAAATATTCCATAATTCACAAATTATTAATCAGTTTCTTAAATTATCTTTTACCAAACAGTGAACCTAATAAGCCACGAACAATTTTTTGTCCAGTACTGCCACCCAGACTGCGGGCGGCACTTTTGGCAAAAGTACCGACAGTATCTTGAATCAGCTTTTCACGCTGTTTGGCTGCACGTTCCGCTTCTTTTTGCTGCTCTTGTGCTAGGCGCTGTTGTTCGCGTGCCTGTTGCTGGGCAAAAGCTTCAGCATCTTTGGCTTGCTGTTTTTCTAAAGCCTCTTTTTCTTTTGCTGCCGCTTTTTCTTGTTCGGCTTGAACTGCTTGTTGTTGGCGTTCTGCAACTTTTTTTTGCAGCATTTCAAATGCGCTTTCTCGGTCAAGCTGTTGTTCATAAACACCTGCCACAACACTTTGTGCTATTAGTGTTTTACGCTCATCTAGAGAAATGGGGCTGAAGGAAGAATAGGGTGGCATCACCCAGCCGCGTTGCACCATTTGCGGGGTGCCTTGTTCATCCAGACAGCTAATCAAGGCTTCACCCACAGCCAGTTCGGTAATGGCCTGATCGACCTTAAATTCAGGATTGGCACGGAAAGTATCTCCAGCAGTTTTGACCGCTTTCTGGTCTTTAGGCGTGAAGGCGCGCAAGGCATGTTGCACCCGGTTACCAAGCTGACCTAAAACACTTTCAGGTAGGTCCAGTGGATTCTGGGTAACAAAGTAAATGCCGACGCCTTTGGAGCGAATTAAACGTACCACTTGTTCAATCTTTTCCTGCAGGGCGGAGCTAGCATTATCAAAAAGCAGATGTGCTTCATCAAAGAAGAACACCAGTTTCGGTTTGTCCAGATCACCCACTTCCGGCAACTGTTCAAGCAGTTCGGATAACATCCACAGCAAAAAGGTGGCATACAGTTTAGGCGTATTCATCAGTTTATCTGCAGCCAGTAAATTGATGGTGCCACGGCCTTGGCTATCGGTCTGGATAAAATCCATGATGTCTAATGCAGGTTCACCAAAGAATTTGTCTCCGCCCTGATCGGCCAGCGCCAGTAAATTGCGCTGGATTGCCCCTAAACTTGCTGGAGACAGGTTGCCATATTCTGCTTTAAATTCGGTAGCATGTTCACTCACATAGCTAATCATCGACTTCAAGTCTTTAAAATCAATCAGCAATAAACCCTGATCATCGGCTATGCGGAACACTGCTGAAAGTACACCTTCCTGGGTGTCATTGAGATTTAGTATTTGCGCCAGTAACAACGGACCTATTTCAGAAACTGTGGTTCGAATGGGATGGCCCTGCTCACCGAACAAATCCCAAAACACCACAGGTGATGCTGCAAAGGGAATCGATTCAAGATTCAGGCTTTTAATCCGCGCATCAAATTTAGCATTGCTTTCACCGGCCTTGGCCAGACTGGACACATCGCCTTTGGCATCGGCTAAAAATACCGGCACACCAATGCGGGAAAAACTTTCTGCCAATACTTTTAAGGTCACGGTTTTACCGGTTCCGGTGGCTCCGGCAATCAAACCGTGGCGGTTGGCAAATTGTGAATGTAAAACAATTTCTTGTTGTGTATCGGTGGTTTTCTTGGCAATGACGATTGGTGTACCCATATTTTTTCCCTATTCTATTTTATTCATGTTGTTGCGTAGGCAACTGTTTTAATGCGTTTTCTATATCATGTATTAAGTCTGCCGGATGTTCTAGTCCTATGCAAAAACGAACCAATAAACCTTGTTGTAAATGTGTATGTGGCAACACCCGCATATCTTTCAGGTTATACAGCATGACCAGACTGAGCGGCCCGCCCCAGCTAAAGCCCAGCTTAAACAGTTCCAGTGCATCGCAGAATCTACGAATATCTTCCAGGGTATATTCAGGTTTAAAAATCACACTGACCAGACCTGCACTTTGTCCATCTGTACAAATTTCTTTCCAGTATGAATGTCCTGCCGAAGCTTCATCAGCAGGATGCAAGACCTGTACAAACTCTGGTTGTTGTTTCAACCAGTCCAGTAAGGTTGATGCACTTTGAGACTGGTGCTGATAACGCAGTTGCATTGAAGCCAGGCTACGTTGTACTTGTGCAACATCATCACCAGATACACTAATACCCTGAATAGCATGCATACGGAATAATTGCTGATGCAACTTTCGATCACGAGTGACTACAGAACCCATTAAGATGTCACCGCCGCCACTTGGATATTTAGTCAGCGCGTGCACGGTTATATCAACCGCCAAATGTTCTTCACTAAAATCAAAGGCATTAAAGGCTAGACCTGCGCCCCAGGTATTGTCTAAAGCTGTCAATATATTATGCTGTTTCGCTTTTTTCACTAAGCCAGCTAGATCTGGAAATTCTAAAGTCACGGAACCTGCAGCCTCTAACCAAATCAGTTTGGCTTTCTCTGTTGGCTGGAAAGTATCTGCATCAATCGGATTATAAACTTTTACAGTAATGCCATAGCGCGTTTGCAGGTTGTGCAGATGTTCCATATTTGGACCATAAATATTGTCTGCCACCCAGACTTCATCGCCCTGACTCAAAAAGCAGGAATTGACCAGATTAATCGCGGATAAACCACTAGGGGCCAGCAAGCAATATTGCCCTCCTTCAATCTGGGCAATGTTGTCCGCTAAAGTAAAGGTCGTTGGCGTGCCGTGGGTGCCATAACTATAGTCATAGTCATCGGTCCAATGGCGATTAAATAGTGCATCGGTGTTGTTAAAAATAATGGTCGATGCACGAAACAGGGGAGGTTGAACGCTAGAAATATATTGTGGGGCTTTTCGTGGTGCATGAATGAGCGTGGTTTGTGGGTTTTTTTTCAAGGAACTGCTCTAAGTCGTATCAAAATTAGTCTTAGCTTAAGAGAAACACGCGAATTAGGCTATATAAATGCCAAAATGTATAGAAACATTAAACCGCACATAAAGTTGGCTTTATTCTTGCTAAATCTACGACAGAGCTAAAACAATAGGTGGGGGCGGATGAAGTCGCATTTAAAAGTACATTATTTTCAGCATATTGCTGGTGAAGGGTTCGGCAGTTGTTATCAATATTTAAAACAGCATCACGCTAAAATTAGTGCAACGGAGTTTTTTGCCTTACCGCTGGATCGGCCACTCGATATCGAGGCTTTACCGCAAGTTGAAGATGTCGATTTGCTCATTATCATGGGTGGGACAATGAGTGTGAATGATGAAGCAAATTATCCCTGGTTAAAGATAGAAAAACGCTGGATTCGACGTTATTTATCTATGGGTAAACCGGCCATTGGTTTATGTCTGGGCGGGCAGCTGATCGCCAATGCTTTGGGTGCTGCGGTCAGGCGCAATGAGCAACAGGAGTTGGGTTGGACTACCGTGCGTAAGGTACAGCATGTGCCTGAAGAATGCTTTGAATTGCCAGCACAATTTAAGATTATGCAATGGCATAGTGAAACCTTTGAAATTCCTAAAGGCGCTATTCATTTGGCTGAAAATGATGTTTGCCGCAACCAGATGTACCAGATTGGTAAAAATGTGCTGGGATTTCAGTTTCATCCTGAAATTACTTCCGAGACGCTAAAGCTGTTTTTAGAAAATGACGAAGAGCTAGAAGGTTTTTCAGGAGAATATGTGCAAACTGAACAGCAATTAAGAAAAGCAGATAAAACCAATTTTATTGAAGGAAATCAAATACTAAACCAAGCAATAGAGTACGTTTTACAAAAAACTTCATGCTGATTTATTTTTAAACAAAAGCATAAATAGATAAGCGGAAAAAAAGAGCAAAAAGTTGAAAAGAGGTTTGCTTAAGCGTTAAACAATAGCTATAATAAGCGACCCTTTAATGAAAGGGGGTTGACTACCAATAACGTAGTTAACATCGTGACAGTCGTGGCATCGATCATGACCTTAGTGATAATTCACTGCTCTTGACACTTACCCATATAAAAGTGGAGTGAGATGCGTCAAGGGTGATTCTTTATATATTTGGCTTGGAGTTAACTGGTATGTCTAACCAGAGAATTCGTATCCGTCTTAAGTCTTTTGATCACCGTCTAATTGATCAATCAGCTCAAGAAATCGTAGAAACAGCAAAACGTACTGGCGCACAAGTTTGTGGTCCAATTCCAATGCCTACACGCATTGAACGTTTTAACGTTTTAACATCACCACACGTTAACAAAGATGCGCGTGACCAATACGAGATCCGCACTTACAAACGTTTGATCGACATCGTTCAGCCTACAGATAAAACTGTTGATGCATTGATGAAGTTGGATCTTGCAGCTGGTGTTGATGTTCAGATCGCATTGGGTTAAGGCTTTCGGTTAATTAACGCTCTAAGTTAATTAGGCCGCTTTTTTAGAGGTTTATGCACATGGCTATTGGTTTAGTCGGTCGCAAGTGCGGTATGACTCGTATCTTTACAGATGCTGGTGTTTCTGTACCTGTAACAGTGATTGAGGTTGATCCTAACCGCATCACTCAAATCAAAACGCTTGAAACTGATGGTTATCAAGCGATTCAAATCACTACTGGTGAACGTCGCGAATCTCGCGTAACTAACGCTCAGAAAGGTCACTTTGCGAAAGCTGGTGTTGCTGCTGGTCGTCTGGTTCAAGAATTCCGTACTACAGAAGCTGAGCTTGAAGGTCGTGAAGTTGGCGGAACTATCGGTGTAGATTTGTTCGCAGTTGGTCAAGTTGTTGACGTAACTGGTCAATCTAAAGGTAAAGGTTTCCAAGGTGGTGTTAAGCGTTGGAACTTCCGTACCCAAGATGCTACTCACGGTAACTCATTGTCTCACCGTGTTCTAGGTTCTACAGGTCAAAACCAGACTCCTGGTCGCGTGTTCAAAGGCAAAAAAATGGCTGGCCATTTAGGTGCTGAACGCGTAACTGTTCAAGGTCTTGAAATTGTATCTATCGACGCTGAACGTTCAGTTCTGGTTGTTAAAGGTGCGATTCCTGGTGCTACTGGTGGCGACGTTACTGTTCGTCCTACGATCAAGGCCTGAGGGGAAATAACGTGAATTTAAATACTGTTTCCGGCTCTGCTGTTGAATTATCTGAAGTTGCTTTCGGTCGTGAATTTAATGAAGCTCTTGTACACCAAGTTGTTACAGCTTATTTAGCTGGTGGTCGTCAAGGTTCGAAAGCTCAGAAATCACGTGGCGATGTATCTGGCGGTGGTAAAAAACCATTCCGTCAAAAAGGTACTGGCCGTGCGCGTGCTGGTTCTATTCGTAGCCCAATCTGGGTTGGTGGTGGTAAAACTTTTGCCGCTCGTCCACAAGATTGGTCTCAAAAAGTTAACCGTAAAATGTACCGCGGTGCTATGCAATGCATCATGGCTGAACTTGTTCGTCAAGATCGCCTAATCTTAGTTGATGAGTTTGCTGTTGCAGCTCCAAAAACTAAAGAGTTGCTTGCAAAACTTAACGACTTGAATGCTACTCGTGCATTAATCGTTACTGATGCTGTTGATGAGAACTTGTATCTTGCTGCACGTAACATTCCACACGTTGATGTGGTTGATGCTGCTGCAATCGATCCTGTTAGCTTGATCGCGTTCGACAAAGTTGTTATGTCTGTAGCTGCTGCTAAGAAAATTGAGGTAGAACTCGGATGAACAACGAACGTATCTATCAAGTCCTACAAGGACCTGTATTCTCAGAAAAAGCACAAGTTTTAGGTGAAGCTGCTGGTGTTCAAGTTTTTAAAGTTGCACTTGATGCAAACAAACTTGAAATCAAAAAAGCAGTGGAACAACTCTTTGGTGTTCAAGTGGTTAAAGTTAACACTACGATCACTAAAGGTAAGACTAAACGCTTTGGTAAAACATTAGGACGTCGTTCTGATGTTAAAAAAGCATACGTCACCCTGAAAGCTGGCCAAGATGTTGAAATGGCTGACTTGGGCGATACCGCTGAAAGCGCAGCGGAATAAGGACGAGAATTATGCCTATTCAAAAATGTAAGCCAACGTCACCAGGACGTCGCTTTGTAGAGAAAGTCGTTCACGACCATCTTCACAAAGGCGCGCCTTATGCTCCGTTGGTTGAAGCTAAAAAACGTACTGGTGGTCGTAACAATAACGGTCACATTACAACTCGTCACGTTGGTGGTGGTCATAAACAACACTACCGTCTTGTCGACTTCAAACGTAACAAAGACGGCATTCCAGCTGTAGTTGAACGTATTGAATACGATCCTAACCGTACAGCTCATATTGCTCTATTAAAATATGCTGACGGTGAACGTCGTTACATCATTGCGCCTAAAGGTTTGCGTGCTGGTGATAAAGTACAATCTGGTAACGATGCTCCAATCCGTCCAGGTAACTGCTTGCCACTTCGTAACATGCCTATCGGTTCTACTCTTCACAACGTCGAGCTTAAAATCGGTAAAGGCGCACAATTGATGCGTTCTGCTGGTACTTCTGCTCAATTGTTGGGTCGTGACGGTTCTTACGCAATCATTCGTCTTCGTTCAGGCGAAATGCGTAAAGTACACGTTGAATGTCGCGCTGTTTTGGGTGAAGTTTCTAACTCAGAAAGCAACCTTCGTTCACTGGGTAAAGCTGGTGCATCACGCTGGCGTGGTGTTCGTCCTACCGTTCGTGGTATGGCGATGAACCCGGTTGACCATCCACACGGTGGTGGTGAAGGGCGTAACAAAGGTATTCAACCTGTAAGCCCATGGGGTCAAAAAGCTAAAGGGTACAAGACACGTACCAATAAGCGTACGACTAAGATGATTATTCGCGACCGTCGCGTTAAGTAACAAGTAAAGGAATCTGACAATGCCTCGTTCTCTGAAAAAAGGCCCATTCGTCGATGCGCACTTGTTCGCTAAGGTTGAAGCGGCTGTAGCGAGTAACTCTCGCAAGCCGATCAAAACTTGGTCGCGTCGTTCGATGATACTCCCAGATTTTGTTGGTTTAACAATTTCTGTTCATAATGGTCGTAACCATGTTCCGGTGATTGTATCTGAACATATGGTTGGTCATAAACTCGGTGAATTCGCGCCAACTCGTACCTATCGTGGTCACGGTGTTGACAAGAAGTCTAAACGTTAAGGTGCGATGATGGAAGTTACTGCTAAATTACGCGGTGCCGCTATCTCGGCACAAAAAGCTCGTTTGGTTGCAGATCTAATCCGTGGCAAATCTGTTGCTCACGCTTTAAATATCTTGAACTTCAGCAACAAAAAAGCTGCAGTTTTAGTTAAAAAAGCGTTGGAATCTGCAATTGCAAACGCTGAACATAATAACAGTTTAGATGTAGACGACCTTAAAGTATCTACGATTTACGTTGATGAAGGCATCAGCCTTAAACGTATTATGCCACGTGCTAAAGGCCGTGCAGATCGTATTACTAAGCGTACTTGTCACATCACCGTTAAGGTAGGGGTTTGATATGGGTCAGAAGGTTCATCCAATCGGTATCCGCCTAGGTGTTGTGAAACGTCATAACGCTAACTGGTATGCGAGTCCGAAACAATACGCTGAATACTTGCTTAAAGATTTGCAAGTTCGTGAGTTTTTAATTAAAAAACTTAAGAATGCAATGATCAGCAATATTCTTATCGAACGTCCTACAGGCGCTGCTAAAATTACTATTAGCACTGCTCGTCCTGGTATCGTTATCGGTAAAAAAGGCGAAGACATTGAAAAATTACAACGCGAATTAACATCTATTATGGGTGTTCCTGCGCAAGTAAGCATCAACGAAATCGATCGCCCAGACTTAGACGCTCGTTTAGTTGCTGAAGCTATCGCTTCTCAATTAGAAAAACGTGTAATGTTCCGTCGTGCTATGAAGCGTGCGGTTCAAAACACTATGCGTGCTGGTGCTAAAGGTATCAAAGTTGAAGTTTCTGGTCGTTTAGGTGGTGCTGAGATTGCACGTACTGAATGGTATCGTGAAGGTCGTGTACCTTTGCATACACTTCGTGCGGACATCGACTACGCTACTATGCGTGCTGAAACTACTTACGGTACGATTGGCGTTAAAGTTTGGATTTTCCGTGGTGAGATCTTAGGTGGCATGAAACAAGTCATGAACCCTGCTCCTGCTGAAGAACGTCCAGCTAAACGTGGTCGCGGCCGTGGTGAAGGTCAAGAGCGTCGTGGTCGTCGCAATGATCGTTCTGCTGAAAAAGGAGAATAATCCATGTTGCAACCTAAACGTACTAAGTTCCGTAAGGTTCAAAAGGGCCGTAACACTGGTCTAGCGCACCGTGGTAGCACCGTATCTTTCGGTTCTATCGCACTTAAATCTATCGAGCGTGGTCAAATGACAGCTCGTCAGATTGAAGCAGCGCGTCGTACAATCAGCCGTCGTGTAAAACGTGGTGGTAAGATCTTTATCCGTGTTTTCCCAGACAAACCAATTACTGAAAAACCATTAGAAGTTCGTATGGGTAAAGGTAAAGGTTCTGTGGAATACTGGGTTTGTCAAATCAAACCAGGTAAGATCTTGTACGAAATGGAAGGTGTAAGCGAAGAATTAGCACGTGAAGCGTTTACGCTTGCTGCTGCTAAGCTTCCGTTTAAAACCGCTATCGTGACTCGGACGGTAATGTAATGAAAACTAAAGATCTACGTGAAAAATCGGTAGAAGAGTTGACAGCTTTGCTTGATGAGCAACAGCTTAACCAATTCCGTCTTCGTATGGCGAAAGCAACTGGTCAATTGGGTAAATCGCATGAAGTTGCGCTTACTCGCAAGACTATTGCTCGTATCAAGACACTCCTTACCGAAAAACAGGGGAACGGACAATGAGTGAACAAACAGTTCGCACGTTAACCGGCAAAGTCGTAAGCGACAAAATGGACAAGTCTATTGTTGTGCTTATTGAACGCCGCGTTCAACACCCGTTGTATGGCAAATCAATCCGCCGTTCAACAAAATTACACGCTCATGATGAGAACAATGTTGCTAAAACTGGCGACGTAGTGACCATTAAAGAAAGCCGCCCGATTTCTAAAACTAAAGCTTGGGCTTTAGTGGAAGTTATTGAAGCTGCTGCTGAGTAATTAGACGTTCTTGTTGCATCATCGGTTAATTTCGAGTACTCTTTGAGCCTTTCGAAATACTGACCGGTGATGCTCGGTTTTGGAGTAGGGCAATGATTCAAACCGAAAGTATGCTCGACGTAGCAGACAACAGTGGTGCTCGCCGCGTACAATGTATTAAAGTACTTGGTGGTTCACATCGTCGTTATGCTTCTGTTGGCGACATTATTAAAGTTACTGTAAAAGAAGCTATTCCACGCGCACGTGTTAAAAAAGGTGACGTGATGAATGCTGTAGTTGTACGTACAAAATTCGGTGTACGTCGTCCGGATGGTTCTATCATCCGTTTTGATGACAATGCTGCTGTTATTTTGAACAACAACAAAGCGCCGATTGCAACTCGTATTTTCGGACCAGTGACTCGTGAACTTCGTACTGAACAGTTCATGAAAATTATTTCATTGGCTCCTGAAGTTCTATAAGAGGCACTCATGGCTAAGATTAAAAAAGGCGATCAAGTTATCGTGATCGCAGGTAAAGAAAAAGGCAAACAGGGTACTGTTCTGTCTGTTTCAAATGACCGTGTTATGGTTGAAGGCCTTAACTTGGTTAAGAAGCATCAAAAGCCTAACCGTGCAACAGGTGCTGAAGGCGCTGTAGTTACACAAGAAGCTTCGCTTCATATCTCAAACGTGGCAGTTTTTAATGCTACAACCCAAAAGGCTGACCGTGTTGGTTACCAAACGATTGAAGGCGTGAAAACTCGCGTTTACAAATCTAACGGTGAATCAGTGGCGGTAGCGAAGTAATAGGTTGAAATAGGCAATGGCCAGACTTAAAACACGTTACAACGACGTACTTAAAGCTCAGTTACAAGAGCAATTAGGCGTTAAAAATGTGATGGAGATTCCTCGCATCACTAAAATCACCATTAACATGGGTGTTGGTGCGGCATCAGCTGACAAGAAATTGTTAGATGGCGCTCTTTCTGATATGCAAGCGATTGCTGGTCAAAAGCCAGTTCTTACTCTAGCTCGCAAATCAATCGCTGGTTTCAAAATCCGTGATGGTTGGCCGATTGGTTGTAAAGTTACTTTACGCGGCGAACAAATGTACGAATTCTTAGACCGTTTGATCTCTATCGCGATCCCTCGTATTCGTGACTTCCGCGGTTTTTCTGCGAAATCATTTGATGGTCGTGGTAACTATTCGATGGGTTTGAAGGAACAAATCATGTTCCCTGAAATCGATTTCGATAAGATTGATCGTATTCGTGGTATGGATATTACCGTTACTACGACTGCTCGCACCGATGACGAAGGCCGTGCGCTTATGCGTGCATTCGGCTTCCCGTTCAAATAAGAGGTCGATATGGCTAAGAAAGGTATGATTAATCGCGAATTGAAACGCGAAAAAACAGTTGCTAAATTTGCTGCAAAACGTGCTGAATTAAAAGCTACGATTGCAAATGTAAATGCTAGCGACGAAGAACGTTTCGATGCGATGATGAAGTTACAGGCATTACCACGTAATGCATCTCCAGTGCGTCTTCGTAACCGTTGTGGTTTAACTGGTCGTCCTCATGGTTACTTCCGTAAGTTCGGTCTAAGCCGTAACAAACTACGTGATACAGTAATGCAAGGTGATGTACCGGGCGTTGTTAAGGCAAGCTGGTAAGGAGCACTATAAATGAGTATGCAAGATACCGTTGCCGACATGTTAACCCGTGTTCGTAACGCACAAATGGCAAAGAAACAAACTGTTTCTATGCCAAATTCTAAGTTGAAGGTTGCAATTGCCAACGTTCTTCAACAAGAAGGTTATATTTCAAACGTAGAAGTTGCAGATGCTGAAGGCAAACCAACTTTAACACTTACGTTAAAATATTTTGAAGGCAAACCAGTTATCGAAACTGTGAAACGCGTAAGCCGTCCAGGTCTACGTCAGTATCGCGGTAAAGATGCACTTCCTAGCGTTAAGCAAGGTTTAGGTATTGCAATTGTTTCTACAAGCAAAGGCATCATGACTGATCGCGCTGCACGTGCTGCGGGCATCGGTGGTGAAGTTATTGCTTTTGTTTCTTAATAGGTGATTCCTCATGTCTCGTGTGGCTAAAGCCCCAGTAACTGTACCTAACGGTGTAACAGTTACTCAGAACGGCCGGCAGGTCGAAGTGAAAGGCAGCAAAGGTACATTGTCTTTCAACCTGCATGCGCTGGTCGAGCTAAAACAGGAAGAAGGTCAACTTCAAATTGCTCCTAAAGCTGAGTCGAAAGACGCTTGGATGCAAGCTGGTACTGCTCGCGCTGTGTTAAACAACCTTGTAAAAGGTGTTAGCGAAGGTTTCGAACGCAAGTTACAACTTATCGGTGTTGGTTATAAAGCTGCGGTTAAAGGTAACGTTGTTAACCTTAACCTTGGTTTCTCTCACCCGATTGATTACAACCTTCCAG
This sequence comes from Acinetobacter sp. NS-4, assembly GCF_037402435.1. Lineage (NCBI taxonomy): Bacteria > Pseudomonadati > Pseudomonadota > Gammaproteobacteria > Moraxellales > Moraxellaceae > Acinetobacter > Acinetobacter sp. NS-4. The sequence continues at coordinate 49,172 of NZ_JBBEUE010000009.1, read as the reverse complement.
AAGGTGTAACTGCTGAAACTCCTACTGCAACTGAAATTGTTCTTAAATCTGCTGATAAAGCAGCTTTAGGTCAAGTTGCTGCAGATATCCGTGGTTACCGTCCGCCAGAGCCTTATAAAGGTAAAGGTGTTCGTTATTCTGACGAAGTTGTACTTCGTAAAGAAGCTAAGAAGAAATAAGGCGCGAGGTTCTTATGAACGAAAAGAAACAATCCCGTTTGCGTCGTGCGAAAAGCACACGCTTGCACATTCGTGCATTGGGTGCGACTCGCTTGTGTGTAAACCGCACTCCGCGTCACATCTATGCTCAAGTTATCTCAGCAGATGGTGGCAAAGTTTTAGCGCAAGCTTCAACTTTAGATGCTACTTTACGTGCTGGTACAACTGGTAATGTTGATGCAGCGACTAAAGTAGGTGCTTTAATCGCAGAACGTGCTAAAGCAGCTGGCGTTACTAAAGTTGCATTTGACCGTTCTGGTTTCAAATATCATGGTCGTATCAAAGCCTTGGCTGATGCTGCTCGTGAAAACGGCTTGGAGTTCTAATCATGGCTAAAGTTGAACAAAACGAAGGTCTTGTTGAAAAGCTGGTTGCCGTTGATCGTGTAGCCAAAGTTGTTAAGGGTGGTCGTATCTTCTCTTTCACAGCATTAACTGTTGTGGGTGATGGTAATGGTCGTGTAGGTTTTGGTCGTGGTAAAGCACGTGAAGTTCCAGCTGCTATTTCTAAAGCACTTGAAGCTGCTCGTCGCAACATGATCACTGTTGATCTTGCAGGTACTACTCTGCAACACCCTGTGAATGCTCGTCATGGTGCAAGCCGTGTTTACATGCAGCCTGCTTCTGAAGGTACTGGCGTAATTGCTGGTGGCGCGATGCGTGCTGTTTTGGAAGCTGCTGGTGTACATAACGTACTTGCTAAATGTTACGGTTCTACAAACGCTGCTAACGTAGTTAACGCAACTTTCAAAGGTTTGCGTGATATGACTTCTCCTGAGAAAGTCGCTGCGAAACGTGGTCTTTCAGTAGAACAAATTCAAGGGTAATCAATCATGAAAACGATTAAAGTTACCCAGACTAAATCTTCTGCGCACCGCTTGAAAAATCACAAGCTTAGCCTTCAAGGTTTAGGTCTGCGTCGTATTGGTCATACTGTAGAAGTGCAAGATACGCCTTCTAACCGTGGTATGATCAACCAAGTCTACTATATGGTTAGTGTAGAGGAATAAGCCATGACTCTGCGTTTAAATACTATTGCACCTGCAGAAGGTGCTAAACGTGACAACCTTCGTTTAGGCCGTGGTATCGGTTCTGGCGTTGGTAAGACTGGTGGCCGTGGTGTCAAAGGTCAAAAATCACGTAAGAGCGGTGGCGTACGTCCAGGTTTCGAAGGTGGTCAAACTGCGTTATATCGTCGTTTACCTAAATTCGGTTTCACTAGCCAACTCGCTTTAAAAACTGCTGAAGTACGTTTATCAGAGCTTGCTAAAGTTGAAGGTGATATCATTTCACTTGAAACTTTAAAAGCTGCCAATGTTGTACGTAAAGATATGACTCGTGCTCGTATCGTACTTTCTGGTGATATTACTCGTGCATTCACTGTACAAGGTGTTGCTTTGACTAAAGGCGCTAAAGCTGCTGTTGAAGCTGCTGGCGGTAAAGTCGAGGAGTAATCGCTAGTGTCTATGTCTCCTAGTTCTTCAGGTCATGTCAACATGATGAAAGGCCAACCATTTCATGTGAAATATCGTGAAATTATTCGTCGATTAATGTTTTTGGTTGGCGCATTATTGGTCTTTCGACTAGGAGCACATATTCCACTGCCGGGTATTGATAATGTCGCTTTAGAACGTTTTTTCAAAGCTAATGAAGGTACCTTCTTAGGTTTGTTTAATATGTTCTCTGGCGGAGCATTAGAGCGAATGTCAATTCTTGCGTTGGGGATCATGCCATATATCTCTGCATCGATTATCGTGCAGTTGATGTCAACAGTCGTTCCTTCGCTGGAAGCATTAAAGAAAGAAGGCGAGCAGGGTAAGCGTAAGATTAATCAATATACGCGTTACGGCACGTTATTACTTGCATTGGTACAAGGTGTAGGTATGTGTGCTGGTCTGATTAGCCAAGGGATTACCTTGACTTCAGGACTGGCTTTTTACATTCCTGCTGTAACTTCATTGGTTGCAGGTACTATGTTCTTAATGTGGTTGGGAGAGCAAATTACCGAACGTGGTGTTGGTAATGGGATCTCGATGATCATTTTCGCAGGTATTGTTGCTGGTTTGCCTAATATTGTAATTCAAGCATTCACTTCGGTGGATAACGGTCAATCAAGTTTAATTGGTCTGGCTGTGTTTGCATTACTTTCAGTTGCGGTTCTTGCTGCGATTGTATTTATTGAAAAGGCTCAACGTCGTATACCGGTTAACTATGCTCAAAAGCAACAAGGGCGTCGCGTATTCACTGCACAGCAGACACATTTGCCATTGAAATTGAATATGGCAGGGGTTATTCCAGCAATTTTCGCTAGTTCGTTATTGCTGTTCCCTGCAAGTTTAGGTCAATGGTTAGGTAGTTCTGATCCAAATGCAGGAATTGTAAAGCGTAGCCTACAAGATTTGGCATTGGTATTATCGCCTGGACAACCTTTGTATTTGGTGCTCTTCGGTGCGTTAATTATCTTTTTCTGTTATTTCTATACTGCACTTGTGTTCAGTCCTAAAGAAGTATCAGAGAACTTGAAACGCAGCGGAGCTTATGTACCTGGTATTCGCCCAGGTGAGCAAACTGCTCGTTACTTAGATCATATTCTTAATCGTTTGACGTTTATTGGTGCAATTTACATTACGATCATCTGTTTAATGCCGATGATTCTGCAAAGTTCTTTTGGTATTCCATTCCATTTGGGTGGTACATCTTTGTTGATCGTAGTGGTAGTTGTGATGGACTTTATGGCTCAGCTGCAAGCTCATCTCACTTCGCACCAGTATGACAATCAAACGTTAATGAGAAAAACGACTGCTCATCCTAAAGGATAAGCGCACTTGAGGTTTCATCATGAAAGTACAAGCTTCTGTTAAAAAAATTTGTGGTAGCTGTAAAGTTATCCGTCGTAATGGGGTTATCCGCGTGATTTGTAGCGCTGAACCTCGTCATAAGCAGCGTCAAGGTTAATCTGATCAAGACCTGTTGATTTCAGTAGGTGAATTAGGTTAATATCCGCCCCTCAAGGTTTTTGTGGGGCGGTTGATTATCTCTACTGCCTTTTTGGAGAAAGTGAATGGCTCGTATTGCCGGTGTAAACATTCCGGATAACAAGCATGCTGTTATCTCCCTCACGTATATCTTTGGTATCGGTCGCCACACTGCTAAGAACATCTTAGCTGCTGCTGGTATTGCACCAACTACCAAGATCCGTGAATTGGATGATGCTCAACTTGATGCGATTCGTGCAGAAATTACCAAGGTTCCGACCGAAGGTGATTTACGTCGCGAAATTTCCATGAACATTAAACGTTTAATGGATTTAGGCTGCTACCGCGGTCTTCGTCATCGTCGCAGCTTGCCTGTCCGTGGACAACGCACCAAAACTAACGCACGTACCCGTAAAGGTCCGCGCAAACCTATTAAGAAATAAGATTTCTGGAAGCTAAAAGATGGCTAAAGATACACGCACACGCAAGAAGGTCACTCGTACCGTCTCTGAAGGTGTTGCACACATTCACGCTTCTTTTAATAACACCATTGTGACTATTACCGATCGTCAAGGTAATGCACTGGCTTGGGCTACCTCTGGTGGACAAGGCTTCCGTGGATCACGTAAATCAACTCCGTTTGCTGCTCAGGTAGCTGCTGAAGTTGCTGGTAAAGCTGCTTTGGATTATGGTTTGAAAAACTTGGACGTCCTTGTAAAAGGTCCTGGTCCTGGTCGTGAATCTGCGGTTCGTGCTTTAGGTGCAGTGGGTTATAAAATTAACAGCATTACCGATGTGACGCCAATCCCGCACAACGGTTGCCGTCCACCTAAAAAACGTCGTGTGTAAGGAGAATCATTCATGGCTCGTTATATTGGTCCAAAATGCAAACTCTCTCGCCGCGAAGGGACAGACCTGCAATTAAAATCTGGCGTTAAACCATTTGACGTCAAAACTAAAAAACATGCTAAAGCGCCTGGCCAACATGGCGGGGCTCGTGGCAGTAAACAATCTGAGTACTCACTACAATTACGTGAAAAACAAAAAGTACGTCGTATGTACGGTGTGTTAGAACGTCAATTTAGTAACTACTATAAAGAAGCTGCTCGTGTTAAAGGCGCAACAGGTGAAAACTTGTTGAAACTGCTTGAAAGCCGTCTTGATAACGTCGTTTATCGCATGGGTTTTGGTTCTACACGTGCAGAAGCTCGTCAGCTTGTATCTCACCGTAGCATTACTTTGAATGGTCGTCGTGTAAACATCGCGTCTATCCAAGTTAAAGCTGGTGATGTAATCGCGGTTCACGAAGGTGCTAAACAACAATTGCGTATTAAAGGCGCGATTGAGTTGGCTGCTCAACGTGGTATCCCTTCTTGGATGGAAGTTGACCATTCAAAATTAGAAGGTACGTTTAAAGCTGCACCGGATCGTTCTGATTTACCTGCTGAAATCAACGAAAGCTTGATTGTAGAATTGTATTCTAAATAATCCTTGAGGTAGCAATAATGACGCGTACTGCAAATGAGTTTCTAACTCCGCAAGCGATCAAGGTCGAAGCGGCTAGCGGGACCTCGGCAAAAGTGATTCTAGAACCATTAGAGCGTGGCTTTGGTCATACTCTTGGTAATGCTTTACGTCGTATCCTTCTTTCTTCTTTACCTGGCGCTGCTGTGGTTGAAGTTGAAATAGAAGGGGTTGAGCACGAGTACAGTACCTTGGAAGGCTTGCAGCAGGACATCGTCGAGCTCTTGCTGAACCTAAAAGGATTGTCGATTAAGCTGTTCGATCAAAACGAAGCATATTTGACATTAGAAAAACAAGGTCCAGGCGATGTAACAGCCGCTGATCTTCGTTTACCTCATAATGTTGAAGTGGTAAACCCTGAGCATTTGATCGGCACTTTGAGTGCATCAGGCAATTTAAAAATGCGCCTGAAAGTTTCTCAAGGTCGTGGTTATGAAACTTCTGATTCACGTTTCCCAGAAGGCGAGACTCGCCCTGTGGGTCGCTTACAGTTAGATGCTTCTTATAGCCCAATCAAGCGCGTGTCTTACACAGTGGAAAACGCTCGTGTAGAACAACGTACTGACCTTGATAAATTGATCATTGATCTTGAAACCAATGGTACAGTTGATCCTGAAGAAGCAATCCGCAAAGCGGCAACAATCTTGCAACAACAAATTGCAATTTTTGTTGATCTTCAGAAAGATCAAGCTCCTGTTGCTCAAGAGCCTCGCGAAGAAGTGGATCCAATCTTGCTTCGTCCAGTAGATGATCTAGAGCTTACTGTTCGTTCTGCTAACTGTTTGAAAGCAGAAAATATTTACTACATCGGTGACTTGGTTCAACGTACTGAAGTGGAGTTGTTAAAAACTCCTAACCTTGGTAAAAAATCGTTAACTGAAATCAAAGATGTTCTGGCTTCTAAGGGCTTACAGCTCGGCATGCGTTTAGAGAACTGGCCACCAGCTAGTCTCCGTATGGACGATCGTTTCGCCTATCGTAGCCGTTAATTAAGTAGGACTATCACCATGCGTCATCGTAATAGTGGTGTGAAATTAGGCCGTACAAGCAGTCATCGTAAAGCGATGTTCCAAAACATGGCTAACTCTTTGTTCGAGCACGAGTTGATTAAAACAACTGTGCCTAAAGCAAAAGAGTTACGTCGTGTAGCTGAGCCTTTAATCACTTTAGCTAAAAACGATACTGTTGCAAACCGTCGTTTAGCGTTTGCTCGTACTCGTTCAGCAGCAACTGTTGGTAAATTATTTACCGTTCTTGGCCCTCGTTACAAAGAACGTAACGGCGGTTATCTACGTGTTCTTAAAGCGGGCTTCCGTGCAGGTGATGCTGCACCGATGGCTTACGTTGAGCTAGTAGATCGCGAAGCTAACTAATTTCGCAAGAATAGCTTCAGTTGTTCTAAAAAAGACCGGTGTTTCACCGGTCTTTTTTATGCCTGTTGTTTTATCATTGTCTGACAATTTAAGCTTTTGTCCTGAACTGACATATTTTTTATCAGTTTTGTACAAACTTGACATTGAGTATTGTCAATTTTATGGTTTAATAAAATAAAGCTTAAACAGGTTATAAAAAGAACATGGAAAAACATATTGATGTCTTGATTGTAGGTGCCGGTATTTCTGGTATTGGTCTCGCTGTTCATCTTTCTAAAAACTGCCCACAACGCCAATTTGAAATTATTGAGCGTCGCGAAAGTTTTGGCGGAACCTGGGATTTATTCAAGTATCCTGGAATTCGTTCCGATTCAGATATGTCGACCTTTGGTTTTAATTTTAAACCGTGGCAAAAAGCCAGTGTTCTGGCAGATGGTCCATCCATCAAGAATTATTTGTCTGAAGTGATTGATGAGTATCAGCTAAAAAATAGAATTCATTTTCAGCACCGCGTGTTGGCTGCCAATTATGATTCTGCTACTAAAAAATGGATTGTTGAAATTGAAGATGTGCAAGGGAAAAAACAGACTTGGGTAGCCAATTTCGTTATAGGCTGCACTGGTTACTATAATTACGATCAAGGCTTTCAGCCAGAATTCCCGAATCAGTCTGCATTCAAAGGTGACTTTATTCATCCACAGCATTGGCCTGAGCAGCTCGATTATTCAGGTAAAAAAGTAGTGATTATTGGCAGTGGGGCAACTGCAATTACCTTGGTGCCAGCCATGGCGAAAGGTGGTGCAGCTCATGTCACGATGTTGCAACGTTCACCGACCTATATCGCCTCGGTTCCCTCGATTGACCTAATCTACGATAAAATGCGTAAGTACTTGCCAGAAGATATTGCCTATAAGCTGACTCGCGCACGTAATATTGGCATGCAGCGTGGTATTTATGCACTGGCACAGAAACAGCCTAAATTACTGCGTAGTTTGCTGTTGAAATCAATTGAATTTCAGCTCAAAGGTAAGGTGGATATGAAACATTTTACCCCGAACTATGAACCATGGGATCAACGTTTATGTGTGGTACCAGATGGTGATTTATTCAAGATTTTACGTGAAGGGCGTGCCTCAGTTGAAACCGATCAAATTGAAAAATTTACTGAAACGGGGATTCAATTAAAATCAGGCAAGCACTTGGATGCGGATATTATTGTCTCTGCAACCGGACTCAATATTCAAATTTTAGGCGGCATGCAGGCCACGATTGATGGTAAGCCGATGAATACCTCTAAACATATGCTGTATCAGGGCATCATGGTCAGTGATGTGCCAAACATGGCGATGATTATTGGCTATATCAATGCCTCTTGGACACTGAAAGTGGATATTGCGGCAGATTATATTTGCCGTCTGATCAATTATATGGACAAAAATGGCTATGATGAAGTGCGTCCTCAAGGCGATGCGAACGAGTTAATGGAAGATACCGTTATGGGCAGTCTGACTTCAGGCTATATTGCCCGTGCTGCTGATGTGATGCCGAAACAGGGCAAGCATGCACCTTGGAGTGTATCCAATAATTATCTGGCTGACCGTAAACAATTAAAGCATGCGCGCTTTGATGATGGCGTGCTTAAATTCCATAAGCGTGAGCAAAAGGATAATAAAAACGTGACACCGCGTTTGGTGTCATGATTTAGTTTTCTTATTGAGCCTGATCATCATTTAAAAAAGGAGCAGCAATGCTCCTTTTTTTATGCATATTGAATCACAAGTTCAATTTGTAATCTTTAGTTCTGCGGCAACCTCCTACATGATGGAACAAAACGAATTAAGCCAGCATAGGAATAAGTTTTGAGTATTTTAGCGCGTGAATATCAGTTGTCATTTCATTCCTATTCCATTTATGCCAAATCATGGCAGTCTGCTGAAGCCAATCCAGAATTGGCACCAATTCTATTGATGCATGATTCACTGGGCAGTGTGGCTTTATGGCGTGATTTTCCTGCGCAACTTGCAGCTCAGACTAAACGTATTGTATATGCCTATGACCGGATTGGCTTTGGGCAATCATCCGTCAATGACCAATCTTTGGCACTGGATTTTGTCATGTCTGAAGCGACCCATGGATTTAAGGCTGTGCTTGATTATTTTGATCTGAAACATTTTATTGTGCTCGGTCATAGTGTGGGTGGTGGAATGTCCGCAGCCATCGCTGCTGAATATCCACAGTGCTGTAAGGCTTTAGTGACCATTGCCGCGCAATATGAAGTAGAAGAACGAACTTTAGCGGGTATCCGTGCAGCCAAACAGGCATTTCAGCAAGCAGAGCAAATAGAGCGTCTAGCCAAATATCACCCTGATAAAGCGCAGTGGGTGCTGGATGCCTGGACTGAAACCTGGCTGGCGCCTGCATTTAAGGACTGGAATTTGCGTGAGGTGCTGCCACAAGTAGAATGCCCAAGCTTGGTCATTCATGGTGAGTTGGATGAATATGCTACAACAGCACAGCCTCAGAAAATCTTTGTAGGAGTGAAGGGAGTAGCCGAATTACAGATCTTGAAAGGTCTGCATCATATGCCGCATAAAGAACAACCGGAACAGGTGCTGGCGTTAACTACAGAGTTTTTAGCAGACATTGCCTAAAAGAAAAAAGCCCATCAGCAGATGGGCTTTTGATTACAGTGACCGCGAGATCAGTTCTTTCATAATTTCATTGGTACCGGCATAAATCCGGTTGGCACGGTTATCGATATAGGCACGTGCGATTGGGTATTCCATCATGTAGCCATAACCACCATGCAATTGCAGACATTCATCCACGACTTTAGAAAACATTTCGGAAATTTTGTATTTCGCCGCTGCCGCAGCATCAATCCCAAGCTGTTCAGTAAGTTGTAATTCCATACAGCGGTCTAAATAAGCACGGCAGAAATCGATTTCGGTTCGTAATTCAGCCAGCTTAAAGCGGGTGTTTTGAAAAGCACTGATCGGTTTACCAAAGACTTGGCGTTGTTTGGTGTATTGCACAGTATGCGCAAATGCAGCTTCGGCTCCCGCCTGACAAATGATGGCGACCAGCATGCGTTCCCAGGCCAGTTCTTTCATCAGCATTATGAAACCCATGCCTTCCATACCCAGCAAATTTTCTTTCGGTACGCGCACATTGTCAAAGAACAACTCGCAGGTATCTTGTCCTTTCATGCCAATTTTATTTAGAGGTTTGCCTTTACTGAAACCGGCACGGTCAGCTTCGACCATAATTAAAGAAAGATTAGCTGAACCTTTATCACTGCTGCCCGTTTTGCAGACCACAATCGCCATGTCACACAGGTAGCCATTGGTGATAAAGATTTTCGAACCATTGATGACATACTCATTGCCATCCAGTACGGCAGAAGTACGTACTGCCTGCAGGTCAGATCCGGTTCCCGGTTCGGTCATGGCAATGGCAGTGACCACTTCACCGGAGGCCATTTTCGGTAACCAATTTGATTTCTGTTCTTCATTGCCAAAATTGAAGATGTAATTGGCTACAATATCCGAATGGAGTGAAAAACCAGTGGATGAATCCATGGCATAAGCCTGTTCTTCAATCAGGATCATGCTATAAAGACGGTCTACACCTGATCCCCCGTATTGTTCTGGCATGGTGGCACAAAGTAGGCCGATTGCACCGGCCTTGTTCCATAAATCCCGGTCGACATGCTGTTGCTGTTCATATTTGGCAATATTGGGAGCAACTTCCTTTTCATAAAATTTTCGTACGGTTTCACGAAAAGCTTCATGCTCTGCGCTAAATAAATGACGTGGCAGCATATTGGCTAAAGGTCGGATCGCAGCTGATTGCATTGTTATTGTGTCCATCTACAAAGTTATTGTTAGTTAAAAATTAGAAGATTGAGCCGCAAGTCACAATGAGATGAATGCTCAAATGTGCATATAAAATGATGAATTTGGTCAATTCGAGGAAATGGCTCGAAATAGGGGGATGGGATAGGGTAAACTAGCAAAAATTTTCACACTATTGGGGAAAGCTATGAGCGAAGAAATCAGCTTGGAAGAACGCAAAGTCATTTATCGTGCTCGTCGCGGTTTAAAAGAAATTGATGTGTACTTTGATCCCTATGTCAAAAATCATTATTTACAGGCTGATGCAGCTGAGAAAGAGGTTTTTGCCGAGTTGGTCGCGCAAGAAGACCCAGACCTGTTAGATTGGTTTATGGAAGTTTCTGAACCCCCTCGTCCGGAAATGAGAGCCTTGATTGTCAAGTTGAAACATTACGTTCATGGCTAATCGTTGTTTTCAGCTGAAACGCAGTCGTCTGGCCTTTGTATTTCAGCTGGCCATTTTTACTCTGTTGATTGTACTTTTGCAGCAGCTGTTGCCCGCATGGTTATGGTTGCTGTGCATTGTGCTGGGTGTAATGATCTATGCCTATGGCTTAAAAGTCCCTCAACCGATTTGTTTTGAGCATTTGCATACACGTGAATGGTCACTATCACATTTAAAATCGCAACAGGTAAAACGCGTTTCGATTAGTCATTTGGTTGATCATCAGCTTTATATAGTGGTGTATTTCCAGCATTTTCAGGAAAAGCCATTATTGATCTGGATCGATCAATTATCCTTTCAGCAATGGAAGGCACTGAAAAAACTGGCTAAATTGACCTAATTGTTAGACAGTTGTATAAAATTTATTTTAATTAAAATATTAATAATCAATAACATGAATATAGGTGTTTGTTTTTGTAAGACAGTTGGATGAGAAAAATAACAAATATTGCAATTGTCAGACAATTTTTCCCCTGAATTATTTAAGCTAAATGTAAATTAAAAACACCAACAGCAAATGAGGAAATCATCATGATGATTCCAACTTGGATGTTTCTGGTGGTAGCAATTGTTTTGGCAATTGTTATTGGACGACTAGGAACCGTGCTGAAGGATCGATTTGCACAACATGAAAGCCAATAGGCTTTGACCCCTTGATAAGTAGCATGTGCCGAACCGTCGCAATGCTACTTTTTTTTGCCCAAAATTTTTAACTTGCTGGAATACAGTCAATTTCCCCAAACTCATTTCATGGCAAAGTATCAAATCTAATTAGAGTGAATACTCTTTTATTCGGATTTCGCATCTGATATGTTTGGATGCTATGGACATAAACACAATTATAGAGGACAGGAAAATGTCGCAAGTCCAAAAAATATGCCAGGGTATGGCAGTTATCATCGTTACAAGTTCTTTTTTATCAGGTTGTTCTCAAGTGGTTAAATCAGGGGCAAATATTGCACTGGGTTTTAGTGAGAAACATATCGTACCGCCAATCTTAGCCATGGATGATGCAGATATGGCGTGTAATTCAGGCAATGCCTTAACGCCCGCCATTATGTCAACCAAAGATATGGGGGCAGATCCAACCCGTATTGCGGTACTGTTATATGCTTCATCGGGAATTTGTGCTGAAAATCAGGCCTTAGAAGCAGAATTACATTATTTACGTGCCTCTAAAGCGGGGCAGGTTTCAGAAGCGCAAGATGCCCGTATTCAACAAAAACGCTGGGCTGCCATTGCTGCACAACGTCAATATGCAGGCTACCAGCTGTTAGAAAAGCGTTGGGAAGCAAAATATAATAAGGCATTGGGTGATGGATGCCCAAAAATGAAAAGTGACTTGGATCAAACCGTGTATTTGATGGGGATGATCAGTGGCTTACAGGCCATGACCAATGACATTAATTCTGGCGGTGCAGTGAATGTACCAAAAGATATCGCTGCCGTTGTTGAACGCGGTATGGTGTGCCTGGATAATGCCAAATTCTGGGGAGCACCAGAAGCGGCACGTGCAGTCATTTGGACCTTATTGCCGGGTGCAGGGGATGGCAAGCCAGATCCTTACCAGACTTTAAAACAGTCGGTACAGTTGGGTGAGCAAAAAGGGGTGCGTTTATCTCATGCCTTGTATGCGGTTGCAGCTCAAGCCAGTGGCGATGATGCCAAGATGCGTGATGCACTAAAAGCATTTGCTGCTGCCCGTACTGAAGAAAAACCGGTCAATCCCCAGTTCAGACTGGTAGACAGCATGGCACAAAATATGGTGCAGGGTATTTCAGACCGTTATTGGACTGAACATACCGGAATCCGCTCTAGTGATGACGGCATGCAACATTTCTGGGATGAGAAGGACAATTCTGCAGAATTGGATGATTTGTTCACTGAAAATGAGAGTGCTGCATCCTCTTAAATTGGATGGGATGAAAGAGAATATAAGAAAAGATGGGTTGGAATGATGTTTTATTTTTAATTCGTTATTTCTAAATTAGGGGGCATGCCCATGAAAGACCCGTTTCTGATGCGAAAAATTATTTTTATTGCATTTGTAATGTCTTTCTCGGCATGCCTCCAAGTTTTTGCAGATTCATTTATCTATTGGCAAGCCAGTTTGTTAAAAGAATTCTGGCGTTTATGGACTGCCCATTGGGTACATGTGGGATGGATTCATTATCTGCTGAATATGCTGGCTTTCGCCTGCTTACCTTTCATTTTTCCTCGCGTCAAAATCTGGCATTTTGTTGCTTTACTGGTATTGCTGCCGCCGTTTATCAGCCTGTGTTTTTATTATTTCTTTCCCAATATAGAAGCTTATGCGGGCCTGTCCGGGGTATTGCATGGAGCGTATGTCACCGTTGCCTGTGTGCATTTGTTGTATAGAAAAGAACGTAATTTTGCGGCATTGGTGTTGTGTCTGATTCTGGGGAAATTGATTTGGGAAAATACGGTCGGCAGTGTCGGCACAGCTGAACTGATTGGCAGTCCGGTATTGGTTGAAGCACATTTATTAGGGGTGATTGGAGGAGTAGTAATCGCCTTGGCCTATGTTTTATGGGAATATTTCGTTGAATAGTGGTGATATTGACATTTAAAACAGAAAAGAAAATACATATTGTCATTTTCATTGGTATCGAGTTAATGCAAATTTGTAGATAACAATAAAGAGATTGGATAGAGAAAGGATCTTTTCTATTCATAAAGAAGATTGGCATTGCTAAACCCCGTGTAATGGCCAAAATAAAAAATAGGAATGCACATGCAAAATGATGAAAACAACAGATCAGGATTAGGTCTGTTACGTTATATATGGACAGAGTGGATTTCGACTTTTGTCATTCTCTTACTGCTTTTGCTTACCCTCATCATCGGTACCGGTGAGATGATTCATGGACAGCTATTACGTGTGGGTGAACGTTTGTATGGCAATGAAGAAATTGGCATGCAATATTCTTTTTTACGTGCAGAACCCGCCAAACCAAGCTGTGATTTACATCCGGATATTGATGCGCAAGTACAAAAGCAAATGAAAGCCAATGCCAATGATGAGTTTGCCGATATTTTCGGTACTACCTCAGAAGCAGATGTACGGGCTTCGGTCATGGCAGGACAACAACAATGTCAGGAAAAGTATCAGTTCTATGACAAAGCCATTAAATATATGGATGATCATCCTACGATAAGAAGTTACCGTACCCTGGAAACATCATTCTTTGGTGTCTTTAAATTTGGTACTGAAAACCGTGTGATTATTTTATTGCTGATGGTTGTAGTGGCTGCAATTACCGCTTCAGTGAAGTTTCACCATATTGGTTTACGTGCGCCAACCACCAAGCTGGATTATCGCGTTTATGCCCTGTTTATGGCATTGGGTAATGGTCTGCTGACTGCATCGGTATTAAGCCAATATCACTCGATTATCAATTCAGGTGTGACTTCGACTTACGAAACACTGACTGTTTACTGGCTGTGGATTTTCCTATTTATTACTTTGACTCTGATCAGTCTGCTACAACTGTTTAAACCACCTGTAGCCAAGCAGGAAGGCAAAGGCAATCTGGGTCTGGCTTTATTGAGTGTGCCTCTGTATGCCTACATGGCATTGCTAACCGGTATTGTTTTTACCTTCGTCATGGATTATCCAATGGGGCAAGGGATTTACCTTGGAATTCTGGTGGAATTCTCCGGTATTTTCTTAAATCTGGCACTGTTTATCTGGGCGGGTATGTTACTGACCCAAACCCGGGTGATGGATTTATTCCTCGGTATTTTACGTCCTTGGAATTTGGCACCTGAAACACTGACCTGGCTGATTTTGATTGCTGCTGCTATTCCAACCGCTTATACCGGTGCATCAGGGATCTTCGTTGTGGCGGCAGGTGCAATTATTTACAAGGAAGTGTGGAATTCCGGTTCTCGCCGTCAATATGCCTTGGCCGTTTCAGCCATGTCCGGCTCATTAGGTGTGGTGATTCGTCCATGCTTGCTGGTGATCCTAATTTCGATGCTCGACAGCCGTCATGTGACTTCAGATGAACTGTTTGATCATGGTATCTATGTATTCTGGCTGACTGCTTTAATCTTCTTGGGTGTATCTCTGTATCTTGCGGAAACACGTTTCCGTGTGAATTCGCCTAAAGTGGCAGTGCCGGGCATGTTAAAAGCCATTGTGCCGGTTATTCCTTATATCGTGATCACCATTGCCGTGATTGCAATGTATACGGTGGGTTTGGATACCCAGATGGATGAATTCACTGCACCAGTGATTCTGCCGATCATTCTGATTGCTTATATTATGTTTGATAAATGGTGGGGTGACCGATTTGTGACACCACCAGACCGTCATGCTGCTTTAACCCAGGAGCATGAAAAACAATCGGCCTTTATGCGTGAACATACACCGCATGGGGGAGAGAAGTCACGCGGCTTTGCCCATTCAATGTGGTTTGCTTCGGCAGAAACCGTTGGACATATTGGTGCACTGATTATTTTGATGGCCTTGTCTGCAAGTGTAGGCGGTCTGATTGAACGTAGTGAAGTGGTTGAATTGTTACCAACACATTTGGGTAACATCTATATTTCACTGGCCTTTATTGCACTGTTGCTGGCGATTGTCGGTATGACTACCGACCCGTTTGGCGCGGTCATTCTGGTGGCTGCAACCATTGCACCCGTAGCCTATGAAAATGGTATTCATCCAATTCATTTCTGGATGATTGTACTGGTCGCATTTGAGTTGGGTTATGTGACTCCGCCAGTGGCGCTGAATCATCTCCTGACCCGAATGTCGGTGGGTGATGATGAGGTTCGTGCTGCCGATGCAGAAGCAAAGGCCAAATATACCAAGTTCTATTACCGCTATGAGCGCTGGTTATTGCCGATTATGGTGCTGTTCCCATCCTTACTGATTGTGACTTATGCGCCGTATATTTTTAAACTATTCGGCTGGTATCATTAATTTTAACTGAATAAAAAGCACCTTCGGGTGCTTTTTTATGCCTTACTTATATTTGGAAGATCGGCCTGAATGATTAAGCTGAGCGCTTTTGAATTAAGGGACTACAGAGAATAATGGCACTCAAAATCAGCCCGAAGCCCATCAAACTATAATGATCAGGGGTTTCTTGCCAGAATATAAAGCCCCAGATCCCGGCAAAAATAATTGCAATATAATTTACCGGTCCAATTTGTCCGGCAGGGGCGAGTTTATAGGCATTGGACATAAAAATCTGGCTGATATTGGCAAGCAGACCCGCGCCAATCAAGAAACCCAGTTCAGTCCAAGTATAAGGACGCCATAGCCAGAACATCGGAATCATGGAAATGAGAGTGCCTATAAAGCAGAAATAAAACACGATTTTTTCTGGCGATTCGGTACTGGTGAGTGCACGTACTGTCACAAAGGCCATGGCCGCCAAGAAGCTTGCCCCCAGACCAATCACTGACATCTGGTTAAACATGCCTGCATCTGGCTTGGCTACAAATATCACCCCGGCCAGGCCAATGGCTGCCGCGAGCAGCATGGATTTGGTGATTTTTTCTTTCAGGAATAACCAGGCAATCAGTGGAATAAAAATCGGAGAAGAGTAGGTAAACACCATGGCATTGGACAGTTTTAAATGGGCAATCGCATAAAAGAAACCATACATGGCAATCAGTCCGATCACGGCACGCCAGCTATGCATCCAGATTTTTTCCGTCTTAAAAAATCCAATGCCTTTGCTAAAAATCAGAGGCAGAAAAATAAACAGACCGACAAAGTTGCGGAAAAAAACAATGGTGGGGTTGTCTACGCTGTGCGATGCATAACGGATACATACGCCCATCAGGGAAAACAGAAAAGCAGAGCAGGTGAGAAAGCTAAGTGCCTTGATTAAATTAAGGTTGCTTCTTGGGATGGGCATTAAACAAATTCAGCTAAAATATGTGCCGATATTTTAGCTGAAATTTCACGCATTATAATGATTGTTTTTGAGCCAGTTGGGCTTCAAGTAATTTAATCTGTTCTTGTTTGAGGGCAATCAGCTCGTCGGCATCGGTATGTTGTGCTTTCAGCATGGTTTCTTGCTCATGGAGCTGGTTCTGGATATCGTCCAGTTTGGCCACTTCTTCTTTGACCAAAGAAGCATTTTCTGAAACTGGCGCTTTCAGAATTTTTTCATCCACCAGTTGAATGGTTTCCGGATCGCTTTTAGCAGCAGCTACTTGCGGTTCTGCGGTAGTAGGTGGTGCCGGTTTTACAGGAGCGGTCAAGCTGGCTCCTTCATGTTCAGGCAGTGTTTCGTTTGAAGTTGCAAAAAACCATTGATATGCCAAAAAAAGCACAATGATTGCAACCAATCCCCCAGTAATGCCCAATAAAAGTTTTGGGCTATTTCTTTGATCTAATGTCATAGTGAACCTGTTTTTATTTAGGCTGACGTGGTTTGAACTGAATGACACCAATCTCATCCGGCAGTTCCGGCATTTGTGGTTCATCGACATGCGTTGGCCGATTTTCGTTATAGCCACAGTCGATACATTCAATCCATTCATCGTCGCCAGAAGTTAGCATGACAATCCGATCTAGCGCTTCACATTTTGGACATTTAGCACCTGCAATGAAACGACGTTTGATAGTCATCATCCTAACCTTCTGAACAATCTTAGATCCCTAGTTTAAGCGTTTTTAGAGGGCTGCGTCCAACCTTGATGACGTAATAACGCATCTATTTTTGGCTCGCGTCCGCGGAAATTGATAAACGCATCAAGTGCTGTATCTTTTCCGCCAACTGCTAGAATAAATTGACGAAATTCTTTTCCGGTCTGTATGTTAAAAATTCCTTCCTGTTCGAAACGATCGAAGGCATCACTGGCCAAAACTTCGGCCCATTTGTAAGAGTAATAACCTGCGGCATAGCCTCCAGCAAAAATATGGCTAAAGCTATGTTGAAAACGGTTATAACTTGCCGTTGGTGCCACAGCATATTTTTGACGGATTTCATCCAGCATCGCTTGCACCTGCTCGGCATTTAAAGCAGAACTGTGCTTGTGAATAGACAGGTCAAACAGGGCAAATTCGATTTGACGCAAGGTTTGCATGCCGGACTGGAAGAAACGTGCATCCAGCAAGGATTTAAGCAGATCCTGAGGTAAATGCTGCTTGGTTTCGATGTGTTCACTCAGCAGATCAAGACTCTCGTGATCCCAGGTCCAGAACTCCATAAACTGGCTAGGTAGTTCGACCGCATCCCAATCTACGCCGTGAGTCCCTGCAACCGCAATATGATCGACTTCGGTCAACAGATGATGCAGGCCATGACCAAATTCATGGAACAGGGTATTCACTTCATCATGAGTGAGCAGTGCCGGCTGATTACCAACCGCAGGGGTAAAATTGCAGATCATGTAGCAAATCGGTTTTTGTAAGCCATCCTTGGTTTGCATGCGTGAACGGAAACCGCTCATCCAGGCACCACCGCGTTTGCTACTGCGTGCGTAAAGATCGAGGTAGAAGCCACCGACTACGCTGCCTTGATCTTCCAGTTCAAAATAGCGTGCATCGGGATGCCAGACCGGCGCTTCACGTTCCACAATGTTGATGCCATATAGACGGTTCACAATGCTGAACAGGCCTTGCAGGATTTTCGGTGCAGGGAAATAAGGTTTGAGGGATTCTTGGGATAAATTGAATTGTTGCAGTTTCAGTTTTTCAGAATAGTAGCCAGTGTCCCAAGGTTGTAACTCGAGAATGCCGTCCTGAATGGCAATGGTTTTTAATTCAGCAATCTCTTTGCTGGCAGGTACTCGTGCATGTTCAGCCAGATCAACCAGAAACTTATCTACAGTTTCGACATCGGGTGCCATTTTGCTGGCCAGCGATAGCTCGGCAAAATTAGCAAAACCTAATAACTGGGCCATTTCATGACGCAGACTTAAGATTTCCTCCATCACTTGGGTATTGTCAAACTCAGGATGATCAGACAGGTTGGAGGCACGAGTGGTATAGGCTTTATACAGTTCTTCACGTAAGGCACGGTCATCGGCATAGGTCATGATGGCTAGATAAGCCGGAATGTCCAAAGTCGCTACAGCCTGATCAAGTTCGCGTTGCTGACCATATTGTTTGAGTAGGTCTATGCTGCTTTGCGGTAAGCCTTTGAGTTGTTCTTCTGTCAGAGGTTTGAAGTAGATTTGGGTAGCATCGAGGACATGGTTGGAGAAGTCGGAAGAAAGCTGCGACAAACGTGCAGAAATTTCTGCATAGCGTTTTTTCGCTTCACCTTCTAAAGCCACACCGGAAAGTTTGAAATCACGTAGCGCCAGTTTAATGGCACTTTGATGAGCTGCAGGAAGGGTGCTAAATACGGACGAGTCATGCACATGCTGATAGGTTTGATAGAGTACCGTATGTTGACCCAGTTGAGTGTAGTATTCGCTTAATGCTGGAAGTAGGGATTGATAAAGTTCACGTGTTTCTGTGTTATTCATCACGGCATTGAGATGTGACAATACACCCCAAGCTTCACTCATGTTGTTTTCCAGTGTATCGACCTGTCCCAGAATATTCAGCTGTGCCTGAGCATCATCCGGTACTGCGGTTAAATCTTTTAAAAAACTTTGTCCCTGTTGAATGGCCTGTTCAATCTGCTGTTTTAAATCGGCCAGTTGAATCTGGTCAAATTGTGGAACGGGCAAGGTCGCCTTTTCTAAAGTCATTTCTATACGCCATATCATTTATAAAGTTAATAGTAGATGTAAGGCTTAGAAAGGGTTAAATCAAGGGCTATTATTTTTCAGTCGGTAAATACTTTCCAGATCAGACTCAATAAAAAGCCCTACCGAAGTAGGGCTTTTATCGAAAAATTATTCTATCTTGGCTTTCGCATTCGACTTTTTCTTTTTCGGCTTAGATTTTTTCTTCAGCTTGTCTTTGGCTTTTGCATCCGACTTGGCTGAAGATTTTTTATCTGACTTTTTAGCCAAATCAGCTGATTTGTTTTTTGGCTTTTTCTTGCGAATTGGCTGTTCACCATCTTCACTCACCACGGCCTTAGCACGCGGGTTAAAGACTTCTTCTGTCGTTGTCTTGGCCACACGTGGCGCACGGCTTCGAATCGCACGGCCGGCATGAGTCAGCTGTTGCAACAATTGAAAATCAATCTTGCGATCTTCCAGATTCACGGCTGCCACTTTAATTTTGACTTCATCGCCCAAGCTAAAGGTTTGACCGCGATTTTGACCGACCAGGCTTTGGCTGGCTTGGTCATAAACAAAGAAGTCATCGCCCAGTTGGCTCACGTGAACCATGCCATCGACATACAAGTCTTTTAAGGTCACGAACAGGCCAAACTCAGCCACGGCACTGATGATGCCGACGAATTCTTCACCTAAATGCTGCTGCATATAGTGACATTTCAGCCAGGTGGTGACCGAACGTGATGCTTCATCGGCACGGCGTTCCGTTTGTGAGAAATGTTCGCCCGCATCATCTAAAGCTGCACCCGAAAGCGCGAAAGGCTTTTGTTTTAAATGTGCTTTGATGGCACGGTGCAACAACAGGTCAGGGTAGCGACGAATTGGTGAAGTGAAATGTGTATAGGCATCATAAGCCAAACCAAAATGTCCGGCATTGTTTGCGCCGTAATAAGCCTGCATCATCGAACGCAATAACACTGCATGAATGCTTGGTGCATCAATACGGTCTTTGGTGGCTTCAATCACCGCTTGATAATCTTTTTGCGTTGGCTGTTCAGGGAAGGGCAAGCCCAGCAATTTCACATACTCGCGTACTTTCTGAATACGTGAAAATTCAGGTGGCTCATGCACACGGTACAACATAGGAATGTCATTTTCCAAGGCATATTCTGCTGCTGCAACGTTGGCCAGCAACATACATTCTTCAATCAGTTTGTGCGCTTCATTACGTGAACGCGGCAAAATTTCCTTGATTCCACCGAGTTCGTCAAAGGTCATGTAGGTTTCGACCGTTTCGAATTCCATGGCATGACGCTCTGCACGCAAACCTTTGAGGGTCTGATAGAGCTGGAACAAGGTATTCAGCGATTTACGTACATCACGATCTTCAGGAACGGCTTTGCTGTCACCATCAAAATATTGCGCCACCTGAGTATAGGTTAAACGTGCTTTGGAATGCATCACCGATGGATAGAACTGGAAGCCGGTAACTTTACCTGCGCGGGACAAGGTCAAATCACAAACCATACATAGGCGGTCGACATGTGGATTCAGCGAGCACAAGCCATTGGATAAGGCTTCCGGCAACATCGGCAGCACAAAGTGCGGGAAATACACCGAAGTCCCACGTTCTTTTGCTTCATCATCCAGCGGTTTGTCATTACGTACATAATGGCTCACGTCAGCAATTGCTACCACCACGCGGTAACCGCCACCTGGACGTTTTTCGGCATAGACTGCATCATCAAAGTCGCGGGCATCTTCACCATCAATGGTGACTAGGGCCAAGTCACGTAAATCGATACGGCCTTCGCGGTCCTGTTGGTTCGGTTCTTTAAAGTGTTCGGCATCGCGAAGCACTTCTTCCGGAAATTCGTAAGGTAAACCAAATTCTAAAATGGTTTGCGGAATAATGATTTCGGTATCGGCTTTATCCGCCATGGATTGCACGATGTGTCCTGTCGGCAATTCTTCCCGGGTCGGGTAGTCATCAATCGCCACCCGAACAGAATCACCCACTTTGACTTGGGCGTGTTCAATCAGTTCTTTTTCTAAAGTAATTGGCTGATGGGCATTCGGATTGCCTGGCTGAATAAAGTATTCGCCGTCATACACCGCCACTTTACCAATAATCTGTTTGACCCGATGTTGCACGACCTCAGTAATAAAACCCCAAGCTTTACCTTTACGGTCTACCGAGGTTTGGCGCACTTTTATGCGATCACCATTAAATACCAAACGGAGTTCGCGTTCAGGTAATAAAATGTCGTCATGATCGGCAATTGAGGCACTGCCCAAACCTTTGGAATTGATATAGACGGTGGCTTCATGAGTCGGCTGGCTGGTTGCGAGTAGGAACTTAAATCCATCTTTCATCAACTGACCATCGCGTACCATGGCACTTAAACGATGGCTGAGTGCTTCTATACTTCTTTCATCTGCAATATTAAAGTATTCCACTAAATCTGCATGAGATTGTGGTGCTTGTAATTTTTCAATCGTTTCTGAAATGAGAATACGGCTTGGAATAGGATTGTCATAACGTTCGGCTTCAGCCTTAGCTTCAGGGTCGACCCAATTTTTCATAATGTCTTTGGCTTCATGTCAGAAGATAGGATTAGCATAAGTCATGCTGCAGGATACTGCACGTAAATGATTGCAATATTGTGTTTTTCAGTCCTAATTCTAACGCGAAGCAGCATATTTCACAGTAACAACTGCCGAATAACCGGGAAAAGTACGCGCTCAACTCGAAAATTGTTTAAAAAATAGTTGATTGATCAAAAATATCAGAAATTTTTGAAATGTGACTTGAAGAAATTAACTTTAATTTGTATTATGGCGGCTCGTTACGGTGAGGTGGCCGAGTGGCTGAAGGTACTCCCCTGCTAAGGGAGCGTGGGTCTTAAAGCCCACCGAGGGTTCGAATCCCTCTCTCACCGCCACGAATAACTTGAAATGCGCTCATAGCTCAGCTGGATAGAGCACTTGGCTACGAACTAAGGGGTCGGGAGTTCGAATCTCTCTGAGCGCACCAATCAAGTTAAACGTAAATGTAACGAATGCTGAAAAGCAACTCAAGTACGCGCTCATAGCTCAGCTGGATAGAGCACTTGGCTACGAACTAAGGGGTCGGGAGTTCGAATCTCTCTGAGCGCACCAACTTGAACACATCGACAGATGTAAAACTGGAAAAAACCGCACATGTTGCGGTTTTTTTGTGTCTGAATTTTATAGAATTGAAATAAATGGGCGGAAGGATAAAAATAAGGATTAGGCTACAGAATAAACAAAATGAAGCCCTAATATGAGAAAATAATTATGAGAAAAATAATTGTTCAGGAATTTATGACTTTAGATGGTGTGATTCAAGCACCGGGCGGATCAGAGGAAGATCCATCCAGCGGCTTTAAATATGGTGGCTGGGTTGCTCCTTATTTTACCAAGCAAGACTCGGTGATCAATACCATCATGCAAAAATGGATGCAGTCCACCGATATTCTTTTGGGCAGAAATACATTTCAGATTTGGGAGTCTTACTGGCCAAAACATGCTGAAATGTGGGCGGGAATCAACGAGGTCACCAAGTATGTGATGTCCAATAGTCTGGATCATTCAGACTGGCAAAACTCTGTGTTTTTGAAAAATGTGGATGATGTGAAAAAGCTCAAAGCGTCAGAAGGTGAGGATATCAAAGTGCATGGCAGCGCGCATATGGCACAGACGCTTTTTCAACATGATCTGGTTGATGAACTGTGTTTGATGACTTTTCCAGTTATCCTCGGTACAGGTAAACGTTTATTTGCTGAGGGTGCAACTGCGACGGCTTTTGAATTAACCGATCACTTGGTCACGTCTAGTGGCGTGATGTTTACTTGTTACCAGCAGGCAGGCGAAGTGAAAACTGGCACAGTGGGGTAATGATTAATGATTCAATTCTTTTTATCAGTATGACCATTTACAGTATGCAAATGTAGTACAGCAGGATTAAATTAATTTTTTTGTTTAAAAAATAGATGAAAAATCCAATTTTGCCCAATAACTGTCCACTTGATTGTGTATTTGTTAAAAAGCACTTAACAGCGGGTTAAAAACGCGTATAATGCACCACATCAAGACGTCGCGCTCATAGCTCAGCTGGATAGAGCACTTGGCTACGAACTAAGGGGTCGGGAGTTCGAATCTCTCTGAGCGCACCAACTTGATCACATCGACAGATGTAAAAATGGAAGAAACCGCTTAATTGCGGTTTTTTTGTGCCTAGAATAAATTAAATGTGTTAAATAATTATTTCATCTTCTGTTTAATCTTTAATGCCAATACGGTATTGCCACCCAGGGCTGGCAACATGTCATGATAAGGCATGCTCCGCATCGCGCGGAGTACGAACGGCGCCTGATCATGAATTTTCATGGCACTGGTGACCTTGAATAAGGTGCCTGTACCTTGCGGAATCAGCTGCATTCCACCTTTCACAAACTGTAAATCACCTCCAACGGCGTGAAACTCATTTTCCAGACTGTTCGGATAGTCAAAACGCAACTTAAAATCGAAGGGAATATTGATGACGCCTAAGCCGACTGAAATTTTATAGTCTGCATCAAAGGTGTTGGGGTCCACTTTTTTGATGTCGATGTCTTTAATCTGGCGTGGAAAAAGTTCCTGAAAGGATGGAGCATTGAGCCAATGCTGTAACTGTTGCGGGCTTTTGGCAAAATATTGATAACTGCTGCTAAAGCGCAAGCTTTCCAATCCATGCTGATAGGGCACTTTGTTAGAGGGCAGGATAAAAGAAACCGTTCTTGTGAGAATTGGCTGAGTGCTGCAATTTTTTGCACCTGAGCTGTGTCCAGTTGCAGGTCAGGTAATTCACCCACTTTTAAGGTTTGCGCCGTGGTCGTTTTAAAGCGTTGTTGCAAGGCTTCGAGTAAAAAAGCGTTTGTGCCCGAGGGAATACCGAGTTTGGCCTCTGGAATGGCATTCAGAATGGTACTGAATAGAAAGCCTTTGGGATGGTTCAAATCGCCCCATTGGGTAATGGTGATTAAAGTCTTGTTACTGCCTAAATCAAACCATTCAATTTTACCCGCACCATAAGGAATGGGTGCATCCAGCACAATAGTTGAAATGCTATTGGCCGTTAAATGATGCTGCATCACCATATTTTCTTTAAAGTTCAACACGGGAATAGGGGTAGGGATAGAGACTTGATATTTCATCTGGGTAATGTTGCCTTGTTGCTCCAAGACTTTTGCAGATTTCAATACCGGAAATAGTCCATTGTATTGGCTGTAGTTGCTTAAAAGTCTGGCCACATTCTGGCTATTTGTAGGAACGACGACCGCACCAGTATAAAACTTACCGATCATGCTTTGCTGATTTTTTAGCGTGGGTAAAGTAATGGATTGTGCAGGATGTGCATAAATCAAAATAGAGTTTGCAGTCAGGTCTGCCAGTACTTGGGCCTTGCCCTGAAATACACTCAGGCTAATTGGAATCTGTTCTTTCCATGGAATAATTTTAGCTGAGACTTGCGTACCGATCAGGCAACACAGCATCAGCAAACAGCATTTATTTTTATTGTTGGGCATATCACATCCTGTTTATGCATTTTTCTGAGTGAGTGCTGATGTTTTAAGCAATTTTAAAACAATTGTGAAGCAAGCTTATGTAATTTAAGCGGGCAAAAACGATAAGGAAAATGTTGAATCTGGTGTAATATCTAGCACAATTGTTGTAATAATTTGATGATCAATCATGTCAGAAACCAAGCCGGCAGTATCGCTACGTTATTCCTTAAGCCTGGAAGAATCACAAGATGGTTTTGCCCTTGCTACATTTGGTAAAAAGCAAATTACCCGTTTTATTACGCCACTGGTGAGTATCGGAATTATGGTCTGGGGATTTTACCTCGGCTTTAATGATGTAGGCCGCTATTATGTTGCACTCGGCGCGTTCTTTTTAATTTTACAATTGCTGATGCGTTACTGGTTTTTACCGATGATGTTTAAGCGTCAATTTGTGAAATATCAGTTTGGTAAAAGTGAACAGGGCATCGAATTATTTCAGGATTATGCAGAAATCTATGCCAATGGCCGCAAGCAAATTTTCAACTACAGCGAAGTACAGAACTTTGCGGTGGGCAAGCTGACTTATATGATTGAATTGAAAAATCGTACTGTGGTGATTGTGCCGAAACGTGCTTTTGAGCAATCTGCCGATCAAACCGTATTTGAAAATACCTTCAAAAAATAAGCTTTAAATATCGTAACAATGAAATAAAAGGGAAGATCATGAATACTCGTCCATCGAAGATTGTCTGTGTCGGTCGTAGCTATGCAGACCATGCCAAAGAATTAGGCAATGCCATTCCTGATCGTCCGGTTTTATTTATCAAGCCACCGAGTGCTTTAACGGCATTACAAGAAGGGATTTCCTGGAATCCGGTTTGGGGCAATTGTCATTATGAATGTGAACTCAGCCTGCGGATTGACCGTACTTTAAAAGCGGAGACCGATCCGGCTAAGGCGCTAGAAGCTGTGGGTGCGGTAACTTTAGGCCTGGATTTAACCTTGCGTGAGTTACAGGATGAGCTGAAGAAAAAAGGTCAGCCTTGGGAACGTGCCAAAGCATATGACGGTTCATGTCTGTTGGGGGATTGGGTGGAATTGTCTGAAGTCAAAGACTGGAAAGATGTGCATTACACTTTGCATGTGAATGATGAGTTACGCCAAAAAGGCGACACTGCACTGTTGATTTTTGACATTGCAACTTTACTTGCCGACATTAGTCAGGTCTTTACCCTGGAAGAAGGTGATGTGGTGATGACGGGTACACCTGCGGGTGTGGCAGCATTAAAAGCGGGTGATCAACTGAGCATGACTTTACAAGGTCAATCAAAAGAATTCGTTTGGGCAACTTTTGTAAAATAAGTATCCCATTCTTAAAAAAGGCTGCCTTAAAGCAGCCTTTTTAAGTTCTGAATTTTTATATGATGGTCAGTTTGCATGGTCGGATCAGACATTTTTGTCTGCTAATACTTCGGCGTAGTCATTGAAAAAGCCGGCATGTTTGAATAATGCTGATCAGTTAAGGGGTTTAGAAATAGACTCTTGAATTTTTTAGTAATTCATGACGGAGTCTTACCGTTTTAAATCAAGCCCTTACAGTTCATTTGTTACTTTGGTTCCGCCCTGAGAAGCATTGCTTCGTAAGACCAAAGGCATTTGTCATCCGCAAAACTCGTCAGCCACTATCAACTAGCAAACTTGTCGCAGAAACAATCATTTTTTAATCTTGCGGTGCAATGCACCTCATGCCTCAAACAGTTGCGGATGACTTTTCCACATATCCAATACAGTCATGAATTTAAAAAAGAAAATGCCAGTCAATTTCTTGGTTGACTGGCATTATGCATGTTTGAAGGCTTTTTATGATCTGGTCAAAGTGAGTTAAAACTACTTCTTTTCAAAAATAGCCGACAGTGGAATGGAGAGTTTTGCAGCCAGATAATCATCAGATTCGACCAAAGCCGGGCCGAGTTTTTGCATCCATTCATCATCTGCACGGATATTGCCGACATCTTTGCGCAAGGGCAGCGGATAAGGCAACTGTTTATAGAAACTCCAGAAATCGACTTGAGCCAAATTGCGCGCAAGAATGTACTCATCATTATCGGTGCGCTTGACCAGATTTTGTTTTTCCAGCATCAGCACATAACTTGGCCAGCGTCCAATTTCATCACGGCCTAAAACTTCCAGGGCTTCTTCATCCGAAACACTGTCGCCACTTTGTTGCTTTTTATAAAACAACTCCAGCAAATCTAACAGCATGATCACGGGATGATACTTTTGCTCTTTACCTGAATTAAATGCGGTGAGAGCATAACTGATTTCGACCCCAAGCAAAACAATATTCCAGGACAGGAAAATCCATAACAGGAAAATCGGTACCGCAGCGAATGCGCCATAAACAATTTCATAACTGGTGAAATTGGTCATGATCAGCCCGAATAAATCTTTTAATAATTCGAACACCACTGCGCTGAATGTACCCGCAATCAGAGCCGCTTTAATCGGCACACTACGGTTGGGGATGGTCCAGTTTAAAATAAAGAAACCCAAAATGGTCAGGGCAAAGGAAATGAACCATAAGACAAATTCGCCGTTGACTTCATAACCAGTAAAGTTATCGCTCAGTACATTTAATGAGGCCACAGTAGAAGAAATCACAAAGGCACTGCCTAACAGGATCGGACCGAGTGAAATAATGGTCCAGTAGCGCATAAATCCGATGATGCCACCGCGTGTTTCCTGCACTCGCCAAATCCGGTTAAATACCGTCTCGATACTGGAAAGCATCATCACTGTGGTGATAAACAGGAATAAGATACCAATTACAGTCAGGTTGCTGGATTTATCGGTAAAGGCATTAAATGCCTTGTCAAAAGCAATGGTGGTTTTGGGTAAAAAATTGCTATAAATCAGTTGTTGTAATTGTTGCCGTGCCGGTTCCAAGGCTTTAATAGAAGAAATGATGACCAGAAAAACCGTCAGCATGGGTACCACTGCAAACAGGGTGGTATAGGTAAGTGATGCGGCCTGATCACGGCAACGATCTGCTTCAAAACGTCTGATTACAAATAAAACAAACTGAAACCAGGTCTCGTCATAAAAAGGAAGTTTTTTTAAATACTTTTTTAACATAACTATAAAGTCTCAATTTTTTTAATCATCTTTATGAACTTTCATGAACAAGCTTAACCAAAAAATGGGAAAAATACCGTATAGTTTTTATCTTTAACTTTGTTTATTAAAATTATGCAGCCTTATGTCCTTGTTTTATATTACAGCAAATATGGTTCGACCAAAGAAATGGCGTATTTAATTGCCAATGGTATTGAATCTACAGGTATGGCTGTAAAAATTCGTACGGTGCCCAATTTATCGACTGTAGTGAAGGAAGCTGAGCCGAGTATTCCTGCCGAAGGAGATATTTACTGTAGTTTAGATGATTTGGCAAACTGTTCAGGTCTGGCTTTAGGTTCGCCGACCCGTTTTGGCAACATGGCCAGCGAGATGAAATATTTCTGGGATCAGACCACCAGCCTGTGGCTCAATGGGGCATTACATCAAAAGCCGGCCTGTGTCTTTACATCTTCAGGTGCGATGCATGGCGGGCAGGAAAGTACCTTGCTGAGCATGCTCCCCCCATTGTTCCATCACGGCATGATGATTATGGGCTTGCCGAATGCTAATCCGGCATTATCCAATACCAAATCGGGGGGTACGCCGTATGGTGCCAGCCATGTCAGTGGTCCGCGCCATGATTTGGGCCTGAGTCAGGATGAAAAAGTCTTGTGTGAAGAGCAGGGTAAACGCTTAGGCGATGTGGTTAAAAAATTACAGGCAAACTGATCTGTTTTAACTTTAGACAGCGAGTTTAATTGGCACACTTTTTATATGACCTCGCATAAACTCCTGTAGATATAAAAAAAGACCCTTCGTCAAATGAAGGGTCTTTTTTTATTGCCAGATAAAATTTGAGTACTTAAAGATTTATTCTTTTTCTTTAAAGCGATGGTTACATTTCAGGCATTTGTAATCTAAAAATACATTTTTATCGATAATCACCCCAGCTTTTTTGCCGAAGATATTGCCTAAAATACCACCAGTCACACCTGCTGCAATGGCACCGACAAAAGTTCCCACTGTGCCGCCAAAAATAACCCCTAATGGCCCAGCAACGGCGCCAATCGCTGCACCAGTTGAAGCTCCGGTAGCCGCGCCACCGACTGTTCCAGCGGTTGCACCAGCAGAGGTGAGCAGAATACCACTAATGGTCTTGAGCCTTTTTTCGTGATCACGTTTTTCTACTTCAGAAGATCCGCATTTAGGACATTGCATAGGTTTTTCCATCAACGATTGATATTTGCTTATCTTAAGTTCATGTGTGATATGGAATTGCATCCAGATAAGCTGGTATTCATTACATGTTGCTAAACAGTATGTCTGTTCTGAATCCTGATGTCAGGAACATTTCATACCAACTTGATTCTAGAAGAAGTAAATACAAAGAAGTTTATCTGAGTTGTAAATATATTACTTCTTCATCTAATGTGGGCGATCCCTGAATTATTTTTGGGTAGTGCTGATCCCTAAGATGATGAAAAATCCCTTAATTGAATGTCCTGCAATTCAAAACATGAATATGCTGCACTGGTTATCCCAGGAAGCTTAACGACACTAGTGTTTTCGATTGTAGCGTGAGGCGTTTTGAAGCGGAAGTGCCGTATAACGCCTATCTGGCATATTGCTTCCACACTCCCTATTTATCTCAAAATTTCTATATAAATAATCTTAATTGTGATTAGTTTTTTATATTTATAGCAAAATGCGACACGGTTCTAGTTTTGATAAATATGCTAAGAAAATTAAAGTTTACAACTCCATAAAATTGAAGCGGTTTGATAAATTGAGTTTTTTGAATAAAATTTCTTGTTTTAATTAATATAAAAAATATATTAATTAAAACAGGTTTTGATGTGAATTTTAAAATTTAAAATTTTTTTACATAATGATTTCTTACAATTCAAAAAATAATAATAAATAACATTTGTTAAATTAAAACAAAAGGATATTTTAATTATAAAAACAAAAAACAGCTAAAACCGGATAAATTTAGCACTTTGTTTTTTTTATGTGATTTAATCTTTGTTAGATAAATTAAAAATTACTAATTAAACATTACTAAATGAAAAATAAATAAACATCTTCGATCAAAGGATGGTAAACATTATGAGAATATCAGTGATCAATGTTGGTTTATTTTGTTTATGTTTTCTGAGCAACGCTTATGCAACATCTGATGAGTGGAGTCAGCGCTGGAAAGCATCAAGTACCCGTTCCAGTGAGAATTTAACCCAAGCTAATCTGATCGAACTCATGGATTCAGATTATTATTCTGGACTAGGAAAGACCACAATAAACAGTACATCGACAAGTTCTATAGGTACAGTTAATTCATCTACCAGCAATGTAAATATAAACGGTTCAAACAACGGTGTAGACATTTCGAATGATACTGCCAATGACGGTTCTGTAAATTCGACGACCACTCAAAATAACCAGCAATGTCCTAACTTAAGCACCCAACCGGGAGAATCGCTATGCTGAATTTTCCTGGGTTGAGTAGAAGAAAAATATCTTCTGTGAGCATCGCCATCATTTTTAGCCAACTTATGACCGGGTGCACGGGTATGGCGCTTTCCAATAAGGAGCCAGTCAGCCTGGTACAAGGCCCACCGATTACTGATATTTTTACCCCTTTTGATCTGGCCTTATCCTGCCTGAAAGGGCAACTGCGCAATGATGTCAGTTTCTCTGTTGGCGCGATTCTGGATCAAACCGGCAAAGATGTGGTGACCAATGGCGGCAGTGGCAAAATGGTGACCCAAGGTGCCGGAGATATGGTGCAATCTGCATTGTTTCAGGCTGGGGTCAGCTTATTGAACCGGCGTGATCCTCGAATTATCGAAAGCGAAGCCAAGTGGGGAATTCGTGACCCAAGGCAAATCCAGGCATCGGATTATTATGTGACCGGCAGTATTAACAGTCTGGACTTTATTCCTGGCGGTGGCTTGGACATGCAGATTGGCGGTGTCGGCCCCAATTACAGTCAAACCCGAATTATGGTCGGTTTAGATTTATCTCTGACAGATACGCGCAGCAGTAAAGTCGTTGCAAATGTCTCGCTGCAGAAACAAATTGCAGCACAGGATTACGGTATAAATGCCGGTAGGTTTGCTGGCCATACGTTATTGAATATTCAGATCGGAAAAGGGGAGCGAGAGGCGACAAACTTTGCCTTGCGCCAAATGCTGAATCTGGCAACTTTTGAGTTGCTCAGTCAGGTTATTCCGCCCACAACATTTGAAAGCTGCCGTGCTGCAATACCGCCTGAATTTGGTCAGTTAAATTTAACCCGAAGTTCTGTTGCCCTGCATAAATACAAGCAAAGCCAGCAGCAAAAACCTACAGATTTAAACAGATCTCTTCTGGAATCATCCTCACATCAAACAGATTCATCCGATGAGAAAAATAAGTCGACCAACTCACCCAGCAAAGATACTAAGCCGCCTAAGCATAAAGAATCTGAGGTGATTAAAAATCCTGAAGCGGAACCAGAAATGAGCAAACAGGACCTGATTAAATACATCAGCAAGAAACAGCGTACCTCTTCAAGTAAAATGAATGAAGAAAACGGCAATAAAGAAAAAGAAGAGCAGAAGACCGCGATGCTGTGGGATGCAAATCCAGCAGTCATAGAAAACTATTGGTCAACCACTCAGCGCGATTAAAAAAATATGTAAAAAATGGGCTCGCTCCCATTATAAGAGAAAGTGCTTAGCGAGAAGTACTTCAAAACGAGAAAAGGAAATAACCATGAATAAGTCTATCAAAACAATCGTCTTATCCGTCGCCTTCCTGTCCAGCGCAGCTATGGCAAATGCTCAAAATAACAATGTAACTGTAGATACGGGGTTGCAAGCGACCCTCAATCTTTTATCTCAAAGGACTGCAAATGGTAGTGCGCTTAACCTTGCCATCAATACCAATAATATTGATGCAACCGTTAACACATCTGGTCGCTATAATGAACTTGAGAGTGTGGGTAACACTATCGCGGTAGAAACTTCCGCACTGGGTGCTGTGAACACAGGCAGTATCAGCTTACAGCAAGGCAACCTGACTGCTTTGAATACCGGTACAGTAGATGCAACGCTTGATGCTGAAAGAAGTGCGGCACGTAGTTTGGAAGAATGGCGTTCTGAACGGTCATCAGAGTTCGAAAGCTCTATCAGCACGTCATTGAATACCGATACTTATGATCAATTCTCTGAAACCCTGAGCAATTACAGCGCAGCGAATTTAGCCATTAATACCGGGGCTATTGATGCATCTGTCAATTCACGCGGATTTGAGAATCATATTGAAGGTATCAAAACTTCTGCTATTGGTGCTGTGAACACCGGCAGCATTACTGTTACCGTAAAGTAAATCCACCGTTCAATATGATCCAAGGTCTAACTATTTGCGGATAGTTAGACCTCTTATTTTAGATTAAAAATTGTTCATTGGGTATGGTTTTGTAACTGAATCAATCTACTACACAATAAGATTTAGTCTGAAATTTCGATAGTTACACATTCCAAAACTAGGCTATGGATTAGGTTCTACTCAGATTATTAGAGAAAAAAGAGTGCACTTAATATTTTTCTGGTATCTGAATTTAAAGCAGACGCTGGAAAACTGATTTCAGTTGGAATTATATGAGCCACTGCAATCTTACAGTCATCGCTCAGGATACCTGCTTCAGATAAAATATACGGTACAAAAAACATCTGCAAAAAAAGAGCGCCTAAGCGCTCTTTTTAAATTCAGTTCGAAATTTAGTCACGAACAAATTCAACCGTACCATTCTCTAAAGATTTAACCCGTGCTAAAGATTCAACACGGTAACCTTTATCGAGTAACAATTGGCGACCTGGTTGGAAAGATTTTTCAATCACAATCCCAATACCGACAACTTCAGCATTCGCTTGATGAATCAAATCGGCAAGACCTAAAGCTGCTTGACCGTTTGCCAAGAAGTCATCAATGACTAAAGCTTTATCGCTAGAGTTAATGTGCTTGTTGGAAATGGCGATGGTGCTTTCAATCTGTTTAGTGAAAGAGAACACTTTAGAACGGTATAAATCATCTTTTAAGGTTAAAGATTGATATTTACGTGCAAAGATTACAGGCACGCCAAGTTCTAAACCAGCCATTACTGCTGGAGCAATACCGGAAGCTTCAATTGTAATAATCTTGGTGATTCCTGCATCTTTAAAACGTGCAGCAAATTCTTTACCAATTTGCTGCATTAATACAGGGTCAATTTGATGATTCAGGAAAGCATCAACTTTTAAAACTTGATCAGATAGAACGATACCTTCACTTAAGATTTTCTGTTCTAGTGCGTGCACGGGAGAATTCCTCTAAGGGCAGATGCTTTTTCAAGCAAAAGCGTATTTTAAAAAGGCTCTCGAAAAATGCAAGCAAAATTGATCAAATTGATTAATTCGTTGCGCCTTTATACCCCGTTAATAGCAAACCATAGGAGGTATTGCCATCTTGGTGAGAAACCTTCACAGGAGCATAGTCAAGTTTAGGAGCTAACCAGAAAATCGTATCACGGTTTGGTTTATCATGTTTCATTACCACTTTAATGGTGTCAAAGGTACCGTAAGAGGTTTTAACTTTTTCCGCCCCTTGTTTGACAAAGCGACGTGATTCAACTTCTTTGGCGTCGGCAATTGGATAACTTGATTTTAAACCTGAAGTTTTTAAGTCTTCACGAAGTTGCAATTCAGCATTTAGCTCGTCCAAAACACCAGATTTCCAAGCAAAAGAACGTGCTTTGTCATCTTTCTTGGTGTTAATGATTTTAGCATTCGGATTAAAGTTAATGCTCATGGTGTTGTTGTGCACCAAAATTTTACTGCTGCGGTTAAAGTTATGAGAAATGATGTTGTTACCATTTAAGCTAAAATGACTTGTTTCCGTTGCAGAAGCAATAACACCTGCTTTGGCAGCAAAAACATAAGTCCAGTTATTTCCCGACTTGCTTAAAGTACGAGTTGCCGAACCCATATTTTTGCCGTTATAGCTAAATTGATAACTTGCCTGGAATGGACTCATGGCAAATGCTTGGCTTGAGAAACCAGCAAACAACAGTGTAGTGCTTACACCAGATGCCAACGCAATCGTTTTCAATACATTGTGAGCCATAAGTAGTGGGTTCCTAGAATGGTTGAATAAAGTATAAAGTTTTTGTTGCTTACTATTATGCGCTTTGATTATGAAGATAAAATTCGAAATTTTGTTCAATCTGTATCTTTATGTAGTTTTTTTCTAGGTAAAAATACAGACTTTAATCATTACTCACAATGCAATTTATTTTTGCTTAATTGGACTGACTTTGCTTTCTTCCTGTTCTTCCTCATCCGCCCAAACATCCATTGGTTCTTCGGACATTTTTCTGAATAAAGCAGTCAGATTGACATTGCCGATGACCACCAGTTCAGCTTCACGTAAAACGGCATGATTTACATGAACTTTCGCTAAGGTATCAATGATAGAGCGCTTTTTGCCTAACCAGCGGTTTAAATCCAGATGTAACAAGTCATCTTTAACTTTAATTACTTTCAGCTTCTCAAGAATCATACCCAAAGGGTCTTGGTTGAGTACTTTTTGATAGAAAAATAAAGCAAATTTTACGGCAAGTTTTTGGAATACATTTTTGAATTTGGCGTCAATGACCTGGGTATCGCTGATCTGTTCAAACACAATCAGCTGGGTATCTTTATTCAATTCCATTTGAACCAGTTTCAAATCGACTGACAGGGTAATGTATAAACCTTTCACATCCAACGTTGCATATAAACGTAACCAGTCCTCATGCAAGTCGGCATGCAGATCTTTGAGCATGGAGACATTGTCGGTGACAAAGCGCTGAAAAGTTGCATTTAAAAAAACTTGAGATAGGGGAAATTCACGCTCATCCTCAATAAACCCTTCTGCCTTTTGGTACACCTGGCGTATACGTTGAGAGATATTGGATAGTAGCGTTTGCATATAAGGCATCCCAGCGAGTTAATCTTTTTAAACTTCGATAGATTTTGTCGAAAGTATTAAAAATACAGATATTCGATCTTGCAGTTTAGCAAAATTAATTGCACCATTTTCATGATTTTAATTGTCTACAGGTCGCTTGTTGATTGAGTTCTCGTTTTTTCATTCAAAAGTAGACGCTGTGTTTATTTTATACTGCTTTTATGCAGTTTGGGGAACCTGACTTTTTGTCGGTTTAATGTGATGCTTAAGAAAATCAGTTTTGCACCTTTAATGCAGGCATGGTGGAAAGATCCAGTTTTCACAAGCGCAGTGATTGTGGCTGCTCTTTTGCATTTGATTATTTTGACCTTGCAATTTGCCATGCCGGAAGAAAGTGATGCTGCAGTCAAAGAAATTGCCGTCACTTTACGTCCAAGTCAGGACAAGGTGGAACAGGCTGATTTTCTGGCACAGGCAGACCAGCAAGGTTCCGGCACATTCCGTGAAGCACATCGTATGTCGAGCGATATGCCTGCCGCAATGACTGAACAAAGTGCTGGTCAACAGCAACAGGAAACTTTGGAGCGTTTACAGCAAAAGCGCGAATTAAGTTTTGAAGAAAAAGTATTGATGACTACCTTAAGCTGGAAAAAGGAAGCAGAACAGAACCAGCGTAAAAAAGCCATGCAAGAGCTGAATAGCCAGTTTCAAGCCAAGGCGGCTATGGTCGCAAGTCTGGAAGCGCAATATTTGCAACGTCAACAAAATTTCAGTCGCCAGCAAAAAATTAAAACAGTAGATGGTATTCAAGCCAAGCAGGACATTTCAGCGGCTTATTTGGAAAAATTCCGCGAAAAGGTTGAATTTTACGGTAACCGTTATTATCCCGATGCAGCGAAAGTGCAACGCCTCGCAGGAGAGGTTCGGTTAATGGTGATTTTGAATAAAAGCGGCGGGATTCGTGCCCTTCGCCTGATTGAAAGTTCGGGGCATAGTTTGCTGGATGAAGCGGCAAAGACTTCAGTACGCAAGGCAGCGCCGTTTGGCAGCTTTGATCGGGGAATGAAGGATATTTCAGAGCTGCGTATTGTACGTACCTGGCGTTTTGATCCGGCTGAAGCTGAGTTTGAAGTACATTGATTGTATGGCGGTTCATCTGCTTTGCAAAAATTGCTAATCACGGTTTTTGATTAGGGTTTTAATGCGACGCTAATACATATTGTCCTTTTTGATGTCCATCTGGCCATGTCGCATTTAAGCCGGTTTCTGAAAGGTCGAGGCGGGTCGGGAAGATTTCTAAATATTGGCGATATTGGGGTGCCGCTTTTAAGCCAATACATGTCCCATTTTTCCACCATGTTCCTTCGGCATATTGGTCTAAAGCACCGACTGCCAGATACCATTTAAACTTGCCGTCCGGTTCCAGTAAAAGCTCAGAGCCGACTTCCATCACGCCTTCCAGATAATAATGGCCTATCCAGACATTTGCTGCCTGCTGGAATTTTACTTCTTTACATAGTGATTCATTATTGGGCGGTTTATTATTGAGCAGTGCATCATTTGCATACAGCTGGCATGCAGGAAATAACGCTGAAATCAGGAAAAGCCGGGAAATAATTCTGTTCATTATTTTTTCCGCCATTTTAGAGGGGATTTTAAGATTTTATGCTTATTTGCCATAAATAAAACCCGACTAATCGAAATTAATCGGGTTTAAAAAACAGGGATGCAAGAACTACTGTTCAGTATATGGATTTGAAAAACCTACCTTGGCCAGAATTTCAATTTCCAATGCTTCCATTTCTTCGGCATCTTCATCTGAAGTTTCATGGTCATAACCCATTAAGTGCAATGTGCCATGCACCAGCATATGGGTGAAATGCTCAATCGGGGTTTTGTTTTGCTCAATGGCTTCCTTTAAAACCACAGGAATACAAATCACTAAGTCGCCGATTGGAAGAGCATCCAGCATTGATAAAACTTCCTCTGGAATGTCACTTGGAAAAGACAACACATTGGTCGGTTTGTCTTTCTGGCGATACTCCAGATTCAGCTTATGGCTTTCGGCATTGTCTACACAGGCAATCCCTATCTCACAGTCTTGATCGACATCGATAAAACGCAGTGCAGTCTCAATGACCTTTTTAATATAAGCACGTTTCAGTACCAGTTCAGGGGATTGGAAATCTTGTTGCAGTGATAGGTTAAGTTTCAAAATGAATCCTTAAAATATCTTAATCCTGAGCATCGGCAGCGGCATCATTTTCAGCAATCAATGCTTCCTGACGCGCTTTACGTTCTGCCCGTGCTTCAGCATTAAGACGGTGTTGTTCACTGTCCCATCCTTCATAGGCTTCGACAATTTTTTGTACCAGCTGATGACGAACCACGTCACGAGAATGGAAACGAGTGATATGAATTTCAGTCACCGGTTCCAGCACACGTAAGGCATGTGAAAGACCGGACTGTTGACCACGTGGCAAGTCGACCTGAGTGATATCACCGGTAATGACCGCACGTGAACCAAAACCTAAACGGGTCAGGAACATTTTCATCTGTTCCGGTGTGGTATTTTGCGCTTCATCTAAAATCACGAAAGAATGGTTTAAAGTACGGCCACGCATATAGGCGAGGGGCGCAACTTCAATAATCTGACGTTCAATCAGTTTGGCCACTTTTTCAAAGCCCAGCATTTCATACAGGGCATCGTAAAGTGGACGCAAATAAGGATCGATTTTCTGGCTTAAATCCCCCGGTAAAAAGCCGAGTTTTTCACCGGCTTCAACCGCAGGACGCACCAGCAAGATACGCTGAATTTCATTGCGTTCCAGCATATCCACCGCAGCTGCTACAGCCAGATAGGTTTTACCTGTACCTGCAGGGCCAATACCAAATGAAATATCGCTTTGCAAAATACGTTGCACATAGCGTTTCTGGTTAGCACCACGCGGGTTGATTCGACCTTTACGGGTTTGCAGCCACACCTCATCCAGACCGGTATGTTCCTGATGAGGATCGATTTGTAATTCACGGTCAGTTTGACTGCCCTGAATCATGAGATGCAAGGTATCTGCACTCACTTGCGGGCTAATTTCGGTTTCTTCATGTAGACGCATCAAGAGGCTTTCTGCTCTCTCTACTGCATCGATTTCACCATCAATGTAAAAGGCTTCGCCTCGATGGGAAATGTTGACGTTTAAACGTTGTTCAATTTGTTTCAAATGACCGTTATAAGCACCGAGCATGCCTTTCAAACGCTCCATCGAAACACCAGGAAAAGTTACTGTACGCCGAATCGCTGCAGTCAAGAGAATTCCTTATAAATGGTCTAGCCGATCACCTTACATTACGCCACGTCAGGCTCAAGATTCAAGAGCTCACCGTAAACAAAATTCAAAGTTTTAATTTCGGTAATTTCAATCTCTGCAAAACGTCCAACCCAAGCCGGATCACCAATGAAGGAGACATAACGGGTGTTGTCTGCCGTACCGACCAAAAGGTTCGGATCTTTATCGGATACGTTTTCAATCAATACGCGCTGGATGGTGCCGAGCATGGCATCTGTTTTATCAATGCTTGAGCGTTTAATCCATTGCTGAACTTTGGCCAGACGTTCTTTTTTCACATCTTCAGGGGTGTTGTCTTCAAGTTCTGACGCTGGTGTACCCGGACGTTTTGAATAAATGAAGCTGTAAGAATGGTCGAAATCCAAATCTTTGATGAATTGATAGGTTTCTTCAAAGTTCTGATCAGTTTCACCCGGGAAACCAATAATAAAGTCTGAAGATAAATGTATATCTGGACGGACTTGACGTAACTTTTTAATCTTCTCGATATACACGTCGATGGTGTGGTTACGTTTCATCGCTTTCAGTACATCGTTTGAACCACTTTGTACCGGCAAGTGTAGATGTGAAACCATTTGTGGCAAATCACGGTAGCACTGAATCAGGTCGTCGTTAAATTCAAGCGGATGTGAAGTGGTATAACGCAAACGGCCAATGCCCGGAATTTCAGCCACCAGACGTAGTAAGTCTGCAAAAGTACAGATTTCACCTTCGAACGTTTCACCGCGGTAACCATTGACGTTTTGACCGAGTAGCGAAATTTCACGAACCCCTTTTTCCGCCAGACCGGCAATTTCAGCCAGTACGTCATCTAAAGGACGCGATACCTCTTCCCCGCGGGTATAAGGGACTACGCAGAAAGAACAGTATTTGGAACAGCCTTCCATAATTGAAACAAAGGCTTTATAGCCTTCAACACGCGGTTCAGGTAAAAAGTCGAATTTTTCGATGTCAGGGAAAGAAATATCCACCAGTTTGATTTTATCTTTCTTTGGTTTTTCCAATTGTTCAGAATGCTGATCCAGCATTTGTGGTAAACGGTGCAAGGTTTGCGGGCCAAAAACCATGTCGACATAGGGCGCACGTTTTTGAATGTTGTCACCTTCCTGAGAAGCGACACAACCACCGACACCAATCACCAGATCAGGATTTTTTTCTTTCAGCTTGCGCCAGCGACCCAATTCGGAAAACACTTTTTCTTGGGCCTTTTCACGAATTGAACAGGTATTCATGAGCAGGATATCTGCATCACTTGGATCGGTTGTTAACACATAACCGTGTGAATCGCCCAACAGGTCTGCCATACGATGACTGTCATACTCATTCATCTGACACCCTTGCGTTTCGATATACAGTTTTTTGACTGAACCGTCGGCTGGGGTGTGCTGTGGCTGGGTAACAGTGTTTTCTGAAGCAGCTTGGGCACTATTTGGAATGAAGGTTTGAACCGTCATGTAGGCTCCTAAAGGATAAATCAAGGAAATCGCCATTCAAGATTGACCGGATCAGGTCGGATGAGCGAGCAATATTTCCTTTTTTATTTCAATACTTAATTGCATTGATTGAGAAAGATGAGGCTAGCTGCAATCTTGAAAAAATTGCGATTTGAATACAAGAAAGGCGCATATTTTAGCAGGAATCGAAGCTAAACTTATAGATATAAATAAAGCTACAAGAATATTGATTTGTGAAGTAAAAATGATTGAAAATTAATATTGTCTAATCATAAGGTTACACAACAGAACAGTAGAGTAGTTTAATAATAATTAAACTATTCAAAAATGATTAGATGCGACCAAGGCAATACTAAATGACAGAAGGCAAGCATATGTTTAATCGGGTAATCAATAAAAATTATTATAAAGTGCTTGCTTTAAGTGTGGCATCTAGCGGTTTTATTTCGATTTCCCATGCAGCCGATGAACAGTTTAATGATGCTTTGCGTGCTGCCAACTCAGGCAATGTTGCTTTATTACAACAATATCAGATGTCGATGCAAAATGACGTACTGGGCTATTATCCCGAATATTGGTCATTGAATAGCAATTTAGCCAATCAGCCGGCCAGTAATATTGTTAATTTTGCCCAGCGTTATCCTCAATCTGCGATGGCTGAAAAACTGGCTGCCGATTATGTCGAAGAAAAAGTAAAGCAGGCAGATTTTGCGACGGCACAACCCATTTTACAGTATGTGACCAATCCGGATCAGGCAGAAAGCTGTGCGGTTGCTCAAGTGCGTGCAAAATCGGGTGATCCTTTGGTTTTTGCTGAATATAAGGATGTTTGGCTCGCCACCAGTTCACAACCTGAATCATGTACCGGTTTGGGACGCATGATGTTGTCTAGCCCGCTGATGACCGAGCAGGACAGACAGCAGCGCTTATGGGGACAACTGCGCGCAGGCCAGTCTGGTTTGGCTTTGGCAACTGCACAAAGTCTGGGTGTGAGCCTGTCACTTGCACAGCTCAATCAAATTCAGGCCAATCCTTTAAATTATTTATGGACTGCGCCTAAAGCTACCAGTGCAGATCAGGCTTATTTGATTTATGCCCTAGGACGTTTGGCCGATAGTGATTTAAATACCGCAATGGCTTCGGTAAAAAATGCAGCAGAAGGGACACCGCTGCAAGTACAAAAAGCACTATACCGTGCTGTGGGCTATATTGGTGGTACCACAGTGATGAAAAACAACTTTAATCGTGAAGTGCTGAATTATCTGGATGCCAGTTATGGATTGCCCTTTAGTGCGGAAGAAGCGGAAGTTTATGCCCGTCAGGCCATTCGTTTCAGTAGCTGGGAAAGTTTGATTCGGGCCATTGATGCCATGAGTGTGACCCAGAAACAGGAAGATCGCTGGCAGTACTGGTTGGCACGGGCTTCGGAACAACGTGGCGATGCTAAATCTAAACGTGTAGCGCAAGAAATTTTTAAAAAGTTGGCTCAAGGGGATGATTACCACAATCTGCTGGCCAGAGATAAATTAGGTCAGAGTTACAATAATATTCCCAATAATGTTCAACCTTCCAATAGTGATGTGCAGCGTTTAAGTCAAAATATTCATTTCAACCGTGCTTTTGCTTTACGCCGGGTAAATGCACCAGATAGTTATGTGAATCGTGAATGGAACTGGGCGGTGCGACAGGCCTATTTAAAACATGATGATGGCTTGCTGCTGGCAGCTGCAAAACGTGCAACAGATATGGGTTGGTATGATCGGGCCATTTATGCTGCTGACCGTACCGAATCCAAACACAACTATTCTTATCGTTATGCCATGCCACATCAAAGCTATGTGGTCAGCCATAGCCGTAATGCGGGTATAGATCCTGCATGGGCATATGGCCTGATGCGTCAGGAAAGCCGTTTTGTTTCGCAGGCACGCTCGCATGTGGGTGCAGGCGGTTTAATGCAAATTATGCCGGACACGGCAAAACTTGTAGCCCGCCAAATGGGCGAAACCTATAACCCTGCAGCTTTAACCGATATGAATACCAATATTCGTTATGGTACTTTTTATTTATCAATGATTCAGAACCAGCTCAGCAATAGCCCTGTGCTGGCAACGGCTGGCTACAATGCGGGGCCAAACCGGGCACGTCGCTGGCAACCCGACGCTCAGTCCATTGCCGCGGATCAATATACCGAAACCATTCCACTGACTGAAACACGTGATTATGTAAAACATGTGATGACCAACGCAACACATTATGGGGTATTGCTTGGAGAAGGGGCGCAATCGATTGAAAAAAGAATGAATATCATTCCATTGAGAATAAATCCTTAAACTTTAATTTTATTGATAGGTCTGACTTGTTGATGATATTTTTTGGGCAAACTTCAGTTTTAGCAAGATGGGCACTGTTCGGGGTGAGCGGTGCTGGACTAGGGCTATTTGCACCTCAAATTTTTGCCGAGCCTTTGCAGGGCTATGTCATGGTCGTGCAAATGACTCCTGCGGT
This sequence comes from Acinetobacter sp. NS-4, assembly GCF_037402435.1. Taxonomy (NCBI): domain Bacteria; kingdom Pseudomonadati; phylum Pseudomonadota; class Gammaproteobacteria; order Moraxellales; family Moraxellaceae; genus Acinetobacter; species Acinetobacter sp. NS-4. The sequence continues at coordinate 7,107 of NZ_JBBEUE010000009.1, read as the reverse complement.
ATGTATGTTTGATGCTCAAAAATCCAAGCAGCGAAAATGTCTGGAAGGTTATTCACTGAATATTTCCGGTTTGTATCCGGAAACTTCAGAATCTGAATGTAAAACAGCATCTTCCGCCATGCTATCGCCGCTGCAGGCGAAAGTCGTGGCACGTATCATGCCAGATGAAAATGCACGCGTGCAGCTTTGGCGGGGAATCGGTGGATGTGTAAAGATGAATTCAAGTCAATATTTTCGTACCATCATTAATTATGCCGAACGCCTTAAAGTCCCGGCTGAGTTGACCAGTCCTGAAACGCGAACCATGCATCAGACCAATCTTCGGTTACGGTTTTTGCGTTTAAATTCGAGTTTACCTGCCAGTGCAATTAAATTTAACTGTGCGACCTCTCAAGGAAATGCCATTCTGACCGAAGTGAGACTTTGCTATAAAAATAACGGACAGTACAAGCAATGCTCAGTAGCGGTAGAAAATAATTGTCCCAATTTATTCATAATAAAAGGCTCTTACTAAGCTTTTTTATATTTCCTATCAGACTTTTGTTGAAATTCATTTTCTTTTCAATGCATATCGAAAAGGATTGGAGTACAATCTTTCGCGTTTATGATTATTAGATTAAACATTGATTATTTAATCGCATTGACTATCCTCAATTGGAGATAATTACATGAAGCAACCTGTTCGCGTTGCCGTTACTGGCGCTGCTGGTCAAATTGGTTACAGCCTATTATTCCGTATTGCTAGCGGCGAAATGCTTGGTAAAGACCAACCCGTTATTTTGCAATTGTTAGAAGTTCCTTTTGAGAAAGCTCAACAAGCGCTTAAAGGCGTAATGATGGAACTTCAAGACTGCGCATTCCCACTTTTAGCGGACATGATCGGTACTGATGATCCTAAAGTTGCATTTAAAGATGCTGACTACGCGTTATTGGTTGGTTCACGTCCACGTGGTCCAGGTATGGAACGTGCTGACCTTCTTAAAGTGAACGGCGAAATCTTCATTGGTCAAGGCCAAGCACTTAACGAAGTTGCTAGCCGTGATGTTAAAGTTCTTGTTGTAGGTAACCCTGCTAACACTAACGCTTACATCGCTATGAAATCTGCTCCAGATCTTCCAGCTAAAAACTTCACAGCAATGTTACGTCTTGACCACAACCGTGCTGCATCTCAAATTGCTGCTAAAACTGGTAAAGCGGTTAAAGACATCAAACAACTTACAGTTTGGGGTAACCACTCTCCAACAATGTATGCTGACTACCGTTTCGCGACTATCAATGGTGAAAGCGTTAAAGACATGATTAACGACCAAGATTGGAATGCAAACACATTCCTTCCTACAGTTGGTAAGCGTGGCGCTGCAATCATCGAAGCTCGTGGTTTGTCTTCTGCTGCTTCTGCTGCTAACGCTGCAATCGACCATATGCGCGATTGGGCTCTTGGCACAAATGGCGAATGGGTAACGATGGGTATTCCTTCTGACGGTTCTTATGGTATCCCTGAAGGCGTAATGTTCGGTTTCCCTGTGACTACTGAAAACGGTGAATATAAAATCGTTCAAGGTCTAGAAATCGATGCATTCAGTCAAGAACGTATTAACTTCACTCTTAACGAGTTAGAAGAAGAACGTGCAGCGATTGCTGACATGCTTAAATAATTTAATCTTTTAGATTAAATTAAAAAAAGCACGCCAATGGCGTGCTTTTTTTTGTTGCATCATTTTTATAGAACAAAAAATAACATGCTGTGATGGAGGGATAACTGAATTATTCAAGTTTTTTGTCTAACTTATAAGCAAGATCATCAATAAAAGCTGAGGTACACAAGATGTTAGAGCAGCTCCCTACCATGGAAGTTTTTTTTGAACAATTAGGGCTGGATTCAAGCCCTGAGGCCATTGATGAGTTTATCCAGACCCATCAAATTGGTATGGATGTTCCGTTACATAAAGCCCCGTTCTGGTCTAGGTCACAGCACGATTTTCTGATTGGTCATTGGAAAGAAGATGATGATTGGGCAATTTTTGTTGATGTGCTCAATGAACAATTACATATGGATGCTGAAGGCTCCGGAGCATGCGACGTACCTGTGTATGACCAGAAATAATATTTTTATTATTTCTGGTTTAAAGGTTATTCATTATTATCGGAGTCTTAAATGGTATTTGAACAATAGCCTACTTTTTGGAGCTCTTTTTTGAACAATTGGCTCTGAATTCGAGTCCAAAAACATCCATGGTCAATTGACCATGGATGTTTCTTTATATACAGCACCATTCTGGTTGCGTGTTCAGCATGATTTCATTATCAGTCATTGGAAAAAAAGGATGATGAATGGGCTATGGTGGTCGATATCTTAAATGAACACTTGCATACCGAAGACCGGTTTTCAACCTCAACGTATCAGTGAACACAAATTGAAACAACAAACCTAGTTTTATGACTAGGTTTTTTTATGAACATCTTATAAGTTAATTGAATAATAAATGATAGTTTGGTTGATAAGGAGTGTGCCATGCTTATGAATAATAACCCATCCTTTAAAATGTTATTTGAACAACTCGGTCTGGCTTCTAGCCCTGCGGCTGTTGAGCTTTTTATACGGACTCATCAATTACCTGCACATCAAAATCTGCATGATGCTCCCTTCTGGAATAAATCCCAGCGTGAGTTTTTAATTCGCTATTTAGTAGAAGACGCAGATGAGTGGGTCATGTTGATTGATGAGCTTAACCAGCAATTACATATGAATGCTACTAAATTACAGCCTGCTTAAACTTCGATCTTAAAATTTTCGATCCTTATTGGTATTTTTAATCTTATTTAGGGAAAAGGAAGACGAAAAAGAAGTCAATGGACGACTGAAAAATGGGAGCGATATCCTTATTCTGAAGAATAAAGTACCGAAACAGAAAACGCCTCATCGGAGGCGTTTTTTACAGATGCATCAGCATTAATGCAATTTACTTTTTACTAAATTAACAAACCAGTCGTGTTCACGGAATGGGTGGAAGGCTGGATGCTGCTGTAGCAGGATTAAGTCAAACTCAGCAGTTTTACTGTATTTTGTGAGCCAATGTCGGGTTAATGCCGTTTCACTTTTGACCGCAGAAGCATAGGCCAGGAAGAAGTAAATATCTCCATACTCATCATGAGTAATGGGTTTTAAGATTTGCTGGGTAATTAAGGCAAATCTTTGTTCCTTGGTGATTTCGAAATACAGCATATAGGCTTTGGCCAAATGCATGGATAAGTTCATATATAAACTTAACGGCATTTCTTCAAATTCAATACGACCCTGTTCAAGCAATACTACGGCTTCTTGCAGGAAATGAAGCTGTTCCTGACGTACGATACTGAGTGTAACCAATTGCATACGTAACTCAGCACGTTCCAAGGCAAGTTTTGGTGTATTCCCTTGTAAATACAACTGATCGGTTTCGCCAATACGTTGAATAATCTGTTGGGTGTTTTCCCGCATCGGTTACATCCTCATCTGTCTATGATTGCTATATGAGGATGTTTTTCCAGATTTAAAGCATCCTCTGGGGGTAAATTACCAAATGGAATTGCCGCTGCGTAACCATGCGGTAATGGATAAGCGTTGATGCTTGGTTTTGAGTACCTCATGCAATAAATCACTTTGGAATAGGGCAATGCGGTTCGGTTTTGGCGGGATGATGTGCCATTGATCCTGCTTGTCCTGCAAACGTAATTCACCGCCCCAATCCTCCTGCCAGTCTTCATGCAAGTAATAGACTGCCGAAATCACACGGTCATTTTTTTGTTGTGGATTGTCGCGGTGCAAGGCATAAAACTCACCGGCGTTATAACAGGCAAAATGGGCTTCAACTTCACGAATACCCAGAAAAAATGCGCGGTTCAGTTGTTCGGCCAAGCCTTGCAGTGTTTGTATGTGCTGTTGGGCTTTTTCTAAATCTTCATTAATCCATAAAATATGATCACTACGAATTTTGCTGATTACACCGTTCTGAATGGCAGCATCTCTAAACTGATTTAAATGAGAAATACATTCTTCAGCCAAAGCCTGTACATAATCCTGAGGATAAAGATCATCAATAATGCTAAATCCTTGCTGATCTAAATCTTCAATCATTTGATCAACATTGCATGACTTCGGGAGGTGAATTGCATCCATAAAGATAGACTCAAAAACAGGATAGAAAAATGCTGTTGTATTCTAGAGCAAGATATCCTGCGGAACGAAACATTTTTTCATGCTAAAATATCGGTTGATATCAGGAATTAAAGAAACATGAATTACCGTCACCATTTCCATGCAGGCAACTTTGCCGATGTCATGAAGCATGTGTTATTACTGCAACTTTTAACACGTTTAAATGCCAAAGATAAACCTTATCGCTATATCGATACGCATGGTGGGGCAGGTAAATATGATTTATCGACTTCTGCAGCACAGAAATCAGGCGAGTTTTTAAATGGTATTCATCGTTTAATCAAGCTTGATGATTCAATTACTCGTAATGCACCTGAAGGCGTAAAGCAATATCTTAAGATTGTTCAGGATATGCGTGAAGTTTCAGGTAAAGGGGCTTATCCAGGTTCACCATGGTTTGCCTTGGAAGGCATGCGCGAAATAGATAAAGCGACTATTTTTGAAATGCAGCCCGAGGTGTTTCAACAGTTGCGCTTTAATGTTCGTGACCGCCGTGCCGGTTTGCATGAGCGTGATGCCTATGAAGGTTTGCTTGGGGTGATTCCACCGAAAGAAAAGCGCGGTTTGGTGATGATTGATCCGCCTTACGAATTGGAACGTAAAGATTTTCCACAATTGGTAGAATTGTTGGTTGCTGCATACAAAAAATGGCCTACCGGTGTTTTTGCAGTCTGGTATCCGATTAAAGACCGCGCCATGATTGAGCGTTTCGAAAAGAAAATGATCAAAACTGGTATTCGCCGTCAATTGGTGTGTGAAGTTTGTGTGTGGCCAGATGACACTCCAGTGGGCTTGAATGGTTGTGGTTTACTTGTGATTAACCCGCCTTGGAAATTTTCTGAAGATGCGGATGAGGCATTACAATGGCTGTTCCCGCATTTACGCATGAGTGAAAATGGTGGACATGCCGCTGTCCGTTGGTTGGTTGGCGAATAAGTTATACGTTTGAAAGAGATACGGTTACATTTAGGATCGACAAGAATGACAAGTATAAACAAACCTGAAAGTGAATCTTCTACACGTGATGAACATGGTTTTGATGGCATCACCTTTGAAGTGGAGGAAGAAGAGCATACCCATGAGGGACAAAAGGTGAAACGTCGTGGAATCTATCTGTGGCCGAATCTGATTACCACGGCAGCTTTGTTGTCTGGCTTTTACTCCATTATTGCCAGTATGAATGGTGATTTCATTCACGCCATTTATGCCATTTTTCTGGCAGCTTTGTTTGATGGGTTGGATGGTCGGGTAGCGCGTGCAATTGGTGCTCAAAGCCCGTTTGGCGAACAGTTCGATTCCTTGTCGGACTTGCTTGCTTTCGGTGTGGCACCGGCTATTTTAATGTATAGCTGGTGTCTGCATGATTTGGGACGGATTGGGTTAGCCGCCTGTTTTGTGTATACCGCCTGTGCAGCATTCCGTTTGGCACGCTTCAATGTACAAATTGGTGTGGTGGATAAGCGCTATTTTATTGGTGTTGCAAGTCCATTAGCCGCCGTGATTATTATTACCCTGATTTGGGTAGCACAAGATTTCCCGCAAATTTTTGATGTACGTGAATTTGGTATTCAGCTCTTTAATGCTATAGCGATCATTGCTGTGGGATTACTGATGATTTCTAATATCAAATACTATTCATTTAAAACATTTGATCGCAAACGTGTTCCATTTTTTGTGTTGCCGATCGCTGTATTTATCTTTGCCGCGATTACTTATAATATTCCTGTAGGGATTATGGTAATTTCCATTATTTATGCACTGTCTGGTTTTGTGACCACTTTCCTTGCGAGAAAAAATACCGCCATATAAAAATGAGAACGCTATACTGAAAATAAAAGGAGCAAGATATGCAGTTGTTTCAAGATTTATTTGATCGTTCCAAACAACTCAATCAGGCTCCACTTCAGTCGCGCTTGGCATATCATGCGCAAAAAGGCCGTTATAAAATCATTCATCAAGGATTGATGATTCCTAATTTGCCGGCACCCTTACATTATCTTAATTTTATTAGCCTGATTGGTCAGCCGAATGCGGCAATGCTGCGTAATGAAAGTGCTATTCATACCACCGCCTTAGATACTGCAACCACGATTGCCAGTATTAGCTCGCATATGGTGGGGCAATTGAATTCTTACTCGGTAGGACAGGACTGTTTTTTTACAAAAGGGCATTTTCAGTTTTCAGATCGGGAAACAATTCGCGGCAGTTTTCCGCATTTTCAAATACAGCGTAAAGATAAAGAACTGAGTTTTGATTTATCGATTACCACCAGCAATATTATTTCTTATTTTACCCAGTTACGTATGGGGTTGGCGGATCACTGGTCTTTACTGTGTCAATGTGAAGGGCAGGTGACTTATAAAGAACAAAAATTTGAAATTCAGCAGATGGGCTGTTTTGAATATGCACGCTGCATTAATTTTTCCTATTTGCCTTTGGCATTTTTTACTTATCAGGTAATAAATCTGGAAAATCAGCGTCAGCTGCTTTTGGCACAAATTCGTGATTCTTTTAATGGCATTTTGCAATCACGACTCTATTTAAGAGATGCAAAAACAGGCAAGACACAAATGTTTGACCAAAACGTTCGCTTTAAGGTGCATCGGGTTTATCCCAAAGTAAAAACACCGAATGGACAAAGCATGTATTTGCCACGTGAGTTTGAGTGGGGTTATGAAGGTAAAGATGGCACCTGCATTTCCGTACAAGCACAAAGCCGTGGAGATTTTAAATTTGGCCTGGCAGCAGGCTATGTGGGTAGCTTTAAATATCAAATTCGCATTAATCGGCATGAAGAAACGGGTGAAAGTGGTTATTGTGAATATATCGATTGCCGCTCACTCACCTGGCAAGAAAAAAATAAACAAGAAAAAATGCGCGATGAATTAGCCAATCCTGTACCTTTTGCATGC